>NZ_BAAHXV010000007.1:0-168734 GCF_054657895.1 Desulfatiferula olefinivorans | reverse complement strand
ACGAGACGCCGGGCAGATGGGCGAAAAAGGTTGATAAACTAAAGACTTCCAAAAGGGACAAGCTGTAGCCCGGTCCGGTGGAAGCAATTGTTGGCAGATTGATTCACGGTGACGAATGGGTGGGGAACAAGACGTGATGAACCCAATGCCGGGGAACGTGGAAACAATATGCCAAGTGTGACAAAGAACAACCAGAACCAAACGCTGATCAAAGTCGTGAAAGCATTCGAACGTGCGGGCCGCCCTAAGAACGAGGGAGACGGAAACCGGCACAAGGGTTGAGCAGATGGGCCACCCTGAACGAGACAGCGGTTGAATTTGAAAAGTCGTTCAACAGGAGAAAGCCCGAACTCCGATTTCTTTACAACATTTCTTTTTGAAAGAGCAAAACAATTTTCTACTTTTTATCCAGGCGTTCGTCCGACTGCCAACATTGTTGATAGATGGAAAATTTTCCATCTATTGACCCTATGTCATGGACAATTTTCCATCTATTGCGATATTAAAGGGGCAAAAATGGAAAATTGGCCGGGTTATTTTCCATGTTTTCAAATAGACGGTTTTTGGTGAACAATTTTCCACCTATTCGGATATTAGAGGTGAAACATGGAAAAGCGTCCTGGAAAGTGGACAGGGCTTGCGGTCGGACGACGTTTTGATCAATGATTTATCCGTCCGTTTCCGTGAACACTTCCCACCTCGTGCTGTGTTTACACTTTTACCCCGCCTTTTTTTTATTTGTCTACAACTATTTCTCGTTCAGTCAATTTTTCTTTGCCGCGTGTTCTAAAATCGTGATCGACTCCCTTGTTGTCATCGTCTTTTTGATTGAGATGGGCGAAATCGCGGATAAATACTTGACATGAAACGCAATATTATAAGAAAAGTTCAGGAAGTAAAGCGCTGCGGTCAGGCCCTTTGCGGCGGTTATTTTTCGAAGTGTGTCTTAGTTTACGTTGATGTCGTGCTTTGCCGGGTTTCGTTCCTTAACCCGAAAGACGCTCGTCCGTGCGGGTGTCGTTGTTGTTCGGGTAAATGGGGGGCCGGCTCCATGACGGGATGCGGGTCCCAGGGGTCTTTCGGGGATGTTCGATGCCCGCCGTTCCGGCTCTCAACCATAAAAAATGCCCGGCATGTTGCCATGTTTGATTGATTTTGATCGGTCTCGTGTTTTATAAGGATCGGGAGAATGAGTTTGATTTTGCGTTTCAACCCGACGCCTCGATCACGGGTCTGTTGCTCCGCAGGGGGTTGCTCGATTCATGGTACGAGTTTGAAGACAAAAAAACAAAACAGGCTCTCAGAGTGTGGTGTGGGGATAACGATAGTGACGTGAGTGAAACAGTGTAGCGGGGATGGGGACTACGATGGATCAGAACAGACATTGGGCGATAGACGGTTCCGGGCTTACCGTGGAATCGGGGTTGATCGGAAGTCTGTTAAAGGGCCAGGGGCCTGCACCGTTCGGACATCTGAAAGGGAAAACCGGGGCGCTTTTTTCAGGGGTCACGCTCAACTGGTTTATCCGGGAAGAGTACATACACGATGATTATTCGCTCACACAGCATGACGGTCGCAGTATCCGGACCTATTCAAGCGGTGAGCAGAAAAAGGCCCTGCTGAACCACCTTCTTTCCAAAAACCCGGATTTCCTCGTTCTTGAAAATGCCTTTGACATGCTGGACCAGGCCTCGCGCGGGCATCTGGTGTCGCACCTTTCAGAGCTGTCCCGAACCATGACCCTCATCCAGGTCTTTCGGAGGTCGGAGAACATCCTGCCATTCATCACGGACGTGCTGCGCCTTGAAAACGATACCGTCGTGTTTTCGGGGACGCCTGCCGCGTATCGTCAAAGATATTCAGATAAGACGGACGTGACCCTGAACGGCACGGTCCCCCCGCCTCTGGGCGAAACCGAACCCTTTGACCTGCCTTTTATCCGGTTCGACAAAGTGTCGGTCAGCTATGGGGACAAACAGATCCTGAACACCATCTGCTGGGACATCCGGCCGGGAGAGTTCTGGCAGTTGACGGGCCCTAACGGCGCCGGAAAAACCACCCTTCTGACGATGATCACGGGGGATAATCCCAAAGCCTACGGCCAGGACCTGATTCTTTTCGGCCGGAAAAAAGGATCGGGTGAAAGCATCTGGGACATCAAGAAAAAGATCGGGTATGTGACCCCGTCCATGACCGTGTTGTTCAACGGCAGCCACACCGTTGAAAGCATGGTCGTCTCCGGGCTTTTCGATTCCATCGGGTTGTACAAAAAGCCGTCGTCCCTGCAGCGGGACCTGGCCGGGCAATGGATCGATCTGATCGGTCTGGGTGATGTCAAAAACACCTGGTTTTCCGACCTTACGGATGAACGGCAGTGCATGGTCCTTATTGCACGGGCGATGATCAAGCATCCGCCCCTTCTGATCCTCGATGAACCGGCCCATGGCCTTTCCGACCGCCAGGTTTCCGTGCTTACCGCCCTTGTCAACACCATCGCCGACCAGAGCCGGACCACCGTCATTTACGTCTCCCACCAGAAGGAAAAAGGGCTGACCCCCCAAAAAACCTATGAGTTGATTGCCGGGGACAAGGGGTCCGAAGGCCGGGTTCGGGCCGAATGAGGTGACCGGCCCTGGGCAAATGGTCGCTGGTATGGGAAAAACCGTGAAACGGGCGAAAAAAAGATAGGGGGTTGGCTTTTACTTGATTCGAAAAAATTTTACATCTTTATTGTTGTCTCTGAAAGCGGCATTTTCGCCAAGCCGGTTGTCAGGATCGACCTCAACGTCCAGCCGATAGGATCCACTGTTCAGGTTGACGTTTTCAGTAAGATCTTTCCACATTCTGAAATTTGATATGTTGACTTTCCTGGGTTCCGGCGTCTTATACCAGACAATGGGGTATATGTTGGAGAATCCCCATTCTTCCTGAAATACAACAACATTTTCAGGCTCCTTTACCAGCCTTACGACTACGGTTTGTATGTTAACCGGCTTTTTGATGCCAAGGTTACGAAGCCATATTTCAAATTCCAGCCATTCATCACGTTCGCTGTATACAACATAAAAGTCACGTTCCCATGCCTGTTTGACGTTCATGATGCGACATTCTATGTCGACGTCATCTGTAAATACCGATAACGCTTTTGAAAATCCCTCTGCGGAATCATCAGGCGATGAGACGCGAATCCGGTTATGCCAGTGTTTCCAGCTGATTCCTACAGGGAGGAGGTATTCAAAACTACCGTCATTTTCAGTGGATGATGCAATTTCAAGGACCTTTTCGTGGGTCGGTGCAACATAAACCAAATCGATTTTTACCATGCTGTCGGTATGTGCCCCGGACCAGCTTATCCGATATGAATTGCCACCCATCCAATGTTCATCTTTCCCGGGACTGGTAACGGAGATTTTTTTGTCTTCGGTTTTGAGTTCAATGTCGGGTCTCACATGTTGAATGTCCGCCAGAGGCGTTGTAGACGGCAGACTCAATTTTACCAATTCATTTTCCGGGACAGTGACTGTCGTCTGGTCAACATAGCGGATGCCGGATGTTTTTCCTGAAACATTTACCGCATGATTTGAATAATAGGGTTGTTCCGGCGCATTTTTTTCTTGAAAACTGGTGCCCGAAGACATTTCAGGTTCACTCGATTTTTCATCAACAATCAGCACATATTGCTGCCCCATATTTGCCGTTACGTTAAGTTTGCACCAGACTTTAGAGCCCTGATTGCCGGGAATTGAAAATATCAGGTAGGACTGATCTTCATAGATGATCTCACCGCCTTTTCCCTTTGCCGTTTTCCTGAAGTGTTCAAAAAATTCTGTCTTTGAAATGTCTCTTACCCTGTCTCCGGATGCTGTTCTGACTTCATACAAAAGATAATAATATTCACCTTTAACGTTAATCGTTTCTTTCTTTTTTGTTTGCGGATGGGTTCTGTAAAATTGAGCACTATTGAATTTATTGTATTTTGACATTTTTTCGGCAAGTACGGACCCTGGAAAGGGAAGGACGTCAGGGTGCTCTTTAACCGTTTCTGCTTGAACGATGTGAGTGGTCGCAAAGAAAAATACTGCGACATAGAGAGCAAAACAGAATGCTGTTTTATTGTTTTGAATTAACATAATTTATCTCCCGGAGTGGTGATAAGGGCCTCGGAAAAAACAAGATGAGGATGATATGGATCGTACGTCATCACGGACTGATCAGTCAAGGTGTTTCCTTATGCTATTGTGTATCTCCACCCCTTTGTGTCGTTCCATGCCGTCGCTTGATGTTTCAGGGGACGGGACCCAGCGTCCGCGTTTCGGGGGAAGGTCGGGGCAGTCGCCCGGAACCCGGGCGGGAGGGGGTGTTTTGAACCAGCGCAGGGTCAGGCCGTCGTGCCCCTGGCGGTCTCCTGTCCAGAATTCCCTGCGTTCGTCGGAATCGCCCTCAAGGGTGATCCGGATCGTCTCGTCGGTGACGCACAGGCGGGTCAGCCGTTCGAAGCAGCAGTCCACATCTCTTCCGGCAGGCAGGGGGATTTCGCGCCAGGAGACACCGTCTGCGCTGTGGAAAAGGGCGGGGTACGTTCCTTCGATCTGCCATTGGGTGACCAGCCAGAGACTGTCATCGTTTTCCATGACAACCATGGACGGGGCCCCATCCATGAATTCCCCTGCACGCCATGACCCATCCTCAAGGACGACCGGAAGAAAGGAATTGGAGCCGGTGCACAGGTAGTCGGCAACGGCTATCAGCATCAGACGGCGGTCATGATCGATATCGTAGGCGTAAACGGCGGCGGTGTGCGGCGGAGGGCATTCCGACCCATGGGGCAAAAGCCTGTCGGCAATGATTCGGGTGATGTCTGGCGGTGTGTTGAACACCGAAGGCGGGGGTGTCGACACGGAACAGCCGACAACCGCGGTTGCGATAATCGAGAGGCCTGTGACGATAAAAACAGGATGCATCGTGTTGTCTCCCATGTTGAAATCTTCGATCCTTTTTTAAGATCGAGCTATGTTGATGAACTCGTAAAAAGTCATCAAATGACGGCAAAGAAAAAAGTTCGAGTTCAAGGCGTCGCGAATCCCGAGGAATGAGGCGTACTTCGGGTACGCCGCAGTGACGAGGGATGAAGCGCAACGCAGAAATCGGACTTTTTACGAAGCCGTCAAGGTTACCGTCAATCGCATGCGGGGTCAATCCGCAAGGCAAAATCGTGCGCCGGCCGTCTGCCGTACGGGGCTCGATCGTGACGGCACCGCCCCGTCATGTGCATCTGTCGCCTCATTTGATGACGCCTTCGTCAAACGGGGCATAGGCGGCATCTCCAAAGGCAAGATGGACGAGGGGGCGAAAAATGAACTCCTTGCACGGATCATTGGCACCACGGATCTGACTCTCGCCGCCGACTGCGACCTGGTGGTCGAAGCGGCCGTTGAGAACATGGCGATCAAAAAACAGATTTTCAAGGACCTCGACGGAATCTGCAAACCCGAAACCATTTTGTCCTCGAATACCTCGTCCCTGTCGATCACCGACGTGGCCGCAGCCACCGGCCGTCCGGACAAGGTCATCGGCATGCATTTCTTCAATCCCGCCACGGTGATGAAACTCGTGGAAATCATAAAGGGTGTGGCCACCTCCCAGGATACCTTCGATAAGGTGAAGGCCGTTTCCCTTGAGATCGGGAAAGAACCGGTGGAAGTCGCCGAAGCGCCGGGCTTTGTGGTCAACCGGATTCTGATCCCCATGATCAACGAGGCCGCCGGGATTCTGGCCGAAGGCATCGCCACCGCCGAGGATATCGACACCGCGATGAAGCTGGGCGCCAACCATCCCCTTGGGCCGCTGGCCCTGGGTGACCTGATCGGACTCGATGTCTGCCTTGCCGTCATGGATGTTCTCTATCAGGAGTTCGGTGATTCCAAGTACAGAGCCCATTCGCTGCTAAGGAAGTATGTCCGGGCCGGATGGCTGGGCCGGAAAAGCGGCAAAGGATTTTTCACCTATTGATGTCCCCCTCGGATATCGGATGCTGATAAACCACTCACCCGGCCTGGCGAAAGCCCGGCCGGGTGAGCTGTTTTGAAAACAGGTGTGCCGCAGCCCCTTGAGCCGAGGGGGTTCATCAGGCTGCGGCACGAGGGAATTACGCAGGAGAGATTGGTCTAACGTTCAACGATCATGGCCATGCCCATGCCGCCGCCGATGCACATGGAGACCAGGCCGGTTTTGCTGTTTTTTCGTTTCATTTCATGGATCAGGGTGACCATTTGCCGGGCTCCGGTGCATCCGATGGGATGCCCAAGCGAGATGCCGCTGCCGAGCTGGTTGGGTCGATCGAAATCGATGCCCAGCTCGAGCATGCAGCCCATGGCCTGGGCGGCGAAGGCCTCGTTGAGTTCGATCATGTCGATGTCCGTGATGCTCATCTTTGTGTCATGGAGGACCTTTTTCACGGCGGGAACGGGCCCCAGGCCCATGTATGCGGGGTCAACGCCGCCCACGGCGAAGCCTTTGACGGTGACGCAGGGCTCAAGGCCCAGCTCCCTGGCCTTACTTGCGCTCATCATGACAACGGCGGCGGCACCGTCGTTGATTCCGGAGGCATTTCCCGCCGTGACGGTACCGTCTTTCCGGAAGGCCGGCTTCATCGCCCCCATTTTTTCCATGGTGGTTTCCATGGGACGCTCGTCCGTATCCACAATCGTGTCGCCTTTGCGGCCCGGAATCACCACAGGAACGATTTCATCCTTGAACATTCCTTGCCTGATGGCGGCAAGGGCCCGCTGATGGCTCAGGTAGGCGAGCCGGTCCTGGTCCAGGCGGCTGATGCTGTAGAGGGAGGCGATATTTTCCGCCGTGATCCCCATATGGTAGCCGTTGAAGATTTCATAGAGACCGTCGTAGACCACCAGATCGTGGATTTCGCCGACGCCGGTCAGTTCCATGCGGTGGCCCCAGCGGGCTTTCTGCAAGGCCATGGGGGCGTTGCTCATGCTTTCCTGGCCTCCGGCGATGACGACTTCGGCCTGGCCGTTCATGATGGCGGATGCGGCAAGCGCAATGGATTTCAAGCCCGATCCGCAGACTTTGTTGATGGTGAATCCCGGCGTTTCCTTGGGAACCCCGGCCCGGATCATGGCCTGGCGGCCGGGGTTCTGGCCCAGACCTGCGGTGAGCACGTTGCCCATGATCACCTCGTCCACCGCCACGGGGGTCAGGGCCTTGTCCCAGGCCTTGCTGGGGGCATCGATGGCCGGGGGTTCGGCGGTTTTGAGTTTTTCGGGGGCATAGGAGGCCGTTTTGTCGCTGACCACCGGACGCAGACCGGCCTTGAGAAGGGCGTTCTGGATGACCAGGGCCCCCAGGTCAATGGCCGAGACACTTTTCAGACATCCTCCGAAGGCGCCGATGGCTGTCCGGGCGCCGCTTACGATGACTACATCATTCATATCTTACGATTCCTTTTTGTTATTGTTTGATTGAAAAACGCCACGCGCAAAACCAGTCGTCGGGCCGGCTGTCAGGAGGGCAGCCGATGCATTCGGTTTCGATGCGCGGGTCAATGGTTTTTGCAAAGTAGGCATACTCCACGAGACCCGCCGATTTACAGGGGTAGTCGTCGAGGTTTTTCCGCTTTCGGGCGGCCTGAACCCTGCAATGGTTCATCTGGAACACAAAGCTGTCTTTTGTTTCGTCGTGGATCGATTGCTCGTTGATAAACGCGTACAGTCGGTAGGAAAGGGCGCGCTTCAGGCCGGGAAGCCCCGGTTTTTCCGGAAGCCCCAGCACCCGTTTGATCGATGAGGCCTCAAGGGGTGAAAACCGGGCCCAGCACGAGTCGTTGCATCGTTTTGCATCGTTCATGCCGTGTTCGGATTCCACGGCCTGGAACCAGACGCCGTCATTGGCCAGCCAGTTGACGGCTATGTTTTTCATCAGTTCGTCACGGACCGTTTCGTCCAGATGAAGCAGGGGGGCGGGAACACCCCCCTCCATCGGGACATCAAACTGTTTGGCAAACCGCTTCATCTGAATTTCAAAACTTCTTTCCGAGACCGCCCACAGGGTGTCCATGGCTGTGTCCGGCCCCATCTGGTGCCTGACCTCGTTGAACCAGAGGGCGTGGTGCATGACAAGCCTGTGGAACAGGTCGATCACGAGTCGGGCTTTTTGGCGTTGTGTCATATGGTCATCCGTCATGGCGTTTTGTCCTTTTTGTGTCGTGAGATGGATGACGACGGCCCCGTCGCGGCAAACGTCGTCCATGCTTCGCCCGGTGCCGCTACCTGCTTCCGAAGGAGGCGTCGTCCATCTCCACCGCCGCGCCGTCACAGGCGTCGATGGCGCTCAGTTTGCCCAGGGTGGCGGGAAGGATGGTGTTGATGAAAAAACGGGCCGTGGTGACCTGGCCCTGGTAAAAGGCGTCGTCCTTTTTCTTCCGTCCGATGTTCGGGGCCGCCACGGCGGCTCTCCACAAGAGCATCCAGGCCATGACAAGGTCGCCGGTCACGTCGAGGAAGGGATGGGAAAAGGCATAGGCGTGTTGCACCTTGTCGCTCATGGCGACTCTGGCCAGGGTGAGGGCCGTTTGGGTGTACCGGGTGAGAAAGGCGTCGCAGGCTTCGGCCAGGACCGCTACGCCGCTGACGTTTTTGGCTTCGGCGATGGTTTTGCGGATTTCATCGAGGAAGGCGATAAAAGGTTTGCCGTTTTTCATGCCCAGTTTCCGGCCCAGCAGGTCGATGGACTGGATGCCGTTGGTCCCTTCGTAGATCATGAAGATACGGGAATCCCTCAACAGCTGCGCCACCGGAAATTCCTCGATGTAACCGTATCCGCCGTACACCTGGATACCCTGGCTGCAGATGTCGAAGGCCCGGTCCGTGACATACCCCTTGATGATCGGGGTGAGGACTTCGAGAAGCGAGGCGAAGGCGGCCTTTTCCTCCTCGGTTTTCGCGACGGCCATGCGATCGTGGCAGAGACCTCCGTAGTAGATCAGGCTGCGCATGCCCTCGGTCCAGGCCTTCATCACCATCAGCTGGCGGCGGACATCGGGATGCCGGATGATCGGGGCGGGAGAAGACCCGCCGGGGGCCGTCAGCTCCTTGCTCTGGATACGCTCCCGGGCGTAGGACAGGGCGTACATGTATGAGGCGCTTGCATTGGCGAATCCCTGGAGACCCACCATCTGTCGGGCTTCGTTCATCATCTGGAACATGCAGGCCATGCCCTTGTTCTCTCCGCCCAGAAGGGTGCCGATGCATTTCCCCTTGCTTCCCAGGGTGAGCGAGCAGGTGCAGTTGCCGTGAAGGCCCATCTTTTCCTCGATGCCTGTGCAGATTACATCGTTGAATTCACCCAAGGTTCCGTCCTCGTTGATGCGGTATTTGGGCACGAGGAACAGGGAAATGCCCTTGATGCCGGAAGGCGCGCCGTCGATGCGGGCCAGGACGGGATGGATGATGTTTTCCACCATGTCATGGTCCCCTCCGGAGATGAAAATTTTGTTGCCCGAGAGCGAGTAGGTGCCGTCGCCGTTGGGGGTTGCCGTGGTTGCAACGGCGGCCAGGTCGGACCCGGCTTCCGGTTCGGTGAGGAGCATGGTGCCGGACCATTTCCCCGAGAACATGTTTTTCAGGCACTGCTTTTTCTGCGTGTCCGTGCCGAAACTCTCCACCAGTTTTGCGGCTCCGTGACTGAGCATCTGAAACAGCATGAAGGCGTTGCAGGCCCCGTAAAAGTACTCGTTGGCCGCCATGGAAACGACCTTGGGCATGCCCTGGCCGCCCCAGGCCGGATCGTCGGTCATGGCCTGCCATTCCCCCTCGTTGTAAGCCTTGAACACCCGGTGGTACTCCTCGGGCACCGTGACGGTTCCGGCGTTGAACGTGCAGCCCCGGTCGCTCAATTTCTGGAGGGGCAGAATTTCCTTGACGGCGAAGTTTCGGGCCTCGCCCACGATCAAATCCACGGTTTTTTTCCCGAATTCCGAAAATCGGTCTTCCTTTGCCAGAGCCGCGACGTCCAGCTGCTCATGAAGGACAAAGTCAACATCCCGTCTGTCTGCGATAAGTTGTGCCATTCATTTTTCCTTTGTGTCGTTTATGGGTCATGGTGTTTGTGGCCCCAGCGGATTGCAAGTGATGTGACAAAGGATGATGAAAAAAAGTAACCGTTTGGAATCAAGAGATAAAATGGATTGATCGGACCGTTGACGGCAAGGGGGCTGAACGTCACCGGGTGGGGCGAAGACGCCACATCGATGGGGGCGGTCCGTCTTTTTTCCTTGAAAACCAGGAGTTTGCCTGCTGATGGGCATATTTGGCCTCATTGTGTGGCGATATTGAATCTGGCTGAAGGGTTAGGGGCTTTGGAAAGACCTGCCCTTGACAGCGGCGGGCAGGTGTGAATGAATTTGACGTCAGCCCCGGGAACGACATCGGGACGGATCATGCCGGTGCCCCGGAGTGGGGCGGCTGAGGGGTGTTTCATGGCCATCGGTCTACTGGTTTGGATTATTTACGGTGATCAGGGGAGGGCAGGACATGGAAAAGACGGTCAGGGTGGCTGCGGTGCAGCTCGATGTGAGGGTCGGCGATGTATCGGCGAACATGAACGGATGCGAGACACTGGCTCTTCGGGCGGTGGCGGAGGGGGCCATGTGGATCGCCCTGCCGGAGTTTTTTAATACCGGCGTGGCCTTTCTGCCTGAACTTGCGGATCGGGTCGAGACCGAAGACGGAACTGCGGCCTCGTTTCTCAGGGATCTTTCGGCCCGGCACGGAGTGATGATCGGCGGGTCATTTCTCTGCCGTATCGACGACGGGTCGGTCCGGAACCGGTATCTGGCCTTTGCGGACGGGAAGCTCGTGGGACGGTACGACAAGGATCTGCCCACCATGTGGGAAAATGCCTTTTACGAGGGCGGTGATCCGGACGACACCGGGGTGCTGGGCACCCATGGCGGCCTTCGGGTCGGGGCCGCCGTGTGCTGGGAGTTCATGCGGACCATGACCGCCCGGAGACTCCGGGGACGGGTCGATGTGATCATGGGCGGATCATGCTGGTGGAGCCTGCCCGATGTGCTTCCCGGATTGATCCGAAGGTCCTGGGAACGGGACAATGGTCAAAACGCCATCGGATGTGTTCAGGATACGGCCCGACTGGTGGGGGCTCCCGTCATTCATGCCGCCCATTGCGGCAGGGTGGACGGCGGCTTTCTCGGTCTGCCGCCCCTTTCCTATCGCGGTCATTTCAAGGGCGGGGCGGCCGTGGTGGACGGCACGGGCCGGGTGGTCGCGTTCCGCTCCCATGAAGAGGGGCAGGGTATCGTTACGGCAAAGATTCCGCTGGGCTCATGTCCCACCTCCGACGAGGCTATTCCCCAAGGGTTCTGGCTGCGATCCCGCGGCGTGCTGCCCACCATCGGCTGGCATTATCAGGGATGGCTGGGACGGTTATGGTACAGACGGAATCGGGCTTGACGGGGTTGTCTGTGATGGCGTACCATTCGGAGGGTGACGAAGGATGACGTGCAACGCTTAAAAACGGACGTTTTACGAAGCCGTCACGGTGGTGATCTCGTAAAAGGTCATCAAAGGAGCGTATCATGAATGAAAAACGTGAAGGGGTATCCGGTTTCAGGTCCGGGGAGACCGCCGATGCCGTTCGGGGAAAACGCCCGGGGTGTTTCATCCTGACAACCGTTTTGTTTCTTGTCGTGTTTCCGGCCCTGCTGTTTGCCGGGGACTGCACCGGTTTGAGCCGGGGCCAGAAAATCTACGTGCCGGCGTATTCCCATATCTACAGCGGTAACACGGAACGGCCCTTTCTCCTGGCGGTGACCCTGAGTGTCCGCAATGTGGATCCCGGCCGGTCCATCACGATCACCGTGGTCGATTATTATGCAACCCAGGGCATGCACCTGAAACATTACCTCACGGGACCCAAAACGCTCAAGCCCCTGGAATCGCTTCGCTACGTTATCCCCGAAAGCGACAAGAGCGGGGGCTCGGGGGCCAATTTCATGGTGGAATGGACCTCGGACCGGCCGGTCAATCCGCCCATTGTCGAGGCGGTGATGATCGGCGCTCAGAGCCAGCAGGGTATTTCCTTTACGTCGCGGGGGCAGGTCCTTGTGTCGGAGTCCTGCGGGAAATAAGCATGCCGGAGGTCAATGTCGGTGTTTTTGTTTTGAAAAAAACCGCTTCCGGTGTAATGTGCGTTTGTCTTTTTCAGTCTGTTGACGGCATTTTCTTTCATTCAGGACAACCGACGTGACCAGTAACCGTCAGTTTATCGTTTCTCTGATCCTTCTCGCCCTGATCATCATCCTGGGCACGCTGGGCTACGTGGCCATCGAAGGATGGAGTGTCATGGACGCCCTGTTCATGACGGTGATTACCCTTACCACCGTGGGGTTCGGGGTGGTCCATCCCATGGGCCAGGCGGGCAAGATGTTCACCCTCGTCCTGATTTTCATCGGGGGGGGCTTTTTTATCTACGTGGTGGGGGCCATTGTTCAGTTCATGGTCGAAGGACGGATCAGGGCCGTTTTGGGGAGGCGAAAATTGGACCGGAAAATGAATCATCTGAAAGATCATTACATCATCTGCGGTTACGGGCGCATCGGGAAGGTGCTCTGCCATCAGCTGACCCTTCACAAACGGATGGATTTCGTTGTCATTGAACAGAACCGGGACCTTGTGCCCGTTCTGGAGGAGGACAAACGGCTTTACATCATCGGCGATGCCTCATCCGAGTCCTGTCTGTTGAAAGCCGGGATCGAGCGGGCCAGGGGGCTGGTGGCGGCCCTGGCCACGGATACGGACAACGTCTTTCTCGTTCTCACCGCACGCCAGCTCAATTCGGACATTCTCATTATGGCACGGTCCAGTTACAAGGAGACCGAATCCAAGCTTCGGGCCGCCGGGGCCAATCTGGTGGAATCGCCCTACGACATGGGCGCGGCCAGCATGGCTCAGAAAATCCTCCGGCCCACGGTAACCAACTTCCTCGATCTGGCGGTGACCCGCAAACACAAGGATATCCAGATGGAAGAACTGCCGGTGACGGAAAAGTCCCCCTTGGTCGACATCATGCTCAAAGACACCGGCATTCGTCAGAAATACAACCTGATCATCATCGCCATCAAAAAAGCCGACGGCCACATGGCCTTCAACCCTTCCTTCGAAACCGTTTTCAAGGCCGGAGACACGGTGATCGCCGTGGGTAAGGATGAGGATCTGATGCGTCTTGAAAAGGTGCTCAATCCGTCCTGATTCAGGGGGCGGGGGTATCGGTGGAAAACAGGCCGGGCAGGGTTTGACGGATGATATGGTCCCGGGGCAGTGCCTGATGAAGCTTCTCCAGGATCAGATGCTCGGGGGTCAGGTTTTCGGGCAAAACGGCCGGTCGGTCCAGGTTGAGCACATGGCCGGCAAATTCAGCGTATTTTTCGGCCAGGGCGTCCCTGTCGTCCGGGTCCATCCGGCAGTCGCAGTCTTCCGCCTGGCGCCGAAGCTCGTCTTCCATGCGTGAAAGAGCAAAACGGAGCAACGCTTCATTCCTGAAATAATTGAAATTCACGCCTTCGTCCCAGGCTGCGTCCACATAGTCTTTCCAGTCAAAATCACGAACACGCTCCCATGTCCGGTTCAGACATTTCACGTAGGGCTCGGGCCGGTGTTTCGTGAGCGGGTCGTCGCCGTTTCCGAGAAGCGCGTTGTAGAAGCGCATGCCGTTGAGGTTCGCCGCAAGGTCCGCGTGGGAAAAAACGCCGGTGGTCAGCACGCCGTAATACAGGCTCTCGGTGATGACGCCGTAAGTGAGGGCCTTGAAAAAATCGGGGCCGGGCTCACCGTAAGCCAGTGTGTATTCCGTCCAGCCTTCGGAAAAAAAATGACCGAATTTGTCTGCGCCGATGCGGTGATCCCCGACACGGACAAGGGCCCCCATGGTGCCGAGGGCCACCAGCGTCGGTGATTTTTCGAAGGGGAAGTCACGGTACACGGAGTGGTCAAGGTCGACTTTCATGATCAGGCCGGCCGGGAGACGGTTGATGTCGGCTTCCATCTGACCGATGAACTTTCGGGCGAACAACAGCCGGAGTTGCCTGTAAAGATCCTCGGCGTTGCAGAAGTCCGTGCCCTTGCGGCCGCTGAAGGGATAGTTGGTCTGCATGTAGCGGCGCTTTGCGACACGGTTGGCGTTTCGGACGGCCTCGTCGAGTCCTTCGTTGACCATGAGATTCAGGCGGTCGGTGCTGTCCGGCAGCGGCGCACAGCGGTCGGTGAAGCTGTCCGTCTCCGAGGCCGGAAGGCGCACCGGCAGGACGCACAGAAGTACGGCAAAAAGAACCGTGCCAAGCAGGTATGCCGATTCAGCGGTCAGACGGGGTTTCGTACGGCGGGCGCCCATGATTCGGTTTGGGGACTGGGTCACGGTTCTCGTTATCGTCCCCGGTCCGGGCAGGATGCCCGGACCGGGGATGCTGCTTATTTCTTCTGGATGATCAGGAAGAAGATGATGTTGGTGTCGTCTTCCTGCTCGATGGAAAGCTCGTAGTTGTCGATGCCGCTGGATTTCGCCAGGTTGACCACGTCCTCGATGTCCCTGAGGTAGAACGACCAGTCGGCCCACCAGTCCGGGGTCAGGGGATGGTAGTTCTTCGAATCCTTGTGGGCGATGACAAGGCGTCCGCCGGGTTTGAGCAGGCTGTAGAAAAAGCCGATCAGATCGCGGAACCCGTCGGCCGGAATGTAGTCCGCAAGGCCGATGGAGTAAACCATGTCCATGGGGCCCAGAAGGTCCCGGTGGGTTTCGGGGTCTTTCAGGTAATCGTAGACGCTGTGGTTGAAACCTTTCATGTCGACGCCGTTGGGGCGGTCTTCCAGTTTCTGGAGGGAAAAATCAAGGGCCTCCCTGGACTTGTCGATGAGGGTGAAGGTCACCTTGCCGGACAGGGTGAAGGTGTTTTCGGCAAACAGTTCCCGAAGGTCTCGGGAGGCGCCGCAGGCCACGTTCAGGATCTGGGCGTTTTGGGGGTCGCCTGACAGATAGTCTTTGAGGATCTGCTTCATTTTGTCTTTGCGGTTGCGGACGGCCCTGGCGTAGTCGTTGGCCAGAAAGGTCTCGTCGGCGCAGTAGCCGAAGCCCTTGGACGTGGGCGTGTTGTTGTAAATGAACTCCAGGGTTTCGTAGTCGCCGGGGTATCCGCCGGGTTTTTCGAAGGCGTGGCGGACGAAATCGGACTGGAGGCCGTAGGGCGCGCCGGTCATCCGGAAGGCGTCTTTCACTTTCCGGATCAACTCGGGGTCATTAAGCTCTTCTTCAAGCTGATCGCCCGTGGCCAGGGCGGCGTCGGTGGCGCGGGTCACCTGGACGCTGGCTTCCGGAGGATCGATCTCGCCGTTTTTGATGGCGCGGTCAATGGATTCCAGCGTGAGAAAATACGGGACGATGGTGTCGTTCCAGAACTGCCGGATCCGGTTTTTGATGTCGGGGTCGTCCACCTGTTTGAGGACCGGCAGGATGCTTTTCCGCATGATGGCCGCCGCTTCATTCTCGGCGCATGCACTGTCACAACTCATGTTTGGCTCCTTTAATTCAATCCCGGCGTCACATCATCCCCCCGGTGATGAAAGCCTTGTCTGTTTTAGAACGCGTCCCTTATCCGGCGGGCCTTTGCGTCGCCTTCCCGGGACCTTTGTTTTACAATGGTAAAACACCCTACTTGAACTGTCGGTCAAGGTCAAGGATAAACAGGGGAACATATGCTCGAAGGCCTTGCCCTACGACGATTTCTTCCGTTTGGCCATAGCCGCTTCAGACTTTGGCGATGATCGATGCATAAAATGTCAATGCCTGAAGCGAGAAAGGTCTCGACGCACGAAGTTTTAACGGAGAAGCCGTCGTCGGTTTTTTCGACGATCGAATCCTCTGCTCTTGAAATCAACGACGCCGGATAGTAGGATGACGTCACGTTTTCCGGCGGGGCCGTAGATCCTGCCGTTGACAATCAGCGCAATCCACAGGGATGACATGGTTATAAACAGTTTGAAATTCAGCGTGGTGTGCCTCGTTGTCATGTTTCTTGACCAGGCACGGGTCGAGGCCCATCCCCATGTGTTCATTTCCCAGCGGCTGACCGTGGTCTTCAATGAAAAGGGGCTTGCGGGCTTCCGGGTCACCTGGGTGTTCGACGACATGTTCTCCGGTATGATCGCCGGAGATTACGACCGCAACGGGGACGGCGCCTTTGATCCGGCCGAGGCGGCCCTGATCCGGAAAGAGGCCTTCGACAACATCGCGGAGCATCGGTATTTCACCTTTGTCACCATCGACGGGAAACCGTTCGACGTAAGGTTTATCAAAGATTTTTCCGCAGCGATCGATGAAAAGCGCATCCTCACGTACACCTTTCTCATCCCCTGTCATGTGACCGCCGTAACCGGGCCCAAGCAGGTGAAAATCGCCACCTACGATCCCACCTATTACTCGGCCCTGTTTTTTGCCGAAGACCGGCCCGTATCCGTGGACAATCCGGGCGCCCTTGCCGTCAGCACGGGCATTCGTCAGGATACGTCCACATCGATTTACTTCGGCCAGATTCATCCCTGGGCCCTGTTTGTGGATTTCAGGACACCATGATGAGCGGGGGCCGCCATCACCATGATAGTTGCAGGGGGACGGTTCCTCTTTGTCGGACAAAACGGTCCGTTTTCAGCCTGATCGTCTTGGCGCTGCTTGCTTTTCTTCTGATGTCGCCCGCCATGACAGCGGCTGATAATCCCTTTACCTCCCGATCGGCCGGGCCGGTTCACGAGGCTGAAGAGCCGCCCCGGCGAAGCCTTGTTCTCGAAACGATTTCCGCCTGGCAGTTTCGCCTGAACACCCATATGGCCGCCCTTGTCCGTGAAACGAGAGACACAGGCCGTTTGGGCCCCCTTGCCTCTTTGCTTGCCATTGCCTTTGCCTACGGTGTGCTTCATGCCGCGGGGCCGGGACACGGCAAGGCCTTTGCCCTGTCCTATGTGGTGACACGAAAACCCACCCGTCTCCAGGGGCTGATGTTCAGCCATCTGATCACGTTGTTCCACGGGGCCTCGGGCATTGTGTTCGTTCTGTTTATCCGAATGATTCTAAAAGCCGGGGTGACACGGCATCTGGACCAGGCCACGCGGATCAGTCAGATGGCCAGTTACACCCTGATCGCCCTCATAGGCCTTGCCATGGCCGGCTCCGGGATCATCCAGCTGCTCAAACGGACGGGGAAGACCGACGGGGACGCTGTTTCCCGTATATCCAACCCCGTGCTGTTCGCCCTTATGGTCGGCTGTGTGCCCTGCCCGGGGGTGGTCACCGTGATGCTGTTCGCCATGTCCATGGACCTGATGGGGCTCGGGATCCTGCTCGGTGCGGCCATATCGCTGGGCATGGCGGTGACCGTCTCTCTGATCGTGATGCTGGCCATCTCGGGTCGGAACACCATCACGGACCTGGCCGATAAAAAAGACGGATGGGCCCATTATGCGGAACACGGCATGAAAACCTTGGGAGGGTTTGCCCTTGCGGTGTTGGGAACTCTTTTTTTCCTGAGCCTGACATGAGGTTGCCGGGCCGGTTTTATTAAGAATCACAGCTATTTTTTCGGAGGAAACGCGATGTATGTTTATTGGCGTATTCAGCAGGATCTTGATTGTATTGGCCAGGTGATCCAGTTTCACGACCCGGCCATGGCGCGTTCGTTGAAGGCATGGGTCAGAAAGAACTACCGGGGTCTCATGCAGGCCGAAGGCCTTCACCAGGGATGGGAGACTCCGGCCTGTCTGAACTGAGGGACCGGGTTTTTCACCCGTCGATTCGGATCAGGACGCGGTCGGCGGCGTCGTGATCCAGTTTCACCCGGGCGCCGTCGTCTGTTTGCACCACCCACAGGCGGCCGTCCTCTTCGCGGGGACAGACATGGATGTGTCGGCCGGGGTCCAGAGCGTCCAGTTCCGGGGGCAGGCTGTCCACGGTGCCGGTCCGGCCGTCACGCAGCATGCTGAGGGGCACGGTTTCCCCGGGGACGAGGATCCTCTCGGGAATGGCTTTGCCCTGGAAATCCACCATGGGGTGACCCAGAAGATCGTCCAGGTAGTCCATGGCCGAGTGGTCGTGGATATGCTCAAGCTTGTGGGCTTTTTCATGCAGGTCCATGGCGGTTCCCACATGGCTCAGGTAGGTCTCCCAGAGGCGGTGGGCCCGCATGATGCGAAGGGCCTCTTTTTTTCCGGCTTCCGTCAAAGAGATCGAGGCCTCTTCCATGGCAAGCAGGCCGTCCCGGACAAGGCTCCGGATCGTGGCCGTGAGGTTTCGGGTGGTTTCCAGGTAGGGTTTGATGCGGGCGACGGGCGCGGCCCCGCCTTCCCGCCACACCGTGCAGAGGATGTCTTCGAGAAGGGGCTGGGGCACCATGCGGCGAAGGGTCAGCCATCGGGCGATGAGTCCGTAGCGGGGCGCGAGGGCCATCACCGCCAGGAACTGGGCCGTACAGAACAGCATGATGGCACCGCCACCGGCCGAATCGGCCCAGACGCTCACGTAAAGTCCTCCGATCACGCTGGTGACGCCGAACAGGGCCGACAGCATCATCATCCGGTCCAGGCGGTCCGACAGAAGGTAGGCCGAGGCCGCCGGCGTGATCAGAAGCCCCACGACCAGAATCACCCCCACCATGCTCACGGCGGTGACGACCACCAGGGACACGCAGACGGTCAGGGCGTAGTCGAGAAGAAGAATGGGAAAGCCGATGGAGGCCGCCATGATCGGATCGAAGCTCGCCAGCTGAAAATGCCGGAAGAACAGGAGGATCACGCTTAAGACCAGGGCCGCGGTGAACCCCGACATCCACAGGTCCATGTCCGCGATGCCCAGCACGTCGCCCATGATGAAATGCATCAGGTCAATGTGGATGAAACCTTTGAATACCGAGACCAGCACCACGCCGCCGGCGAAGACGCCCGTGTACATGATGCCGATGGCCGTGTCCTCCTTGATGCGGGACACCCGTGACACAAACCCGATCAGGCCCACGGTCAGCACCGCGGCGATCAGGGAGCCGATCAGCATGGCAGGCGCATGGGCCTCGACGCCGAAAAGAATTTTCATGAACAGGTAGCCTCCGGCCACACCGGCGATCATGGCGTGGGACAGGGCGTCACCCAGAAAGGCCATCTTCCGGAGCACCACCAGACAGCCGAGTACCCCGGACACGGCGGCCACCAGGCAGCCGCCGAGCAGGGCCTTCTGAAAATACGCTTCCCGGAGGGGATCGATGAACAAGGCGGTCAGAATCTCCACGGTCAGGCTTCCTTTTCTGTGTTCAGGGATGAAAAGATTTTAAGACGGCCTTCGTACACGTCGCTGAGCAGGTCTTCCCGAAGCACGGCCTGGGGGGTTCCGAAGGCGTAGAGCCGCTGTTTGATCAGGAGAAGCCGGTCAAAGTATTCGCCTGCCGTGGCCAGGTCGTGATGGACCACCATCAGGGTGCGGCCCGCGGCCCGGGCCCGTTCGAGCACATCGAGGATGGCCCTCTCCGTGGCGGCGTCCACCCCGGCGAAGGGCTCGTCCAGAAGAAGGATGTCGGACCCCTGGGCCAGGGCCCGGGCCATGAACACCCGCTGTTGCTGGCCGCCGGAAAGCTGTCCGATCTGGCGGTCACGAAAGTCGCTCATCCGCACCATGGCAAGGGCCTCTTCCACACGGGCGTGGTCCTCGTCGCCGGGCCGTTTGTACCAGGGAATATGCCCGTACCGTCCCATCATGGCCACATCGTAGACCCGGGTGGGGAAGTCCCAGTCCACGGCCCCGCGCTGGGGGACATAGGCCACCAGGCCGCGGGCCTTTTCCGCCGGTTTTCCCTGGATGGACACCGTGCCCAGATCTTTTTTCACAAACCCGAGAACGGCTTTGATCAGCGTGGATTTCCCCGCGCCGTTGGGGCCGATCACGCCCACGAGCAGCCCCTTGTCGATCCGGAAGGAAATGTCGAGAAGGGCGGGTTTGGGACCGTAGCTCACGGTCAGGTTGGCTACCTCGATCACCGCCGGAAAACGGTCAGCCGTGTTGTCAGTGTGCATGGTCATCCTCTGTCACGGAAAATTGCAGGGTCCCAGTGATGGCCCGGCCGGAGCCGGCCCAGAAGGTGTCCTCGCAAAGGATTCGGTCGTTTTTTAATATTCTGATCCTGGCCGCATCGTGCCGGCCCGGGGGGGCCAGGGGCGGGGCGGCCGAGACAAAAAGCTCACAGACCTCTCCGGCTTCGCCCGTCAGGGGGCCGATCCGGACAGGCCTGCCCGGTTCCGGTGTTTCGGTCAACGGGGGAAGGACGCGGCCGTCTATGGCCAGAACCAGCCCGGAAGGGTCGGCCTGCTTCGGATCGTTCAGGGCAAAGGGATCCGGGGCCGGGGCAAAGGTCAGGGTCAGGTCGATGAAAAAGGAGGCGGCCTCACCCGGAATTGCCGCCTCCGTGTGAACCGGCGACGTCCCGTCGTCCCGGGCGGTCATGTAAAACGCCAGACCGCCGATGATCATCACCCACAACAGGGCCACGCCGATGAGTCGCATGAATTCGTCTCCTTATTTGAGCGCGTGCACGATGGTCATGACGTTTTCCCGCATCATGCCGATATAGGTCTCCGCAGCCGAGTCCGTCTCACCCATGGAGTCCGAATAAAGAAGGCCCCCCACCGAGACCCCGGCTTCCCGGGCAATTTCCCGGATCAGCTTGGGGTTGACGCTGGTTTCGACAAACACGGCCGGGGCGTTGAACGATCGGATGGAATCGACCACCGCTTTGAACCGTTTCGGCGTCATGCCTCCGCCCACCTCACTGCCCGTGGACCAGCCCACCGGGGCCAGGCTCAGGTAATTGAACCGGGCGTTGAATCTGTATTCTGTGCAAAAGTAGTTGAATGCGTCGTGGCTGGTCACGAGCACCCGCCTGTCCGGGGGAATGGCGTTGACCAGCTCCCGGATCCACCCGTCGAGCACCCGGAGCTGTTGAAGATAAAGTCTGGCCCGTGCCCGGTACTGGTCCGCGTTCCCGGGGTCGAGGGCGGCCAGGGCACTCACGATGGTGTTCACGTAGGCCGCGGCGTTTTTCGGTGAGAACCAGGCGTGGGGATCGGCCATGGTCCGGCCGTCTTCATCAAGGGTCAGGGGGGTGATACCCGCCGTGCAGGTGACCAGAGGTTTGTTCGCGTCCCGGGCAAGGGTTTCCATCCAGTTCTTGCCTTCCAGGTGAAGGCCGTTTTCAAGGCAGAGATCCGCCGACAGCACCAGGCTCGCATCACCCGGTGTGGGCATGTAGGTGTGCGGGTCCGCCCCCGGTTTGAGAATGCTCACGATCCGGCAGAGATCGCCGGTGACCTGGCGGGTGAAATCGGCGATCTGGGTGGTCGAGCAGACCAGGGTGAGCGGACGGGGGTCGGGCGTTTCAGCCCACAGGTCCGGTGTCAGGGCGATGAGAAAAAGGCAGATCAACACAAATCGTTTCATGGTCAGGGTCCTGTCTAAAAGGGAATGCTCGATCGTCAGTGAGTCCGAAAGCCCAAAGGCCGTGCCGTGCGCCTGAAAAAACGCGTTGCCCGGTTGATGGGAAAAGCGAGGCGCGCCCATCAGTGCCTCAAGCGAATGGCATTGAACCCAAAGGGATAGGCGTTTTCCTACCACAGAGCCTTGGATTTGTAAAGCCGGGCCTTGGCAGGCAGCAGGGCAATCGGATGTCTGCGCCCGGTTGATTGGGTTTATCCTGAAACGGGGCAACGGCCTGGACCTTCGCCTGGCGTCACACAGAGATACGTAAACCCGGACATGCCGGGGCATGTCGCACGGCAACGCTCCTGTGGGCATCCCATGCCATGACAGAAAAGAGCCGGGGCTCTTTTCCTTCGTGCCCTTCGTGAGCTTCGTGGTCAATCCATTCAACCACCCGGTCGCTGCGCTCCCTGAAGAACAAGAAGAGCACGAAGCATGACTTGTCACAGCCCGGCACCACCATCGTGCTCGTGAACGTGAACAGGCACGTGAACGAATGCGACATGCCGTTGCCCTGGTCCTAATTCCCCGGCAGCTTGCGGCGGGGTTGTTTATTCAATCTTGCAACAAACCGATTTAACACACTTCCTTTCGGATATAGGGACATATTGGGCCTGGAAATGCTTTTTACGAAGCCATCAGCTTTTGGGTTGACCGATTTCGATGACGGTCAAAAAGGCGTCGACCACCCGGGGATCGAAATGCTTGCCCGATTCATCCATGATCAGCCGGATGACCTTTTCCTGGACCCAGCCCTGGCGGTAGGGGCGGTTGGACACGATGGCGTCGTACACATCGGCCACGGCGAGAATCCGTGCGCCCGGACTGATGTCGTCTCCGGACAGGCCCAGGGGATAGCCTTTGCCGTCGTATCGCTCGTGATGCTCAAGAATGATGGGGATGGCGTCGGCGTATGCCTCGATGGGCTCGATGATTTTGGCGCCGATCACCGGATGCTCCTTGACCAGACCGTATTCCGCGTCGGAAAGTTTGTCGGGCTTGTCGAGAATCATCATGGGAATTCCAATCTTTCCGATATCGTGCAACAGGCCGGCCCGCTGGAGATTGGCCGTGTCTTTGTCGTCCCAGTCCATGGCCCGGGCGATTCTTACGGCCAGCTCCGAAACCCGTTCCGAATGACCGGCCGTCCACTTGGACTTGGCGTCCACCGTGCGGGCCAGGGCTTCCAGGGTTCCCCAGTTGAGGGATTCAAGCTCTTCCACCAGCCGGGCGTTGGACAAGGATGACGACACCTGGCTGGCCAGCCTCTGGATATGGGTCATGTCTTCATCCGAGAAGGAAACGGGTTTCATGTGCCCCAGGCAGATCAGCCCGGCCAGGGTCTGGTGGTGAAACAGGGGAATGGCCAGAACCTGTTGAATAGCCGAGGACAGGCGCCGGGGGAGAAACGACGGCCTGGGATCCCGGGGTAAGCTGATCAGAAGATCGGGTCTCCTCACTAAATTGAGCCGGTCTTCGGCCGACAGGCGGAGGGTTTCCTCGTCCAGGGCATCGAAGTCCCGCTGATGGGCGGTGAACATGTGGAGCGCCTCCGGGTTCGTTCCGCGGGCCAACCCGAAGCTGATCGAGGCGCATGAAAAAAAATCATACATGTGTTCCATGGCCGTGGCCACGATGGTCTGCGTGTTCAGTGAGGCGTGGACAGCCCGGTCGATGTCGGCCATGGCCTCCATGGCATGGAAATGGCGACCCAGACGATCGGCGCTTCGGTTGAACGTGTCGGCCAGCACTTCGAATTCGTCGCCGGTGCGGACGTCGACCCGGGTGTCGAATTGCCTCAGGGCAAGGCGGCCGGCCCCCTCATTGAGCTTTTCAAGGGGAACCATGCTTTTCCGGATGGCGATGAGGCTGAGCAGCAGCACCACCCAGAATGAGAGAAGGGCCACCAGGGGGAAGAGAATTTTGAAATGGAACAGGGGCGCGAACACGTCGTCGCGGGTGTTCCGAAGGGCCACGATGAGGTTGGGGGCCTCAAAGCGCGATTGCAGAAACATGGGCCAGTACCCGATGAAAAATCCTTCGTCGCCGGTCACGTATTCCAGGGAACGGGATTCCAGATTGTCGCTGTCGAAGCGGATGCGATGAATCACATTGGCCGGAATGGCGTAGGAACTGAACAAAATGGTCCGGGACTGGTCGAGGATGCAGACGTCGGTCATGGGGGGCAGGATGTTGTCATAGCCGATGCCCCAGAACGTGACCGGGTTGACCTGTCCCACCAGAAGCCCGGGACCGTATGGGCTGTCCAGAACCCGTTTGACGAGAAAAATCCGGCTGCCAGACGTCGGGACGGGTTCGAAGATGATCCGGGTTGTGGAAAACCGGGGCGCGGGCAGGGGCTCCGGGAGCCGGTCAAGGGTTCCGATGAAATCGGTCCGATGACCCGAATCACTGACATGGGTCATCGCAAGAAAGTGATCCGTGCTCTGGCCTTCATTGATCGGCGTTCCCTTCCCCTGTGTTGCGGCGGCGATCATGCTTATTTTCTGATCGAGAAACTGAAACCGGTCGAGCAGGGTCAGGCCATAGGATTTTGCTGCGCTTTGAATGCGGGCGAGGCCCTGCTTTTCCAACTGGGCGGATACCTGAAAAAAGGACAGGCCCGAGAAGAGGGTGATGGGCAGCATGGCGCAGATGAGAAACAGAAAAAACATGCGCCGTGCGACCTTGCTTTTGAACAGTGACAGTCCTGTATTCATGACGTCTCCTTGAATCAGTAGGCCGATACCAGTCCGATGAAAAGTCCGTTGTTGGCCCGGACGATGTCGTCCCGGCTGTTCTTGGCCGTGAAGGGGAGCTGGGATTTGCCGTCCTTTCCCATGCTGTACAGATCGTAGTCCGTGTTGACCGGGACCAGGTTCCGGTCTTTGCGAAGATCGCCGATATTGGGTCGTCCGTTTTTGCCGAGGATGACGGGCTGGTATCGGTAGGGATTGCCGTAGGGATCGTGCAAGCCGCCCAGGCCCAGTTCGGCCAGGTCATTGGGCATGCGGTCCCAGGTGACGGAAAAGGACGTGATCTCGCCGGCGATCATGCGGATTTCCGCCTTGGCCTTTGCGATTCGAGCCCGGTCGATGTAGGTCCCGGCCATGGGTGAGGCAATGGCGGCAAGGGTCCCCAGGATGGCGATGGCGATCATCAGCTCAATCAGGGTGAAGCCCGGGTCATGGTGTTTGGTGAAAGCCGTCATATCCATCGATCATAATGAAAACGAAAAAGCGCCGCTGTCGCAGGCCTGACAGATCCGTAGAATCTTTTAACTCTAATCGGCATACGGGCGGTTTATCTTTAAAATGATCCGGTGGGAGTTGATTAAAAAAAGCCCCTGAAACGACGGCGTTTCAGGGGCTTTTGAAGGTGGGGCAACGGACTTGTTCGTCGGATCAGCCGATCAGTTCCCTGACGATGGCGTCTCCCATCTGGGCGGTGTTGACGGCCTTGGTTTTGTCCCGGGCGATGTCGGCGGTGTGGATGCCCTTGTCAAGAACCCTGGAAATGGCGTCTTCGATGGCGGTGGCGGCCTCGTTCTGGTCCAGGCTGTGGCGGAGCATCATGGCGCCGGAAAGAATCTGGGCGATGGGGTTGGCGATGCCCTGGCCCGCGATGTCCGGGGCCGAGCCGCCGGCCGGTTCGTAGAGTCCGAATTTCTTTTCGTTGAGGCTGGCCGAGGCCAGAAGACCCATGGAGCCGGTGAGCATGGCGCATTCATCGGACAGGATGTCGCCGAACATGTTGCCGCAGAGGAGCACGTCGAACTGATGGGGGTTCTTGATCAGCTGCATGCTGGCGTTGTCCACGTAAATGTGTTCGAGGGCCACGTCCGGATAATCCCTGGCCACCTCCTTGACCACGTCGCGCCAGAGCACCATGGTGGTAAGCACGTTCGCCTTGTCCACGGAATGGACCTTGTTGCGGCGCTTGCGGGCCGTGTCGAAGGCGATGCGGGCGATGCGCTCGATCTCCATGCGCGTGTAGACCATGGTGTCGTAGGCTTTTTCCGTGGGGCCGGATCCTTCACGGCCCTTGGGCTGGCCGAAATAGATGTCGCCGGTCAGTTCCCGGATGCACAGGATGTCGAACCCGTCACCGGCGATGTCCGGCCGCAGGGGGCAGGCGGACACCAGGGTCTTGAACACCTTGGCCGGGCGCAGGTTGCAGTACAGGTTGAAATGCTTGCGCAACGGCAGCAGGGAGGCCCGCTCGGGCTGTTCGGCCGGGGGCAGGCTTTCCCATTTGGGTCCGCCCACGGAACCGAACAAAATGGCGTCGCTCTGCTCGCAGACGGCAAGGGTGCTCGGCGGCAGGGCCTGGCCATGGTTGTCAATGGCCGCTCCGCCCACATCCGCGAAGGTATATGAAAGGTCAAAGGAAAATTTTTCCCCGGCCGCGTCAAGAACCTTGACGGCCTCGGCCATCACCTCGGGTCCGATCCCGTCTCCCGGAAGTACCGCTATCTTGCTCATGAGTATGCTCTCCCCTTTTCAGGTTGTTCGTAATGATGGTGGACTTAACCAATACTAAATTGTCTGTAGTATTTATAAACCAGGGCGGAAAATGTCAAGCCGGAAGTGGGGCAGGGCAATCGCAGGTACTGTTCGTTCACGTGCATGTTCACGAGCACGAGCACGGCAGGTCGAGACCGTCTCGACCGTCTCATCCCACGCCGGTTGAACCCTTTGACGGTTGAGTTCACGTGTTGCCTTCCGGCATCGTGAACGTGCTCGTGACCGTAAACGTGAACGGCATGATCCGCGCCGCAGGTAGAGACCCATGTGTTTTAAGATCATACATGCGATTGCCCTGGGACCGGGCACAATTCCCCTTGCCAATTATCCGGTTCAATGATTATATGCCCCAGGCATTTGCCGGTGATATCGGGGTGCCGTTCAACTGATCCATGCCATTGGGAAACGCTTGACAATGACGACGAAGCCCGACCATACCCCCGCGACCCGGTCTCCCGACGGGCACACGCCCTCATCCGATTACGCGGTCTCCGGGGCCGTGACCCTTCTGGTGGTCAGTGCGGTCCAGTTCCTTACGCCTTTCATGATGTCGGCGGTGGGAGTTGCCCTGCCGGCCATCGGACGGGAGTTCTCTGCGAGCGCCGTGCAGCTCGGACTGATTGAAACCGTCTACATTCTGGCTTTTTCCCTGTTTCTCCTGCCCTCGGGACGTCTGGGGGACATTTACGGCCGCAAAAAGATATTCACCATGGGCATCGGAGTCTTCACCCTGGGGACCCTTCTGGTGGCCCAGGCCTTCACCATCGAAAGCTTTATCGTCTTCCGTTTCCTCCAGGGCAGCGGCGGCGCCATGATCACCGGGACCAGCGTGGCCATTCTTTCGTCGGTCTTTCCTCCGGCCAAGCGGGGACGGGCCATGGGCATCATCGTGGGATGCGTGTACCTGGGTCTGTCCGCGGGGCCGGTGCTTTCGGGCTACATGGTCACCTATCTGGGCTGGCGCTGCATTTTCTATTTCGGGGTTCTGGTGGAACTGGTCGCCCTGGCCCTGACCCTCCTGAAACTCAAAGGGGAATGGGCCGATGCCCGGGGGGAGCGGTATGACGGCATCGGCGCGCTGATGTATGTGGCCTCGCTGTTCTGCCTGATTTACGGAACCCTTCACCAGACCGAAGGACCACGGTACGTTCTGATGACGGCGGCCGGGGCCGCAGGGCTTCTGCTTTTTCTGATCTACGAATACCGGTCGCCCTCACCGATCCTCGATGTGAACCTGTTACTCAAGAACCGCGTCTTCGCCGTGAGCAATCTGGCGACGCTGATCAACTACGCCGCCTCCTTCGGCATCAGTTTCTTTTTCAGTCTGTACCTCCAGGTGGTCAGGGGGTTTGCCCCCCAGGAAGCGGGGATGATCCTGGTCGTCCAGCCCGTGATCCAGGCGGTTCTGTCGCCCGTGTTCGGGCGCCTGTCGGACCGCGTTTCTCCGGCGGGACTGGCCACGTCGGGCATGGCCGTGTGCGTGGCGGGGCTGGGGCTGGCGTCCCGGGTCCACGGCGACACGCCCCTGCCGGTGATCTTTGCCATGCTGGCCCTCATGGGACTGGGCATCGCGCTGTTCGCGTCTCCCAACACCACCATCATCATGGGCAGCGTGACCCCCAGGCATTACGGCATCGCCTCAGGTTTTCTTGCCACCATGCGGACCAGCGGCATGCTCTGCTGCATGACCATCGCCACCCTGATGTTCCGGCATTTCATGGGCCGGCAGCCGGTGAGTCCGGAGACCAAAGACGCCTTTTTGACCAGCATGCATGTGAGCATGGAGGTGTTCTGCGCGCTGAGCGTACTGGGCGTTCTCTGCTCCATGGGGCGGATCAGACCGGCCCGGTGAGACGTATCAGTTCTCCCGCAAGCAGGATTCCACCAGGGCCTGTTCGTTGGGCCGTACGGGCCGCCAGGTGGTTTCATAGACGGGGTTCTTTCCCATGCGGCTGATGGGCCGGACCACGGCGGCGGCCTCGTCGGGGTTGCCGGGGGCATCCTCCACCCACAGGACCTTGGACACATCGAGCCCGAAGTGGTCACAGACGTTCAGGGCGAATTTTTCGAAGGTGTTCTTGATGTTGAACCCCTTGCCCGTATCGGACAGGATGCACACAAAGGGTTTGATTACCGCCACACCGGGCATCCGGTCTCTCAGGTCAACGATTTTCAGTTTGTAGGAGCCCGGCCACCAGCTGATGGGGGGCGCGGCGCTCCGTTTCTTTCCGTCCCATTCGTAGGTTCCGTCGAAAATAACCATACCTTCTCCGCGTTCATCAAATCGGGACGGGTCCCGCGCCGCCGCGTGCGGCTACGGTCACGGAACCCGAACGCCGTCGATCAGATGGTCAGTTCACGCCGGTCGGACATGTCGACCAGGGTTCGTTCCCTGGCCTTGTCGATGCCCAGGGCGCTTCGTTTCTTGTCAATGTGGGCGATCATCATATGGGCCATTTCGATGGGGTCCGTGCTGTGCCCCCATTTGCCGAAACCCTGTTTTTCCAGTCCGTCGAACAGAAGGTCGTGGAATTTGGTGTTCCGGACAATGGGGAAACTGACGCCGAACACGGTGAAAACCCCCGACGCCACGAAATAATGGCCGATGGCGATGGCCTTTTCACTCATCCATTCCGGGGCCGCCCCGGCGGCGGGCAGGTCGGCGATGGACTGGCCCAGGCCCCCGGCATGGACCATGGCTGTTGCGGCGATCAGAATGCGCGTGTTGTCCACGCAGGAGCCAAGGCCCAGGATGGGCGGCATGCCCACGGCTTCACAGACCTCCCGAAGGCCCGGACCGGCGAAGTGGGCCGCTTCCGGGGTTAGAAGCCCGGCCTTGGCCAGGGCGATCTGGGAACAGCCGGTCTGGAGGACCAGCACATCGTTCTTGATCAGTTCCTGAACCAGGGCGATGTGCATGGAATCCTGCTTGACCCTTGGATTCACACAGCCGACCACCCCGGCGACCCCCCGGATCCTGCCGTTGATGATGTTGTCGTTCAGCGGCGTGTAACTGCCCCGGAAGCTGCCGCCGAGCATGTAGTTGATGTACTCGTGGGTGAAGCCGTGGACCCCTTTGGTCGCTTTCCGGGGGATGACCACCGGTTTGGTTCGGGTGGCGAACCGGGCGATGGCCTTGGTCACGATTTCGTCGGTGCAGTCCCGGGCGTGATGCTCGTCGAAGGGAATGTGCAGGGCCCCTTCGATCATGCAGCGGGGGTTGGTGGTGATCAGGTGGGTGTCGTAGCATTCGGCCACGGTGGCCAGGCCCTGCTTGATGCACTGGATGTCCACGGCCATGGCGTCCACGGCCCCGGTAACCAGAATCGCCTCGGTGGATCCGAAGTTTCCGGCATGGGGAATCCCGTGGCGGGACATCATCTCCGCCCCGGAACAGCACATGCCCACCAGGTTGATGCCGGCGGCGCCCTTTTCTTTGGCGATGTTGATGTAGAAAGGGTCGTTCACGGTTTCGAGCATGGATTCGAACAGGTTGGGCTCGTGGCCGTGGACGATGATGTTGACCATGTTCTCCTTGAGCACGCCCATGTCGACCTCGGCGATGACCGGCGAGGGCGTTCCGAACATGATGTCCGACAGTTCGGTGGCGATCATGGATCCGCCCCAGCCGTCGGCCAGGGCCGTTCGACTGCTCTGGCGGGTGATGTTTTCGTAATGCTGGTCACAGCCGATGTGGGTCCGGCTCATGATCTCCATGATTTCCTTGGGGGCGCTCCGGGGCACCAGGCCGTGCTTGCGCCACAGTTCCAGGGTTTTTTCCGGAGCCCGCTTCACGAAGGGGATTTCGCCGTGGAGCTGGGTGTAGGTCTTGATCAGTTCATCGTAGAGGGACTGGGCCATCTGTGTGACGGATTGTCCGTCCACATCGAGGCCCAGGGCCTTGCAGAGGTCTTCGAGCTTGTTCGGATCCTTGATGGTGTAATCGCCGATGGTCCCTGCGGCCACGTCGCGGAACAGTTCGAGAATGGCCAGCCCGTGGTCGCTGTGGGCCGCCGCTCCTCCTGCCACCATGCGGGCGAAGTTCCGGGCCATGATGGTGTCGATGGTGGCCCCGCAGACGCCGACCTTGGCGTAGGGTTTCCCGGCGTTCATGCGGCAGGGGCCCATGTGGCAGAGCTTGCAGCAGGCCGATTCCACCCCGATGGGGCAGGGTTTCATGTCCGCAGCGCGATCCCAGGCGGTTTGTACTCCGTCTTTTCTGGCTTTTTCAAGCATGATTTGCGTGGATTCGCAGGCTGTCAGGTCCGATACCATGGGAAGCCGTTTGTCGTCTTTTTTTTCCATAATGATCTCCTTGGGTTGAGGGCAGGGGACCCCCGCTCCACAGTCGCGAACCTGATTGAGGGGTACCATAGGGGAACAGCAACATGCATGCCAGTCGGATGGAAAAGCCGGTGACACACGGTTCCCGCCCATGCCCGATAATGATGAACACACGTGACGATCGTAAGAGAATAAAAAAATGCGACGCAACCCGAACAGCGGTTGAAATGTCGAAGAAACATGTAAACAAACGGCGAGAGAAGTTGTTCCACCGTACCACAGGCAAAAAAAAATGGAAAGGATCATTCTGCCCGGGTGAGAAAGACCGTTTGATTCCCTGCGAAAGTCTGATAGTATCATGGCCGTTGTCCGGCGATCGGCGGGTTCGCATCAGCAATCGGAAAAGGACGGGTCATGACGGTTTCAGCAGCGGAACGGCTCCGCAAATTTCAGGCGGTATTCAAAAGCGACGATCAGGTTCTTGTTCTGATCAACGCCGATCCCGACGCCATCGGGGCGGCCCTGGCGGTCAAGCGCCTGCTGTGGCGTAAGGTGGCCTCGGTGGCCGTCGCCAGTGTCAACACGGTCAAACGGCCGGACAATGTGGCCATGGTCGAGCTTCTCGGCGTCAAGCTGCTTCGGGCCGCCGATGTGCCCAAGACCGCTTTTTCCCGGGTCGTCATCGTGGATTCCCAGCCCGAGCACCACGAGCTGTTTCGGAAATTCGACTGTGACGTGATCATCGACCATCACCCGGTGCTCAAGCCCAAGGCCGCTTATGTGGACATCCGGCCCGAGTACGGGGCCACCTCCAGCATGATGACCGAGTATGTGAAGGCCGCCAAGATAAGGCCGTCGACGAAGCTGGCCACGGCCCTGTTTCTCGGTATCAAGACGGATACCAACGACTTTCAGCGCAAGGCGTTCGGAGAGGATGTCAAGGCCTTTCAGTTTTTGTTCAAGCACATCAACCTCAACCTGGTGCAGAAAATCGAATTCGCCGAGATCAATCCCGGCTTTCTCAAGTATTTTCAACTGGCCTTCAACACCCGGGTCATGCGGCGGGGCAGGGTCTATGTCCACCTCGGTCACGTGGGTACCCCGGATGTCTGCGTGCTGATCGCCGATTTTTTTCTGAAGGTCAAGGGCGTGGGCTGGACCTTTGTCTCGGGCGTTTTCGGCAAGAAACTCGTGGTGATTTTCCGAAACGACGGACTTCGAAAAAACGCGGGGAAACTGGCGGAAAAAGCCTTTGGCAAACTGGGCTCGGCCGGGGGGCACAAGGGGATGGCCCGGGCCGAAATACCCCTTTCCGCCCTAAGCGGCCTGGTCGACCCCGATCAGGACCGCAAGATGCTCAAGTGGCTGATCGACCGGGTGGATTTGAAAACCCCATGAGACAGATGCTCGACGACCTCTATGACACCTACAACCGGAAGGTGTTCATTCACCCCGATCCCCTTGAGGTCGTCTACCGCTTCGATGACCCGGCGGACCGTGAAATCGCAGGCATGATCGCCTCGGCCCTGGCCTTTGGCCGGGTGTCGTTGATTCTTCTGACCCTCGATCGGGTTCTCGATGTGATCGGGCCGTCGCCGTCGAATTATCTCAAACGGTCGGACCGTGCTTCCCTTACCGCAGATTTCGACGGTTTCGTGTACCGTTTTGTCCGGGATCGCCATCTGGTGGATTTTCTGCTGGGGCTCAAGGATGTGATCGAACGGTTCGGAACCCTGGAGCGGGCCGCCGCGGCCGGTCTGTCTCAAAATGATGAGACAGTTGTTCCGGCCATGGACAATCTGGTGAGACAGATGCTTGCCGGAGGCCGGGACCCGGGGTATCTTTTAGCCGCTCCGTCGAAACAGAGCGCCTGTAAACGCCTGAACCTGTTTTTTCGCTGGATGGTTCGAAAGGACGCCGTGGATCCGGGTACCTGGACGGCCCTTTCACCCCGGCGCCTGATCGTTCCGTTGGATACCCACATGCACCGCATTGCCCTTCATCTGGGGCTGACCGGGCGCCGGTCGGCCGACATGAAGACCGCCCGTGACATCACCCGGTCCTTTGCGGCCGTCTGCCCCGAAGATCCCGTCAAATATGATTTTGCCCTGACCCGGTTCGGCATCCATCCGGATCTTGAGTTAAGGGCCTTGCTTGATCGTGAACCCGCCGGTCGATAAACCGGTCAGTTCTCGAAGGACACCAGGATCTCATCGGCGGTTTTGCGCCATTTGGGGGGCAGGAGGTCCTTGGAGGCGTCGAAATACCCGACGGCGATCAGCAAGGGAATCCAGTAGTTGTCTGGGATCTTGAATTCCTTGCGGACACCCTCGTGATCAAATCCGTCCATGGGGTGGGTGTCCAGGCCCAGGCTCTTGGCGGCCAACATCAGGGCCATGGCGAAAAAACCCGCGTTCTTGCAGGCAAAGGCCAACTGGGTGTTCTCACTGCCGCCGTAGAGGTTTTTCCGTGCCTTGGCATACCAGTCCCGGCCTTCTTCGCTGGTTGAGCCCGCCTTGATCATTTCCTGAAAATTTTTTTCCACAAAGGGATTGCCGTCGGCCCATCCCTTTCGGTCCCCCAGAACGATCAGGGTCACCGGGGCCTCGCTGACCTTGGTCTGGTTCATGGCCAGCTTCTCAAGGCGCTGCTTGTCCGCAGGTTTCCTGAGGGCGATGAGGCTCCAGGGCTGGAGATTGAAGCTCGACGGGGTTTTGGCCGCCATGTCGATGATCTGTCTGAGCAAGGTGTCCGGAACATCTTGTTTTGTATCGAAAAAGTTGACGGCGCGGCGTGAGTCGATTACCTGTTTGAAATCCATGGGGCATCTCCTTCAGATCAATAGGGTCAAATAAAACCGGGAGAAACCAAACGGTATTCTCCCGGTATGTCGGTGGGACAAGGCCCGCGTCAGTCTTCAATGACGAAGCGGGCCAGCTTGTTTTTGGCCGGGGTGTATTCACCCACGGGGACGAGCTTCTTGTTGAATTTGACGCAGTCCACCACGGTGTTCCACAGTTTTTCCAGTTCTTTCTTTTCCTGATCGCTTTCAGGCGTGAACTCCACAAGGTTTTTATCAATGATAATCTTCATACGTCACCTCCATCGTGGCTCAGTTGACAGGTTGATGTGACTGAAACATAATATAAACAAAAAGCATGCCGACACGGCGAGGACTGATCCGGCGGTCGCGGGATCAGCGGGGAACCGTGCCGGTGTGCACGGAAAAAAAGAATGACATCATCATACACGAAGTCACGTTCGAACACAACGGGCGATCCGTGGGGCAGGCACGGGGAGTCAGGTTTGGCACGATGTGTGCTTTTGATACAGGGCAAGACCCTTTAAAAATCCATGAAAGGAGGCCCCATGAAAGCACTTTACGCGAAACACGCCGGCAGCGGAACCAAAACAGAAACCCACACCTCAAGTCTGTATGAACTGATCGAGGCGGTCAACGCATCGGTGGAACCCGGTGAAGAAGAGATGGTGCCTTTGATCGTCAGCCATATTTTGTCCTCCTGGAACGCCACGGTCCGTGAGCGGTAATCCGCCGGCCGTCAGGAGGGACCGCACCACCACCCACCTCACCCCCCGGCCGGGAGCCGTTTAAGGCTTCCGGCCGCCTTTTTTCATTCCTGAACCGTTTCGACCTCGTACCAGTCGATTTTCCGGGTGATGTACATCACGAGGGCCAGAATCAGCAGAAGCCCGATGCTGCCCATGATAAGGGCGTAATCCTCAAGCTGGAGGATGATGAACAGGTAGCCGTAAAGGACGGTCAGGATCCCCATGATCATGACCGCGAAGGTCGGGCGTGCGACAACGGCTTTGGCGTAGCCCGAGATGATCAGGGTGACGACCGCTGCGGACAGAATGTAGGCGTAATTGAAAGGGATGTGCTCGGACAGGGACAGGACAAGGGTGTAAAAGATCAGGACGGCCATTCCGATCAGGGTGTATTGAATCGGGTGGACCCGACGCCGGGTGATGATTTCGGAAAAGAAAAACGCCGCGAAGGTGAAGATAATGAACATGATGGCGTATTTGGCGAGGCGCGTGGATTTCTGGTAAATGTCGGCCGTGAGGATCAGTTTCAGGCCGAAGGCCGACGGGGTGACATTGAACTGGGACCCTTCCCAGAACTGGGGGTAGTTTCGGTTCAGATGCAGAATTTTCCAGCGTGCCGAGAAACCGTTTTCCCGGATGTCCCGTTCTTCCGGCAGAAAGGCGCCGTTAAAGCTCGGCGACGGCCAGTCTGAACGGAGCCGGACCGTGTTGGTCTCGCCCGCGGGAATGAAATCGATCTGTTCACTGCCGTTCAGACTGACCGTGAACGAAAACGTGTTGGGCCCGTTGGGGGTCGGCGGGCTGATCAGCGCGCTGACCCCGGCTTCGGCCAGGTCGGTGGTCTTGAGACCGGGGGCGGCGGGATAGTCCGATTCGTTGACGCGAAAGATGATGTTGTCTTTGATGCCGCGCATATCGGTGATACCCAGCGACAGATGCGTGCTGTTCCAGAGGAGGTTTTCCGGCGCGATGTTCAGACGGCTTGCGGGCGGAAGGATGAATCTGCCGCTGAACCGGAGCTCGACCGTGTAGAGAATCGCTTCGAAAATGCTTCGGTAGCGCACCTCGGGGGTTATCACGCCGTCCACGTCCAGGGCTTCAGGCAGGATGTGCAGATAGTTCAGGCTGTACTTGAGCGTGTTGTCCTCGTCCAGGTAAAAGGCCTTGTAAGGAATGGTGAGGAAGGGGCCGGTTATGGTCTGGCGGTCTCCCCATTTCCGGCTGATCTCCCGGATGACCTCATCACGCCGGTCCTGCCGCTCGCTGATCAGGTTTTGGATCATGGCGGTCGGAATGAGAAGCAGCAGGATCAGAATCCCCGTGGAAATCAGTTTGAACGTGACGGATCGTCTGACAAAGGCCGATGCTTTTTTGCCGGTGGTTTCTTCATGGCTGTTCATGGTCGCTCCTTTGTGAAAGATGATGGTCTCCGTCTCTTACCCCGACCCTGTTCCGCCTGTCCATCGTTATTTTGAGAGCCGGGTCGTCTTTTTTTCCCTGTTCGCTGCTCGGTCCTTCCGGCATTGATGCCCTTTGCGTGAAAAGGACCCGTCGGTTTCCCTGAGCGGTCCTCAAAAAAACCTTGACGAATTGAATAACGTTGGTTATATAACACATGTTTTTTAATTCAAGCGGGATGGGTATGGCTCCAAAGGTTCGTTATATCATTGATGATATTCTTGATTCGGCGTTTCGCATCGTTCGGTCCGGGGGGCTTGAGAAGCTGACGGCCCGGAGCATTGCCGAGGATCTGAAGTCGTCGACCATGCCCATTTACTCCTGCGGAAAGTCCATGCTGGAAATCGAGGAAGCGGTCATTGAAATGGCCTGGGCCGTGATGACCGATTACGAGCGAAAAAGAAGGACCCGGGATGCCTATCTGGACCTGGGGCTGGGGTATGTGATGTTCGCCCGGGAAGAGCCCCATCTGTTCAAGTGCCTGTTCAACCGGAAGCACGACGCGCTGAACAGGCGGCTTGCCGAGGAGCATTTCAGGGAAAACATGGCCTGGCTCGCCGATTACCCTCTGTTCCAGGGCATCAGCGACGAGGCCAAGATGAGCATTCTCACCCACGGGTGGATCTATTCCCACGGCCTGGCCGATCTTCTGGTCAAGGTCGGGGACACGATGTTCGAAGGCCTCGATACCGAACAGGACATCGCCCGGTTTTTTGTCGAAGCCACGATGATGGCCCGAAACGGCATGGATCGTTTTGTCAGGGATAACCAGGTATTGATGAACGCCCCGAAGACCTGAAGGGGTCTTCGGTTTTTTCATAAGATCTTCTCCAAGAGCGTCCGGGGCAGGCACGGCCTTATTTGAAATGTCCCCACATTGAAACGGCTTGCGTCTGTGTCAGGTGCCTGCCTCGGAATCGCTCCGGATCGTTTCGGTTCAACTTCCCCCCCCCTCTAACGGTTTTCTGCTGCGCGCTGCCAGGCATCGAGTCCCATCAGCATGTCCCCGCAGGCGCCGGGAATTGTTTCCATCCAAGATGAAAAGGCCGTCAGCGTCTTTTCGGCCCGGTCCAGGTAGAACCTGTCCTTTGTCGCGGCGTAAAGCCGGACCAGATTGATCACACTCTGGGCGTTTCCCGAGGGAATGGCTCCGTCAAGGCCGGGTTTTTCCCTGGCGATCAACGGGTCATCGTCCGAGGCCGTCATGAAAAAACCGCCCCTTTCGCGATCCTCGTAAAAGGTTTCAAGCACCGCGTCCAGACCCCGGGCCCGGGACAGCCAGGCCGGATCACCGCTAGTGTCGAACAGATCCAGAAACGCCGCCGTCATGAAGGCATTGTCGTCCAGAAAGCCGTTGATTCCGGCCGTTTCCCCCGTGACGGTTCGTTTGAGACGGCCCGTGTGCATCAGGCGGTCGATGACGAACCGGGCGGTCCGGACCGCCTCTTCCGTGTAGACGGGGCGGCTGAGGATACGCCCCGCCCGGGCCAGGGCCGAGATCATCAAGCCGTTCCAGGCGCTGATTATTTTGGTGTCGGTCAGAGGGCGGGGCCTGTCCTCGCGGCCGGAGTAAAGCCGTCGCCTGATATCACGCAGATCGATGTCGTCGCCTCTTGCCCGGGCGCGCCGGATGCTCTCCGGGGTGACATGGAGCACAAACCGTCCGTCCAGATCCGGTCTTCCGTCCATGGAAAAGTAGTCCATCGCCCATTTTGCCGTATTCCGGCCGAGCCGTTCGATCAGTTCGTCGGGGGTCCAGGTGAAATAATACCCTTCGACCATCTCGCCGGAGGGCGTTTTGCTGTCCGCGTCCGTGGCCGAATAGAAACCGCCGCCTGGAGCGCGCAGTTCCCTCAGGGCATAATCGAGAGTGTCGCAGGCGGTCTCCCGGAACAGGGGGGCCGGCTCGACCGCATAGGCCTCCGCATAGGTCATGGAAAGAAGGGCGTTGTCGTAAAGCATCTTTTCGAAATGGGGGATCCGCCAGGCTTCGTCCGTGGCGTAGCGATGAAAGCCCCCGCCCACCTGGTCGTAAATGCCTCCCCGGGCCATACGGGTCAGGGTGTGTGACACCATGGGGAAGAGGGACGCATCGCCTTCTCGTCGGGACGCCGTGATCAGGAACCTCAGGTGGAGGCTGGACGGAAACTTGGGCGCCCCCTTGATCCCGCCGTGTACGCGGTCGTAACGTCCTTTGAAATAATCGACGGCCCGCTTGAAGACGTCGGGAGACGGCAGGCCGGACGCGTCGGCGGGAACCAGATGCTCACGGATCCGACGGGTCATCTGACGGGCGACGGCGTCAAGGTGTTCGGGCTCGTTGAGCCAGGCCTCGCCGATCCTTCGGATCAGGCTCAAAAAACCGGTGAACGCCCCGCGGTCGCCGTCCCGGGCGGGGAAATAGGTGCCTCCGAAAAACGGAGTGAGCGACGGCGTCAGCATCACGTTCAGGGGCCATCCCCCGCTGCCCGTGAGGACCTGCACCGCCGCCATGTATACGGCGTCCACGTCGGGTCTCTCCTCCCGATCCACCTTCACGCAGACGAAATGATCGTTCAGGAACGCGGCGATCTCCTCATCATCGAAGGATTCCTCCTCCATCACGTGACACCAGTGGCAGGCGGCATACCCGATGCTGACAAACAGGGGTCGGTTGAGCGCCCTTGCTTTTTCAAAAGCCTCCTTGCCCCAGGCGTGCCAATTGACCGGGTTGTGGGCGTGCTGAAGAAGATAGGGGCTTGTCTCCTCGATCAGTTTGTTCGTGTATTTCGGGGAACCGTCGGCGTTTCGATGCCGGGTCCTAATATCCTGGGTCGTCATGTGTGTCATGGCGTTTGCTCCTTGTGCCGTGTTTCAGCCGTTTACGATAGATTATGCAAAGGCCGTGCCCCGGGTAATCAAAGGGGGCTTCACGCCGGGGCCATCGCATTGCATGCGGTCGCCCTGATCCCCAGACCCCGTCCGCTTGCGGCGGTAATGCCGGGATTTCCCGTTGTGCGGGGATGGGGCATGTGTTATTAATTGAAGCGGTTGTGCGTTTTGGCGGGGGGAGATGGGAACGTGAGGGGGTTGAACGAATTGGGAAAAAAGGTTTTTTGCGTTCGGGTACTGATGATGCTCGCGGTGCTTTTCATGGGGTCGGATGCACAGGCGGGGATCGCTCCGCTGCCCGATCTGACGGAGCTGAGTATCGAGGAACTGGCCAATATCGAGGTGATTTCCGCCTCCCGGACGCCGCTTCGGCAGTCCCAGTCGGCGGCGGCCGTTTTCGTGGTGACCGGTGAGGATATCCGGCGATCGGGTGTGACCAGTCTGGCCGAGGCCCTGCGCATGGTGCCCGGTATTCAGGCGGCCCGCATCAGCTCCAGCAAGTGGTCGGTGTCGGCCCGGGGCTTCAACAGCCGGTATTCGAACAAGCTCCTGGTTCTGATGGACGGCCGGACCTTGTATCTTCCCCTTTTTTCCGGGGTGTTCTGGGAGAGCCAGGATTACATGCTCGAGGACATCGAGCGCATCGAGGTGATCCGAGGGCCGGGGGCCAGCCTCTGGGGGGCCAATGCCGTCAACGGCGTGATCAACATCATCACCCGCAGTGCCGAAGACACCACGGGAACCCTTCTGACCGCAGGGGCGGGGGATTATGAAAAAGGCTTCGCCCGGGCCCGGTTCGGCGCGGCCCTGGGAGACCGGGGGCATGCCCGGTTTTACGCGAGCGGGTTTGCCCGGGACGAAATGGCCGACGCAAACGGCAGGGATCTGGAAGATCCCTGGAAAAAGTACCAGGCCGGGTTCCGTACGGATACGGCGCTCAATGACCGGAGCGACCTGACCGTCCAGGGAGATTGTTACCGGGGCGATCTGGATGAACTTTCGTCCATTCCCAGCCTTTCGCCCCCCTATACCTATACCGTGGATGCCGAGAACGAGATTTCGGGGTTCAATCTGTTGAGCCGCCTGACCCACCGGTTTTCAGGCGGGGGGGATGTGGGGATTCAGCTTTACTTTGACACGACCCGCAAGGAAGAGGGCGGCGTGGATATGGCTGACGATATCGTGGACGTGGAAGCCCAGTTCCGGCTGCCCCCCGTGGGACGGCATGACCTGGTCTGGGGTCTGGGCTACCGGCATTACGAAGACGATATCGATTTTCAGTCCATGGGGATCGCCTTCAGCACACAGAGGCACAAGGACTCCCTTTACAGCGCTTTTGTCCAGGATACCGTGACGGTTCACGAGGGGCTCCAGATGATCCTGGGCTCCCGGTTCGAGCACAACGAGTATTCGGGTTTCGAAATCCAGCCCAACGCCAGGGTACTCTGGCAGGCCGCGGAATCCCATGTGCTGTGGGCCGCCCTGTCCCGGGCCGTGCGGACCCCCAGTCGGGGGGACACGGACATCCGTTACACCCAGGCCGTGATTCCTCCCAGCCTGCCCGACCAGCCCCTGCCTTCGGCCGTCACCGTCTGGGGGCTTGACAGCGTCGATTCGGAAAACCTGACCGCCTTTGAACTGGGACACCGGATCACGTCCTTTGACCGGTTTTCCCTTGACTCCACGGTGTTTTATTACCGGTACACGGACCTGACCACCAATGCCGCGGGCGACCCCATACCCCGCCTCGGAGACACGCCTCCCCATGTGATTCAGCCCCTTTACGTGGGCAACGACATGGACGCCTCGACCGTGGGATTTGAGGTGACCGCCAACATCCAGCCCCTTGATTTTTTGCGTGTCCAGGCCTCTTACGCTTTCATCGATCTGGATTTCGATATCACAAAAGACGCCGGGACGATCTATTCGACATATTCCAGCGACGAGACCCCCAGACACCAGGCGTCTGTCAGAATCCTCACGGATCTGCCCTGGGACCTGGAATGCGACATCTGGCTGCGCTGTGTGGACGAGATCAAAAACGGCCTCATCGACGGATACACCGAGATGGATCTCCGGCTGGGCTGGAATCCGTCCAGGCATCTGGAACTGTCCCTCTGCGGCCGGAACCTGCTTCATAAAAGCCATGCGGAATACGTGGAGACCTATGTGCTGAACAGCCCTGCGGAAGTCCCCCGAAGCGTCTACGGCAAAGTGACTGTGCGGTTCTGATTGAGGATGATCGAGGATGGACGGATGATGTTCAGACGATCAATACTATTTCTTGCGGCGATGCTCTGGGCCGGCCTCGCTCCGGGCGTCCAGGCGTCTTCTTTGGACAAAAGTTCGGAAGACAATATCAAGGCTGCCTATCTGTACAATTTCGCCAAGTTCGTGACCTGGCCGGAATCGGTGTTCGAAACGGCGGAATCGCCCATGGTGTGTTATGTCATGGCTGACGACGCCCTGGGAAGCATTCTGGAAACCCTTGAAAACAAAACGGTCTCCGGCCATCCTCTGCGGATACGCCGGATCAGAACCCTGGCGGAACTGCGTGACGGGCACCTTCTGTTCATCGGAGAAGGCCGGGGCCGACGGGTTTCGGCCATTCTGGATCAGGTCGCGGATCGCCCCCTTTTGACGGTGGGCGACGTCGACGGCTTCGCCCGTCAGGGGGGCATGATCGGTTTTATCCGTAAGGGAAACACCATCCGGTTCCAGGTGAACCTCGGGGAGGTCCGGCGGTCCGGCCTGGTCATCGGTTCCCGGTTGCTCAAGCTGGCTGAAATCGTCGATCCCGGCCGGCTCGGGGCGCGTGAGGAGGGCAGGTGACGTACACGAGCATCCGGCAGAAAATCATCTATCTGGTCATGTCCATCACGGCGGTGATTCTCGTGCTGTCCACCGTGCTCCTGATGGCTGCCGAGCTCTACATCTTTCGCAAGGAACTGATCAAGGACCTGACCATCATCGCCCGGATTACCGCCGGCAACAGCGTGGCGGCCCTGACCTTCAATGACAAACCTTTCGCCCGGGAGATCCTTTACCCCATCCACGCCGAAAAAGGCATGGAAGCCGCCGTGATCTACGATCATGAGGGGCATTTCTTCGCCGGGTATACCAAGGCCTTCAACGGGCTTACCCGAACCATGTGGACCCCGCTTGCAAAGGGGGAGCCTCTGGACAGGGACCGGCTGGGCGAGGCGGGGCGATGGCAGGGCATTCCTTTTTTCCACACCCATCTGGAATTGATCGAAGACATCGTGTTCGACGGGGAGAGGATCGGCACGGTCTACCTCAAGGCCAACCTGAATGTGATCCATCAGCGCCTGACCTGGTATCTACTGACCTGTCTGGCCATTGTGCTGGTGTCCATCCTGACGGCCTACACCCTGTCCCGACGATTCGAAGGCGTGATCTCACGGCCCATCGAGGAACTCACCGGGATGATGAAGGACGTGTCCGCCGGCCGGAACTACGAACTTCGGGCCAGAAAACGAAGTTATGACGAGATCGGGCTTCTGGTCGACGGGTTCAACGACATGCTGTCCCGGATCCAGGCCCGCGATCAGGAACTTCAGGCCCAGCAGGGCGACCTGGAACGGAAAGTGGCGTTGCGGACCACCGAACTCGAACAGTCGGTCCGTGAGCTGGAAAACGAGAAGATCAGGACCCAGGCGGCCAACGTCCAGTTGAATTACGCCCTGTCCGAGGCCCGGCGCCTGGCCGTCGAAGCCGAAAAGGCCAACAACGCCAAAAGCGAATTCCTCGCCAACATGAGCCATGAAATTCGGACCCCCATGAACGGGGTGCTCGGCATGACCCGGCTGCTGGCGTCGACCGAGCTCAGTGAGGAACAGGGACGGTTTGTCCGGACCATTCTGCAGAGCGCCGAATCGTTGCTTTTGATCATCAACGATATCCTGGATTTCTCCAAGATCGAGGCAGGCCGGCTTTCCCTTGAGCACATCTCCTTCGATCTGTTCTCCCTGATCGAGGACACCAACGAACCGATGGCGCTGAAAGCCCAAAACAAAGGACTGGAATTCATCTGCCGGATCGGCCCGAACGTTCCGGGCGCGGTCATCGGTGATCCCGGCCGTCTGCGTCAGGTTCTGGTGAACCTTCTGGGAAATGCCGTCAAATTCACCGATCGCGGCGAGGTCCTTCTGGAAGTCTCGGGGACCTATGACGGGACCGGTGAGGACAGGAACCAAATCAGCCTGACCTTCACCATCACCGATACGGGGATCGGCATTGACCCCGACACGCGGGCGACCCTGTTCAAGCCCTTTTCCCAGGCCGATGCCTCCACCACACGCCGGTATGGCGGCACGGGGCTTGGGCTGTCCATCTCCCGTCGTCTGGTCGAGATGATGGGGGGGACCATCGGGGTGGACAGCGACCCGGGCCGGGGCAGTACCTTCCGGTTCACGGTGCCCCTGGAACGCCGAAAGGAAAGCGAGGCGCTTCCGATATCGGCACCGGATATCCGGGGGGTGAGGATCATGCTGGTCGACGACAATCAGACCAGTCGCGATGTGCTGAAGCAGGAACTGTTGTCCTGGCAGTGCCGGGTGGACACCGCGGACGGGGCCGAGGCGGCCGTCACGGCCATGCGGGAGGCACGGGACCGGGACGATCCCTGCCGCATCGCCATCATCGACCAGAACATGCCGGATGTCGACGGCGAGGCCCTGGGACGGATGATCAAGGACGATCCCGGGCTTCGTGACACGGCCCTGATCATGATGACGTCCATCGGTAGGCGCGGAGACGCCGGCCGCTTTGTCGAGGCCGGGTTTTCAGCCTATTTCAGCAAACCCTACAAGCGGTCCCATCTGTACAACTGCCTGGCCGCCCTTCTGGGGGCGCCCCGGGTCGAGGAGAAGAAACCGCCTAAGCTGATTACCCGCCACACCCTGGTCGAAGAGGAGCGTCGGAGGTTTCGGATTCTTCTGGTCGAGGATTTTCCCATCAATCAGGATGTGGCCCTGGGTATCCTGAACAGCTTCGGCTTTACGGCCGATCTGGCCGAAAACGGACAAGACGCCCTTGAGCGGCTTGAAAAAACCGCCTACGATCTGGTGTTTATGGATGTTCAGATGCCCGTGATGGACGGGTTCGAGGCCACACGTATCATTCGTGACCCGACGTCACCGGTGCTCGATCATCGGGTGCCCATTGTGGCCATGACCGCCAATGCCATGGAGGGCGACCGGGAAAAATGTTTCCGCGGGGGCATGGACGACTATATCCCCAAACCCGTCGAACCCGACGATGTGTACAGGGTTCTGACGCGTTTTCTTCCCGGACGCCGGGCCGGGTCCGTCCCCGTCTGCGCGTCTGCTCCCGCCGAACGTCCGCTGCGGGACACGGCCGGGCCGGCACGGGTGTTCGACCGGAACGAGCTGATGGCCCGAATCAACCATAAACCTGATCTGCTGGCCAAACTGCTGACCGTTTTTTTTGAAACCGTTCCCGCCGATATCGACCGGCTCGCTGCCGCCCTGGATCACGGGGATATGGATACCCTGCGGGGTGACGCTCACAAGATGAAAGGCTATTTCGCCAATATTTCGGCCAACCGTCTCCGGACCGTCGCCGAGGATCTGGAAAAGGCCGCCGTGAACAAAGACCCGGGTGCCTGTCGCACCCTTATCGCCTCCCTCCGGGAGGGTTACGCCCGGTTTGAGGAGGCTGCGGCCCGGGAAGAGACCTCCCCGCTGAATCCGCGTGGGCTGTAAAACTTATGTCATGCCGCTCTTTGCCCTGTCTTTTCTCCGGGTAAAACGGTAAAAGGGCTTTCTTACAATAAAAAGATGGAGCGCGTCATGGGCATCAGAAAACAGGAATCATTCAACGTCTATTCACATCTGGCCGGAGCGGTTCTGTCGCTGGGGGGACTGATCTTTTTGCTGCCCGTCACCCGAAGCTCGGTGCCCGCCCTGATCACCGCCCTGATTTACGGTCTGTCCATCGTGTTTCTCTTCTCGGCCAGCTCCCTGTACCACATCTTTAAAAAAGAGGAGAACGAACTTTCTTTCTGGAGAAAAATGGATCGTACGGCGATTTTCTTCATGATTGCAGGAACCTATACGCCGATTTGCTGGTTCTGTCTGGACGGCGCCTGGCGCTGGACCATGATCGGGCTCCAGTGGGGTCTGGTGGGTTTCGGGGTTCTTTCCCAACTTCTATTTCCCCGGGCACCCCGGGTGCTCTATGCGGTGATCTATCTGTTCATGGGATGGCTGGCCATTCTTCCCATCCGGCAGATTCTCGGCAACATGTCGACGAATCAGCTGGTGCTTCTGTTCGCCGGAGGCGCGGCCTTTACCGCCGGCGGCCTGATTTACGCCGTCAAGCGTCCCCGGATCGTTCCCGGCGTGTTCAGTTTCCATGAATTGTTTCACATCACCGTGCTTCTGGGCGGGGGACTTCACTACGCCATGATCTACAGGGTCTACTTCGAAGCACTGATATGACCGTGCCTGACATCCCTCCGGCCTGTCTGGATCGTCTGATCCGTGAGCGCACCCTGTTCGAGGATGAGTGTCGACGGCATTTTCGTGCCGGAGAAACCAAAGGGCCTCAGATTGGGTCGCCGATCTTTCTCCATCACCCCGGCTCGTCCGATGCCGTGCTCCTGATTCACGGCCTGATGGCCGCCCCGTTTGAAGTCGGACTCTGGGCCGAGGATCTGTTTGCAAAGGGGTATACGGTCTATGCGCCCCGGCTTGCGGGCCACGGCACCTCGGCCGATGATCTGGCCGGTCGGAACTTCGCGGACTGGGTGGATTCCGTCGAACGGGGCTACGAGATCCTGTCCCTGGTCGCCCGGCGTATCGTTGCGGCCGGGTTTTCCACCGGGGCCGGGCTTGCCCTGCATCAGGCCGTCATCCATCCCGGGCGGTACCGTGCCGTGATATCGGCAAGCGCTCCCATGCGGTTTGCCGGGCCGGCCGCCGGGTTTTCCGAAGCGGTGGAGGTCTGGAATCGTCTCGCGGCCCGGCTGAATCTCAGCGGGCTTCGTAAGCCCTTCGCCCGCAACCACCCGGACCACCCGGAGATCAATTATTCCCGCTGTCCCATCCATGCCTTCAATCAGGTCAAAGCCCTGATGCGTCAGGTTCGCCGGGGGCTCCCCGGCCTGACGGTGCCCGCCCTGATCATCCAGGGGAGCCGTGATCCCAAGGTCCATCCCCGATCCGGTCGGATGATCGCCGATCGGATCGATTCCAGCCTGGTCTCCTTCGAAATCATCGACCATGACCGCCACGGCATTGTGCGCGGAGAAGCAGGCCATTCGTTTTTTGAAACGGTGCATGCTTTTTTGGACCGGCTGGACGCCTGATTCAGCCGATGATCACCCGGTTGCGTCCGGACGCCTTGCAGCGGTAAAGAAGCTCGTCGGCCCGTTTGATGATGCTGTCGATGGGTTCGTGGGACGCGGCCAGGGTGCCCCCGATGGACAGGGTGACCTGAAGGATCTCGCCCTCGTGGGTCAGGTAGGACTTTTCAACGAGAAACCGGATCCTCTCGCCCAGGGTTTCCATGTCGTTAACCGATGACGCCCGCACCACGCCGAGAAACTCCTCGCCGCCCCATCGCCCGTAAACATCCGAGGGCCTGGCGTTGGCGATGAACGTGTTGGCGATGTATCGGAGCACCCGGTCGCCCACGTCGTGGCCGTAGCGGTCGTTGAAGGACTTGAAATGGTCCACGTCCATGAAGAAAAGACCGAAGGGGGAGCCGTAGCGGACGGCTTCGTCCATGCGCCGGGTCAGTTCACGGTCCAGGAAGTTCCGGTTGGGCAGCTGGGTCAGTTTGTCGATCATGGCCAGGGCTTCGAGTTCCCTGAGGGTCTGCTCGTCGATGCGCAGGCTGCTCTGATCGGTGAAGATTTCGACGCCGCCGATGGACTCCCCTTGGTCGTCGATCAGCGGAACGCTCTTGATCAGCACCGGAATGCGGTGCCCGTCCTTGTGGTGCATGAAGATTTCCGACTGTCTGGGCATCCGGTCCAGAATGCTCATTTCAAGAGGGCATTTGCCCGTGCACAGATTCCTGCCCTTCTGGTCCACGTGGGTGAGGATGTTGTCCGAGCAACGACGCCCGAGAACCTCCTTTGCCCTGAAGCCGGAAATCGTCTCGGCGCTTTTGTTCCAGTAGGTGATGGTCCGGTTCCTGTCGACGAAATACACACCGTCGTTCATCTGGTCGATCAGGGCCATGAAAGACTCGGTGGAGATAGTCATGGACGTTCTCCCGTAAGGGTTGGGTGACGGTCGGCCGGTTGGGGTGTGACAAATAATATGCATTCTACGGCGTTTGTCCAAAAAACGCAAGGTTTCAGCCGGGCCGGATCAGGGCAATCGCATGTTCCGCGGTCATGGTCCGGATGCCGGTGGGCGGCACCGTGTGACATGCGAAGGCATGTCCGGTTTTTCTCTGCGTCTCTGTGTCTCTGTGAGAGCGATTAAACCGGCGTCTTTGAAAGGGACCGTCTATGTGATTTCTCACAAAGCCACAAAGAGGGTGTCGTGTGTTCACGCGGTGTATTTCCTGCCGGCACGGTTGAACCATCTGACGGTTGCGTTCACGTGTTGCCGGCCGGCATCGTGAACGTGCTCGTGCTCGTGACCGTAAACGTGAACGGCAATCTCCGTCCCGCAGGAAGAGGCCCATGTGTTTTAAAGATCATACATGCGATTGCTCATCGGGGCGGGATCGCGGTTGACATGGGATTTGCCTGAAAGGGGCTCTGCGTCCTTGTCTTGTCATGCGATCCGTGCTATTTTTTTCAGGCCACAATGAAACCGGATACGGGTCATGATCCCCGATCCTTCCTCCCAGACCACGATACCCCGGCGCAGATCGGATGCCCTCCGTGGGACGGCCGTCGCCATGCCGGATTGCTTTCACAGGAAGATGCCCATGAACGAGACCCTTGAACAGGTGATCGCCGAGGCCCGGACCCTTTCACCGGTTCCCCCGGACGAGGCTGCGGCCTACCGTCAGTGTTCACCCGCCTTGATCCGCCATCTGAACGAGACCCTGGGCGCCGATCCGTCGATCGACGGCCTGATCGGTCACAGCCCCCTCGACGTGATGTACGACAATCACAAACATCATGCCGCCTTCATGGCCACGGTGTTCGATACCGGAAGCTACGACCTTCTGGCGCGGACCGTTCCCTGGGTGTATCGCAGCTACCATGCCCGGCGATTTTCCCACGATTATTTCCTCCTGGCCCTTTCGACCTGGATCAGGGCCGTCGAAACCCACGCCCCGCGCGCCATGGACCATGTCCTTGCCGTTTACCGGTGGATGATCAGAAGGCACGATGCCATGATCGACCTGTCCCGAACCGATGCGGGATTGAACGCGCCGCCGGTCATGAACGATAACATCATCGAGGCACAGCAGGCGTTTCAGGCCGCCCTCCTGCGCGGAGATCACGGGGCCTGCCTGGATCTGGCCAGGGAGGCCGTGTCCCACCACCCAGACATCGAACCCTTTTACAGTCACATCATCCAGCCGTCCATGTTCAATATCGGGACCCTGTGGGAGCGTGCCGTCATTTCGGTGGCCCAGGAACATCTGGCCTCGGCCATCGTCAGCCGGGTCATGGCCACGGTGGGGATCATGGCCCTGGACGCGGAAAAAAACGGCCTCAAAGCCGTGATTACGGCGGCCCCCAACGAGTTCCACGAAATCGGGGCCTGGATGATCGCCGACATCCTGACCTGCGAGGGCTGGGATGTCAGATACCTTGGGGCAAACACACCCCAGGCGGATCTGATCGGCATGGTGACGGATTTCAAACCCCACGCACTTGGAATCTCGATTACCATGCCCTTTAACATCGACAAGGTTCGCTCGATCATCGCCGAAGTCCGGCGAACGACAGGAACCGGTGAGCCGGCCATCGTCGTCGGAGGCGGGTTGTTCAAGGCCGGTATGGACCTGTGCGGCTATCTTGGGGCCGACGGCTGCGGTCACAGTCTGGACGCGGTCCGGCCTCTTTTCAAGGCAGCGGTGACCCATGATTGATTCAGCGGCTTTTTTCGATCAGTATCGGGAGTGTTTCGATCATTTTATCCGTGAATCGGATCAGATCGGCTACGTGATTCTGGACGAGAAGTTTTCAATTGTATCCTACAACGAGGGCTTTGCCGCGTCCCTCGGTGCCATGGAAAATCTCACGGGCCAGTTGTTTTCGACATTTCTCCTGCCGGAAAGCCGGAGGATGTTTCCCCTTGAGCCGGGCCTTTCCCACCTGAAGGTGGCCCTGAACATCATGACCCGCCATTCGGGGCCCATCAGCCTGGACTGCCACATCTACCGGCGCCCGGGCGTTTTGCTGATCATGACGGCCAATATCCTGTTCACCAGCAGTCATATCCTCGAAAAAATGGCACTTCTGACCAACGACATGGCCAACCTGATGCGGGAATTGTCCCGGAAAAACAAGGAACTGGAGGATGCCCGTTCGAAAATCAAGGTACTGGGCGGGATCATCCCGATCTGCATGCACTGCAAAAAAATCCGTGATGATCAGGGCTACTGGAACCGGCTCGAAAAATTCATCACCGAGAACTCCGAAGCCCATTTCAGTCACAGCATTTGCGATGACTGCATGAATGAACTTTATCCGGACGAGGATCTGTAATATGCTTGCCTGCGTGTGATGAACCGAAAACCGTAAGGCAAGAGAGAGAAGATATGGGTTTAGCGGCGGATATCGTGATTATCGTGGTGGCAGCGCTGATCGGGGCGCTGATCGCCCAGCGGCTCAAACAGCCGCTGATTCTGGGATACATTCTGGCCGGGATCGTGGTGGGTCCCCATACCGGATTCGTCACGGTCGGCGATATTCATGAAATCGAACTTCTGGCCGAAATCGGGGTGGCCCTTTTGCTGTTCGCCCTGGGGCTGGAATTTTCTCTGGATGAACTCAAGCCGGTCCGGGCCATCGCCCTTGTCGGAACACCGATCCAGATCGGTCTCTGTCTGGCCCTGGGATACGGACTCGGGCGGGCCATGGGCTGGTCCTGGGACGTATCCTTATGGTTCGGCGCCCTGATTTCCCTGTCGAGCACCATGGTGACGCTGAAGGTCCTGATGAGCCGGGGGCTGATGGGCACCCTGTCCAGCCGGGTGATGATCGGCATGCTGATCGTCCAGGACCTGGCCGTGGTCCCCATGATGATCATCCTGCCCCAGCTGAGCGACCCCGCGGGCGGGCTGGATCTTCTGGCCCTGGCCGTGGCCAAGTCCGTGGCCTTTCTGGTGATCATGTTTTTCCTGGGCCGCAAGCTGCTGCCGCTGTTTCTGTCTTACGTGGCCCAGTGGAATTCCCGGGAGCTTTTTATTCTCACCGTGACCTCGCTGGGCCTGGGAGTGGGGTACGCCACCTACCTGTTCGGCCTGTCCTTCGCCTTCGGGGCCTTTGTGGCGGGCATGGTGCTCAGTGAGTCCGACTACGGCCATCAGGCCCTGAGCGATATCGTCCCCTTGCGGGATATCTTCGGCCTTCTGTTTTTCACCTCCGTGGGCATGCTGCTCGATCCGGACTTTCTGATCGATCATCTGGGAGCCGTCCTTTCCCTGATGCTGATCGTTTCCATCGCCAAGGGCGTGATTTTCGCCGTTCTGGCCCGGGTGTTCCGCTACATCAACATCGTGCCCCTGGCCGTGGGCCTGGGATTGTTCCAGGTCGGAGAGTTTTCCTTCGTCCTGGCCCGGGCCGGGGTGGACGCCGGGGCCATTGACAGCTATCTTTACGGGCTTTTCCTGTCCGTGTCGGTGCTGAGCATGATGATCAGCCCCTTTGTCTCCTATCTGGCCACCCCCCTTTACCAGATACGCAAACGGCTGTTCCGCCGGGAACGCCCCCAGATGGCGAACATTCCCCGTCAGGGACTTGCCGATCATACCATCATCGCCGGCGGGGGCAGGGTGGGGCAGCATATCGCCCATGTGCTGTCCCGGCTGTCCATTCCCTTCGTCATCGCCGAACTGAACTTTCAGCGGATGAGTGAATGCAAACGGGCCGGGTATCCGGTGATTTTCGGTGATATGAGCCAGTCCGTGGTCATCGAGGCCACCCATCTGGACCGGGCCAGGCTTCTGATCGTGACCACCCCGTCGGAAATGATTGCCCTGAGCATTCTGGACCAGGCCCACCGCATCAATCCGGATCTTCGCATCGTGGCCCGGGCCGACGGGATCGGCACGGCCCGGAAACTCTATGAGGGCGGGGTTTACATGGCCGTGCTGCCGGAAATGGAGGCCGGCCTGGAGATCGCCCGGCAGGCCCTGCTGCATCTGGATGTGCCCGTGACGGCCATTCAGCAGTATACCGATTCGGTGCGTCAGGCTGTCTATTCCCCCATGTCCAGGGCGGCGTCCGGCAATTCGATTCTCGATAACCTGCGCCATTTCAGGACCATGCTGGAAATGACCTGGTTCCGGCTCGGCGCCGACAGCCCTCTGATCGATCAGAGTATTCAGCAGGCGGGCATCCGCGAGAAAACCGGGGGAACGGTGGTGGGGATTTTCAGAAACGGCGCCATGCAGGCCAATCCCGGTGCTGATTTTGTGTTCGCCCCCGATGACCTGGTGGCCGTGGTGGGCGACAGCGGCCAGCGCGAGTCATTCAAAGAGCTGGCCGCAGCCGTCAGGATGACCTGAACCGGGATAAACAGAAGGAGACCATCGCCATGCATACCGATCCGTCGATGCTCATCGTCGTGTTTTCGATTTTTTTCATTATCATCATCGGATTTGCCTTAAAATTTTTCAGGCAGCCGTCGGTGGTGGGCTACCTCCTGGCCGGGCTGGCCCTGGGCCCCTTTGGCATGGCCGTTTTGTCCGACACGACCACGGTGGCCAGGCTGGGTGAACTCGGGGTGGTTCTTTTGATGTTCTTCGTGGGCATGGAAATGTGCCTGCACTGCCTGATCGCCAAATGGCGCATCGTCATTATCGGAACCCTGCTTCAGATCGCGGGCAGTCTGGCCGCGGTGGGGCTCATCGGCCTGTATTTCGACTGGAGTCTCACGCGCATCATCTTTCTCGGGTTTATCATCAGCCTGAGCAGCACCTCCGTGGTCATCAAATTCCTGGAAGACCGGAACGAGCTGGACACGGATGTGGGCCAGAGCGTGGTGGGCGTTCTTCTGGCCCAGGACGTGGCGGTGATTCCTATGATCCTCATTCTTCAGTTCCTGGGCCACACATCGCTCAGCGGCGTGGTGATGCTCAAGCAGACCCTGGGGTTTCTGGTGTTTCTCTCGAGCATCGTCTGGGTCAGCCGGCAGAGGGACAAGGTGGGGTTCCCCTTTGCCCGTCTGTTTTTCAATGATCCGGAATTTCAGGTGTTCATCGCCCTGCTTCTGTGCTTCGGCAGCGCCATGATGTTCAGCCTTCTGGACCTGTCCCCCGCCATGGGTGCCTTCGCCGGAGGAATCGCCGTGGCGGCCCTGAAAAACACCGACTGGGTGCACCACCATCTGTCGCCGTTCCGGGTGGTGTTTATCTCCATGTTTTTCGTGTCGGTGGGCATGCAGCTCGACATCGTTTTTCTGATCGAAAACTGGCTTCAGGTGGCTCTTCTGGTGCTGGGCGTGCTGGCCACCAACACCCTGTTAAACGGTCTGGTGTTCAGAGGCCTTGGCATGAGCTGGCGACGAAGCATGTACGCCGGAGCCCTTTTGTCGCAGATCGGTGAATTCAGTTTCGTTCTGGCCGCCATCGGCCATCGCCAGGGATTGATCAGCGATCACGGATTTCATCTGGCCATGAGCACCATTGTGGTGTCGTTGATCCTGACCGTGGTCTGGGTCCGGCCCGTGGCCCGATGGGCCTTCGATGCCGACGATGGAAAGGGCCATGCGTTTCCGGTGATCCGGTGATACAGGAAGGTTGATTGATAAAGGATATGCTGATGGATCTGATTCCGGTTTTTGACCACCCCCTGTTCGGCAGGGGACTTCTGACCGTGCTGATTACCGTCCTGATCGTGGCGGCGAGACGGATGGCGGCCAACCGTCTGATCCGTGAAACGGACATGGATCAGGGCGTCAAACGCAAGTGGATGGTGACCCTGAAAAACATTGCCTTCTTTGTCTGGCTGTTTTTCATCGTGATCGTCTGGATCGAGCAGCTTCAGGCCTTAGGCGCCACGGTGGTGGTCTTTGCCGCGGCCATCGTGGTGGCGACCAAGGAATTCATATTGAACATCGTCGGCTACCTGTACCGGTCGGGCACCAAATCCTTCACCATCGGCGACCGGATCGAGGTGAACGGGATCCGGGGCGACGTGCTGGACCAGAACCTCACCGGGGTCCTGCTGCTCGAAGTGGGCTCCGGCGTCAAGACCCATCAGTATACCGGGATTTCGGTGTTCGTCCCCAACGCGGTGTTTCTGAGTGCGCCGGTCCGGAACGAAACCTTCATGGGCGACTATGTCTTCCACATCATCACCGTGACCCTGAAGAATACCGAAGACTGGCAGACGGCGGAAGCGGCGCTTCTGGACGCGGCCCGGGACGTCTGCCGCCCCTATCTGGACCTGGCGATCCGTCACATGACCCACCTGTCCCGGAAACACGCCCTGGACCAGCCCGGGGTGGAGCCCCGGATCAATATCCAGATCCCGGATCACAACAAGATCACCCTCCAGCTTCGCATGCCCGTCCCCGCCAAACGACGGGGCCGCATCGAAGCCGAGGTCCTTCGGGCCTACCTGATCAACCTGAGAAAGACCAACACCCTGCCTGCCCCCGACACGGAGGACGACGACGAGGAGTCCTGATGCGGAAGGTGGCGGGGCGTGATGGTATTCCCACCGTTCCCCAGGGCAATCGCATGTACTATTCGTTCACGTGCAGGTTCACGTTCACGAGCACGAGCACGGCAGGCCGAGACCGGCTCGACCGTTTCATTCCACGCCGGTTGAACCGTCTGACGGTTGCGTTCACGTGTTGCCGGCAACCATCGTGAACGTGCTCGTGCTCGTGACCGTAAACGTGAACGGCATGATCCGTTCCGCAGGAAAAGACCCATGTGTTTTAAGATCATACATGCAAGTGCCCTGCTCCGTTCCCCTTTTGCCGTTGTAAATCGGGTGCGGATGATTCATAAAACAATTATTGGTGTCATTTTGTCACCTTAAATCCCCTCAGGGAGGCGACATGGTTCTTGCTTTGAGCAAAAAAACGGAACGTATCACCACACGAATCCCGGTTGATATCAGGGATAAACTCATCGAGCCCCTTGGCAGCCGGCATGACAGAAAAGAAGTTGATTGAGGTGAACCCAGGCTCAACCATGTTTCTACCGATCAAGACCATCCTTGACGCCTTCGCCGAATGTAACGACTGAACGATACGTCCCAGACGGCGGGTGGATCAGAGCTCAAAGGTTTTTGAACGATACGACCAGGGAGTGTCGCGCGCCCATCACCGCTTCCATGCCTTTTTTTCATCCGCCCGTTGACCTTATCCCTGAACTATGGTTTGAACAAACGACCCCCGCCCGAAACGGGCGGCCCCGTTCAACCTATGCGTCAAAAGGAGATTGCCGTGGTCGGCTTAAAGGATCTGTTGTCCCATCTGAACTACACAAAGGCGGTGAAATACCTCGGGCCCTCGGGCAAAGAGTATCTGACCCAGGGCGGCAAATACACCATCAATCCAGACGATCAGGTCCGGCTTACCGACTCTCTGTTCATGCTGACCTTTGACGACGGCGTGGTGACCCTTTCCCTTGACGAGGCAAAGGAGGGGCGCCTTCGGATGACCTGTTCCCGCTGCGACACCTGCTGCGAACACATGGGGGCGGCCCTGTCTTTGATCCTTGAGGAAAAGACCGCCCTGGGTCTTGCCGAGGCCCCGCCGGAACCGGTTCCCGTGGAGAGTCTTTCCGAAGAAGATCTGGTCAAACGGGCCATCGACGAGAGAACCGAGCGGGCGAAAAAGGAAAAAATGACGCTCACCGCCCTGACCCCCGGCGTGCTGTGGTCCGATTACATCGTCGCAAGCAAAGAGTCGGGGAAAAGCTACCGGATTTCCCTGAGGGGCTGGAGTCGGGGCCAGTCGTACTGTTCCTGCCCGGATTACCGGAAAAATACCCTGGGCACCTGCAAGCACCTGATCTACGCCCTTGACAGGGTTCGAACGCGGTTCAAAAAGGCCGATCGCGACACCCCTTACACACCCAAGGATGTGGCCGTCTTTTTAAGCTACGGCGCGGACCTGGAGCTGCGCATCCTTGTGCCGCCGGATACCCGGGACGACGCACGGGTGCTGCTTGACCCCTTTACGGACATCGCCGTCCGTGATGTGGCCGGTCTGATCGGCGCCATGGGTCGCGTCCAGGCCCTTGGCGAATCGGTCCTGATCTACCCGGACGCCGAAGAATACATCCGGGAGGAACTCTTCAAGGCCCGCATGGCCGAGCGGATCGCCGAAATCCGCAACGACCCGGCAGGCCACCCCTTGCGCAAAACCCTGCTCAAAACCGACCTCCTTCCCTATCAGCTCGACGGCATCGCCTTTGCCGCCGGGTGCGGACGGGCCGTCCTCGCCGACGACATGGGCCTTGGAAAAACCATTCAGGGTATCGGCACCGCCGAACTTCTGGCCCGGTTCGCGGGCATCGAAAGGGTGCTTGTCATCTGTCCCGCCTCCCTCAAATCCCAGTGGCGCATCGAGGTGGGCCGGTTCAGCGACCGGTCCGTCAGTCTGGTTTTAGGGCCGGCGGCGGAACGGGCGGCGTATTACGATGACGGCGCTTTTTTTACGGTCTGCAATTACGAGCAGGTTCTCCGGGACATTCTCGCCATCGAGAAGGTGAACTGGGACCTGATTATTTTGGATGAAGGCCAGCGGATCAAAAACTGGGAGGCCAAGACCAGCCGGATCATCAAGTCCCTGACATCCCGCTTTGCCCTGGTTCTTTCCGGAACGCCCCTTGAAAACAATCTGGACGAGCTTTACTCGGTGGTGGAATTCATCGACGACAGGCGCCTGGGCGCGGCCTTCAGGTTCTTCAACCGGCACAAGGTCGTGGATCAGCGGGGCAAGCTTCTGGGATACGCGAACCTTGACGAACTCCGGGAAAAGCTGAAACCCATTCTCCTTCGGCGGACCCGGAGTCAGGTGATGAAAGAGCTGCCGCCCCGGACCACCGATGTGCTCCGGATTCCGCCCACCGACGAGCAGCTCGAACTGTCACGGACCCACCGGCTCATCATCCAGAGCATCATCAACAAAAAGTATATTTCGGAGATGGATCTTCTGAGGCTCCAGAAGGCCCTTTTGATGTGCCGGATGGCGGCGGACAGCACCTTTCTGGTGGACAAGCAGATGCCGGCCTATTCCAGCAAGCTCGATGAACTGGCCCAGCTTCTCGATAAACTTTCCCGCGAGGAAGACCGGAAAATCATCATCTTCACCGAGTGGACCACCATGATCGACCTGATTCAGCCCATTCTCACCGAACAAGGCCTGGATTACGTTAGACTCGACGGCTCGGTGCCCCAGAAAAAACGCCAGGAACTGGTTTACCGCTTCCAGAATGATCCGGCCTGCCGGGTGTTCATCACCACCAATGCCGGGTCCACCGGCCTCAATCTCCAGGCGGCCAACACGATCATCAATGTGGATCTGCCCTGGAACCCGGCCATCCTCGAACAGCGGATCGCACGCGCCCACCGCATGGGCCAGACCCGGCCCGTCCATGTGTTTCTCCTGGTCACGGAAAACACCCTGGAGGAAAATCTTCTTTCCACCCTGTCGGCCAAAAACGAGCTGTCCCTGGCCGTCCTCGATCCCGATTCGGAAAAAACCGCCGTGGATCTCCAGTCCGGCATGGAAGAGCTGAAAAAACGCCTGGAAGTGCTGCTGGGCCGGAAACCCGATGCCGCCGAAGATGTAAGCGCCCGGACCAAAGCCGAGGAAGAGGCGGAGAGGATCCGAAGGAAACAGATTTCCAAAACCGGCGGCGTTCTTCTGGGCGCGGCCTTCGATCTGATCGGGGAAATGTTCGCATCCAAAGCCCCCGGCGATCAGGACGCCCGCATGGCCGAGCTGATGAAGGAAAAGCTGAAAAGCTGCATGGAAACGGACGAAGACGGCAACCTGAAACTCACCCTGACCCTTCCCGATGAGTCGTTTCTCGATAAAATGGCCGCATCCCTGGCACGGTTATCCTCGCTGTGATGGGTTTTCTTAAAGGCTTTGGGGGAAAAGGGGGCACCACGGAGGCACGGATGTCACGGAGAAAAACGGGCCTCCGGCGGCCCTGCCGGGGGCCCGCCTTTTGAAAAGGCGGACAAACGGGTGTTTGGGGTTTCACGCAGAAACATTGAGCCACAGAGCAGGACGGGTTGTCTGACCGGGGGATAATTCCACCGTCTCATTCGCCGCTTGACCGGATATCGCGGGCGCGGTATAGCTGTTGTAAAGCGCTTCTGCGCATGTTTCCGGTGTGATTCAAATACGACGAAAAACAGGCGGGCCTTCCATGGCGATGCGGTTGTTCAGGACAGGGCTTGGTCGCAAGACGGTGTTCGGGTACGCCTGCGCCCGCTGCCTGACCTGCTGCCGGTTCAAGACCATCCAGCTCAATCCCTATGAAGTCGCCCGCATGGCGCGGAACCTGGAGATATCGACGACGGATTTCATTTCGCGGTTCACGGAAAAGGGCGGGACGGTTCTCCGGTCCAATGCGGACGGAACCTGTGTGTTTCTCGACGCCGACGGATGCTCGGTCCATGCGGACCGCCCCCTGGTGTGCCGGCTGTATCCCCTGGGCCGTCATGTGGGGTTTGACGGGGAAGAGGAGTTTTCCAGGATTTCACCCGAAGACGGGTGCCGGGGACGGTATCATGAAACGGGAACCGTTGAAACCTATCTGGATGAGCAGGGAGCCTTTCCCTTTATGCACGCGGCCGATCGCTATCTGGACCTTCTCCGCCGCCTGATCGACCATGTGGCGGCGGGGGAACTCGATTCCGCGGGCCAAAAAGCCGTCATCGATACCGTCAATGCGGCATCCGCACCAAACGACGGCGCCGGGGGGGCGGCCTGGAACGACATGGACCGGGTTCTTGCAGACCACGGCGATCGCACCGGTGCGAACATTACGATTCACGAGACCATCGAAGACAGAATGACCCGGCATATCGAGGCCGTTCTGTCCTGGGCAACATCACGTTAACGGAGATTACGATCATGGCCAAACGAAAGAAAAACATTGCGGATGACACGACATCAACGGACCGTTCGTTGAAAAAACGCCTTGCGGTCGCGACGGTGGCGGCGTCCCTGGGCGTGTCTTTGGGTGTTCCCGTGGGGCGCGTTATGGCCGAGGAGGCCGGAATGAAAACCCTTCCGGCTTATTCCGTCAAGGACAGGGTGGCTGAGCAGATGGATGAACTGGATGCCGAAACGTCCAATCAGGACGTCGGCGAATCCACTGAGATGAAAAAAGAAAGCTCCATGATCAAATGGGATACCAACCGCTTGCCGGTCACGGGCAGCGAGCAATTCAAATGGGACAAACAAAGTACCCAAATCAAGCTCGATACCATGGAAAGCAACCAGTTCAAATGGGATAAGGAAAGCACCCAGATCAAAATAGAAAATCATCCGATACGGCAGGATATCGACGCCGAGGGGTTTCAGGGCAACGAGTAACAAGGATCGTGTCGTGCGTCGACTATTCCCCCATTAAGGCCACAGCATCCAGAGATAGGCGGCGAAGCATCCGATTAGCAGTCCGCCTTCCCATCGTTTGAGGGTGAGATCTGTGCGGAGTATGGGGAGCAGAAGCAGGGCGAATCCGTTCATGATCCAGAGATCCCGGGGGAGGATGCTCACCGGAACGATGGGTTTGATCAGCGAGGACAACCCGAGGATTCCCAGAATGTTGAAGATGTTCGATCCGATCACGTTGCCCACGGCAATGTCCGGCTGGCGGCGAAGGGCGGCCACCAGTGAGGTGGCCAGCTCCGGCATGCTGGTGCCTGCCGCGACGATGGTCAGCCCGATGACGGCCTCGCTGACTTCGAAAGACCGGGCCATGGCCACGGCGGACAGAACCAGGAGACGGGAGCCGGAAACGAGCAGAACCAGACCGCCGGCAATGAATGCCAGATCCAAGGTCAGGGCCTTGGTCTTTCCCGGAAGAGCCTGGTCGATATTCAGGTCCGTCGCCGCGGCCTTGTCTTTGCCCGCCATGAAGACCGTAAAGACGGTATAGACAATCAGGCCCGCAACCAGAAGGAGACCTTCGAGTCTTCCGATACCTCCGAAGATGAAAAACAGCGTTGCTATAAGTGATACAGCCGGCATGATCGGCCCGTCCATGCGGATCACGCTGATGTTGACGGCGATGGGACAGATCAGCGCCGTGATGCCCAGAATGACGCCGATATTGAAGATGTTCGATCCGATCACGTTCCCCAGGGCGATATCCCCCTGCCCGTCGTGGGAGGCGATCAGGCTGACCAAAAGTTCGGGTGTGCTGGTGCCGAAGGCCACGATGGTCAACCCGATGACCAGGGGCGTGAGCCCCATCCGGATGGACAGGGACGCGCTTCCCCGGACCAGACTTTCCGCACCGGCCGTGAGGAGTAACAGCCCAAGAATCAAAAGAAATCCATCCCAGATCATGATCACTCTCCGATGAAATTTGCTTGTCAACCGTGATCATAAAGGACCGGCGCCGCGAAGTCGCCGGTCCTTATGCTCAGACGGGTTTGTCTTTATACATGGGGCGGATTGACGGCGTTGCATCGTTAGTCAAATGCGTCAAGGTCCGAAATCATCCGTTCCAAGGTTTTCAACAGAGGTTCGACGTGATGTGAGCAGATCCAGAAAACCTGTTCGGCGTCGATGTCGAAATAATGATGGGCGATGATGTCTCGAAACCCGATGGCGCCTTTCCAGTCGGTTTCCGGATAACGCAGCAGCAGACGGCCGGAAGTTATTTTATCGATTTTTTTCAATGATTCCCCAACGGCCATGAAAAGCATGCAGACACCATCCAGTTTTTCCATTCCGTCAGGAGTATCTGTAAAATCATTCGCACTGGATATGTTTGAGGTTCGCCGGGCTATCTTTTCAAGGGCGTCTTTGATTTGGCAGAGAATGTCTTTAACCAGAATCGTATCAAACATAAACGGCCTCTTTGGAGAGCCTGGTTTTGAGATAGGGGTTCATTGTGTCGCGAACACGAATGATGTCCACATGTTTTTGTAGAATGTTTTCGATATCTTCTTTGATATGAACAAGCATGAACGCATCGGGAGTCATCGTCTTGATGCAAATATCAACATCGCTGTCATCCCCGGCTTCGTTCCGGGCCACCGAGCCGAAGACGCCAAGTTCAAGAATTCCGTATTTATCGGCGTTCGTTCGTTTGTATTCACGTAATGTGGCAAGTATTTCTTGTCGGTTCATCCATGTCCTCTTGGCTTATCAGGGCTTGTTTGAAAACGCCATTTTTTTTGGTTATTTGCTTTGGGATGGTATCACTGGATAAAAAGTTTCATAGATCCGGGGAGTTGTCAACCGTGATCATATAATGGACCGGCGCCGCGACGGCGCCGGTCCTTATGCTCAGACGGGTTTGTCTTTGTACAGGGCGTAATAGGTCACGGGAATGACCACCAGGGTGAACAGGGTGGAGGCGATAAGGCCGAAGATCAGGGCCCAGGCCAGACCCGAGAATACCGGATCGAAGGTGATGGGCAGTGCGCCGATGGCCGTGGTCAGGGCCGTGAGCACGATGGGTCTCAGGCGCATGGTGCCGCTCTGGAGGATGGCCTCGTCGAAGGGCAGGCCCTGTTTGATCGAATCCTGGATGAATTCGATGAGAATGAGCGCGTTTCGTATCACGATGCCGCCCAGGGCGATCATGCCGATCATGCTGGTGGCGGTGAAAAAGATCGGATTGTTGTACCCGCCCACGGTTTCTCCGGCCACGACATTCAAGAGAAAGAAGCCGGGCATGATGCCCAGAAGGGTCAGGGGCACGGACAGGAGAATCAGCACCGGCAGGGACATCGAACCGGTCTGGACGACCAGGATCAGGTAGAGGCCCAGCATGGCTGCGGCGTAGGCGATGCCCATGTCGCGGAACACGTTTAGGGTGATTTTCCATTCGCCTTCCCCGGCCCAGTTGACCCGGATGCCGTCGGGCAGGGGATCTTTCTTCAATCGGGACTGGAGGGAAAGAATGGCCTCGGCCGGAGCCCGTCCCGCCATTTCCGCATAGATGAACACCACCTTGTCCAGGTTTTTGTGGTAGATGGGCTGTTCTGCGGCAACGGTGTCCATGCTGACCAGCTCGGCCAGGGGCACCATGCTGCCGTCCACGGCCTTGACCGGAATCTGGGACAGGGGCGTGAGGCCGGACCGTTGGGCGATGGGCAGGATGATGCGGATGTTCAGGGGCCGGCGTTCGCCGGGCAGATGGACTTGGGCCGGGGTCAGGCCGCCCACGGCGCCCCGGAGGGTGCTGATGATGTCCTGGACACGAACCCCGTGGAGGGCCGCCTTTTCCCGGTCCACGACCACGTCCACCCGCTGGTGGGAATCAAGGGCCGAACTGTCGATGTCCGTGACGAATTCCACCTGTTTCATCAGCGCTGCGATGCGCTCTCCCGCGTCGATCAGCTCCTGGTAGGAACTTGAGGGACTGCCGTACACCTCGGCCGTGATGGTCGACAGAACCGGCGGTCCGGGCGGCACTTCCACGATCTTGAGTACGGCCCCTTCCCGGGCCGCGATGGCTTCCAGATCCGACCGGAGCCGCAGGACGATGGCGTGGCTCTGCATGTCGCGCTCGCTTTTGTGCAGCAGGTTGACCCGGATGTCGGCCAGGTTGCTTTGGGATCTCAGGTAGTAATGACGCACCATGCCGTTGAAATCCATGGGCGAGGCCGTACCGGTGTAGCTGACGAAGGAGGTGACTTCGGGCACCTGCCGCAGATAATCCTCAAACCGGTTGACCACGGCCTGGGTCTTTTCAAGGGGGCTGCCTTCGGGCATATCGATGACCAGCTGCATTTCGTTTTTGTTGTCGAAAGGCAGGAGTTTGAGGGGCACCAGTCCCACGGCGGCCAGGAGCATGGACAGCACAAGAAGCACGACGATGCCCGCACCCAGCCCCCGGCGACGCCTGGACGAGGCCAGGAAAAATGAAAGGATCTTCCGGTAGATTCGGGCGGGAAACGCCTTCTGGGGATCGGGCCGTTCCGTTTCAGAAATCAGGTGCCCGCCCACCGAAAGATTTTTCAGCAGCAGGTGGGACAGCCAGGGCACGATGGTCAGGGCCGACACCGTGGAAAAGATGATGGTGAGCGGCACGTTGATGGCCATGGGCGCCATGTAGGGCCCCATCATGCCGGTGATGAAGAACAGGGGCACGAAGGTGACGACGATGGCGACGGTGGACATGATCACCGGCGACAACACTTCCCTGACCGCGTAAAGGGTGGCGTCGAAGGGCTTGAGAGCCCCTTTGAGGATGTTGCGCTGGATGTTGTCCACGTTCATGATGGGGTCGTCGACGACCAGGCCCAACGACAGGATCAGGGCGAAGAGGGTCACCCGGTTGATGGTGTAGCCGAACAGGTAGTTGCACAAAAGGGCCAGGGAAAAACTGATGGGCACGGCCAGGGCCACCACCAGGGCCTCCTTGCGGCCCAGGGCGATCATCAGGAGAACGACCACCGAGACGATGGCGAACCCTAAGGAGGCCAGAAGCTCGTTGACCTTTTCCTGGGCCGTCTCCCCGTAATTCCGGGTCACGGTGTAGCGGACGCCGTCAGGAAGAACCGTTTCGGACAGAGTCTCCATTTTATCGAGGATGTCCCGGGCCACCGTTACGGCGTTGGAGCCTTTTTTCTTGGACAGGGCCAGGGTCACGGCGGGCATGGACGGGGGCGCGTCGGTCAGGCGGTTTTCTTTCCGGTAGGCGTTCGAAAAGCCGATGCGGGAATAGGTGGTGATTTCTTCGGGGCCGTCTTTGATCTCGGCGATGTCGCGCAGGTACACGGGCCGCCCCTCATTGACCCCCACCATCAGGGATGCCGTTTCTCCGGCGGAGCGGAGAAAGGCGTTGGCCACCACGGTGAATTCGGTGTTGCTTCTGGCAAAGGTTCCGGCGGTGACCGAGGCGTCCGAGGCGGCAAGGGCCTGATGCACCTCCAGAAGGGAGATGCCCGCTCCGGCCATTTTTTCCGGGGACAGGGCCACCCGGACCTCCCGTTTTCGTCCGCCCACAACCGTGGTGCCGGAAATGTTCTTGACCTCGGAAAGACGGGCCAGAATTTCCTCGCCGATGCGCCTCAGATCATGGTCGTCGTAGCGTTCCGAATAAAGGGCCAGGGTGACGATGGGCACGTCGTCGATCTCGACGGGTTTGACCACCCAGCTTCGGATCACCGGAGCCACCTTATCGATGTTCATGTCGATCTTGTTGCGCAGCTTGACCAGGGAGTTTTCCCGGTCTTCGCCCACGTAAAACCGGACGGTGACAATGGCCATATCCCGATGGGACATGGAGTAGACATATTCCACCCCGTCGATCTGCCAGAGCAGACGCTCAAGGGGTGTGGCCGCCAGCTGTTCGACCTCCTCGGGGTCTGCCCCCGGAACCTCCACATAGATGTCGGCCATGGGCACCACGATCTGGGGCTCTTCTTCCCTCGGGGTGACGAGAATGGACGCAAGACCCAGCAGAAGGGCTGCGATGATCATGATGACGGACAGCGATGAGCCGAGAAACTGTTTGACGATGCCGATGACAAAACCGCCCGGAACGGTGTTTGGCTGGTTCATGACGCCTTTCCCTCTTTAAGTTGATATGAAAGACAACGGTCGCAATGCGTCAAGCGTCTTTCCTGCTTTGTTGCGGCCCATGGCCGTTTAGTAGCCCACGGTTTCCGTGCCGGAAAGGCCCGAAAGGACCTCCACCCGGTCGCCCAGCATCGCGCCGGTTTTGATGAAACGCCGTTTCCAGGCCTCGTTTTCCCGGACCAGAACCAGTTCCATCTGTCCCACGGTCTGAACGGCCCGGGCCGGAACGGTGACCACCTGTCGGTCCATGACCGGAATCAGGAGCTTGGCGTACATGCCCGGATAAAGTCCCTCGATATCGGGTAGCTGGGCTTTGACCAGGAAGGTTCGGGTTTTCGGGTCGGCGTAGGGCACCACCTCGTCGACCGTGGCTTGGGACCGGATGCCAAGGGTGGTGATGTCCACCCCAAGTTCGGTGCCGCCGGCCACCTTGCCGATCAGGCCTTCACGGACATAGGCTTCGATGCGCAGGGATCCGCTGGTCCGCATGACGGCCAGGGGTTTGCCGGGCAGGGCCATGTCGCCGGGCTCGGCCATGCGTTTGAGGATGACGCCGCTGTCGGGCGCCGTGATGACGGTGTAACCCAGGGCGATGGCCGCTTCCTTTTCCGCCTGCCGGGCCTGGTTGATGCCCGCTTCGGCGGCGGTCTGGGCTTCCTTGGCCTGTTTGACGCCGGCTTCGGCGGTGATGAACGCGGCCTTTGCCTGCTCGAGCTGTTGACTGGTGGCGGCCTGGGTTTCGAAATAATGTTTGATTCGGTCGTATTCCGTTTGTGCCTGGGTCAGATTGGCTTCAGCGGCGATCAGGCCCTGGTTGGCCTGCTCCCGGGCGGCCTGGGCCGCTGTGACCCCCTGTTTTGCGCTTTCCAGCCGGGCCGTGTACTGGCGGTTGTCCAGCAGCATGATGGTGTCGCCCTTGGTCACGGAAGCCCCCGGCGTGATCAGGATTTTTGTGATCTGGGCCGGGACCTGGGCCTCGATGACGGTTTCGGTTTTGGGCCGGATGCTGCCCACGGCATCGTACCACTGGGTGATGGTTTCCAGGCGGGCCTGGTCCGTGGCGGAGACGGCCGGCCCCTGGTTTTCGATATTTTCGTCAGTCGGGCCGTCGGAGCCGCAGGCGGCGAGAAAGACCAGACCGATCAGGAAAGCTGACAGCGAAGGGGTTGTAAACGCGTTACCGGTTTTCATCGAAAATCTCCTTGTTCGACTTGGGAATCAGGGCGTTGGGACGGGTGAGCAGGCCCGTTGCGCGGGCGATGTCGGCCAGGGCTTTCTGGTGATCGTAGTATGCCGCCGTCGAACGGATCCGGGCCGCGTTCCAGTCAAGCTCGGCTTCCAGATAACGGGTGATGGTGGCCGAACCGCCCTCATACTGGCGCTTGACCAAATCATAGGACTCCTGGGCCAGCCGAACGCCGGATCGGGCGACGTCGATGCGGGACTGGGCTTCGTCGCGCCGGATGAAGGCGTTTTTGACTTCATAGCTTACCGACAGAAGGGTTTTTCTGTCCGAGGTCAGGGCTTCCCGAAGCCGGGCCTCGGCCAGGGTTTCGCCGGCCTTGTCCGACAGACCGGCGAACAGATTCCAGTTGACGGTCACGCCGACGGCCCAGTTTTCCCGGTCCCTGTCATAGTCCATGGACGGGTCGTCCACATAGTATTTGCCCATGAGGCCGGCCGTTGGAAGGTAGGCGCTTTTGGCCAGATCCCGGGCCATGCGGGACTGACGGACCGCCGCCCGGACGGTGTTCAGCTCGGGGCGGTTGTCGAGGGCCGCGGTCATGCCCTTGTCGTAGGTGTCAGGAATATTGGAAAGGGAAAAGGGCGAACTGTCGATTTCAAGGGGGCTGTCCGGACAGATGCCCAGAACGGTGGACAGGGCCGCCAGGGCCAGCTTCGCCCGGTTCTGGCTTTTCAGCAGGTCCTCTTCCGCCTGGGCCAGTCGGACCTTGAGCGAGAGAATGTCGGATTTGAGCGCGCTGCCCCCCTCGAACCGAACCTGCATGACGGACAGCTGGTTTTTTACCGTGGCCACGGATTCTTCGGCGATGGTGATGAATTCCCGGGCCGACAGGCTGTCGTACCAGGCGTGGATCACCTGGGCCGCCACCTGGTTTTTCGATGCCTGGGCGTTCCATGTATTTATGGCCAGGTCCTCTTTGGCCATGGCCCGGCCCAGGAGGTTTCGTCCGCCGTTGAACAGGGGGAGCCGGGCCGATATGCCGGTTTCGAAATTCTCGACAATGCCCGGATCGTTGAAGTCGGTACCGTTTACGAACTGCCGCTGGTCAATGGTCTTGAACAGATACCCCGACGGGAAGTCCCCCCTCGTGTATTCGGTGTAGACATCCACCGTCGGCATGAAGGCCGCATTGGCCCGATCGAGCTGGGCCCGGCTCTGCTCGATCCGAGCCGCGGCGATCTGGGTGTCCGGATTGTTCCCAAGGGCCAGGGCCAGGGCGGCCTTGAGGGTCAGGGCCTGATCCGCGGCGCAGGGAGCGCTGCCGCCCGTCGCCCCGGCCGCTTCGGGCATGGGACAGTAATAGTCGTTGAAATCCTTTTTGATCCTTTCGTAGTCGTAGCGGTCCAGGGCGCGGGCATCGCTTGCCCAGGGCCGCGGGGCGAAGAAAAGGCCGAAAAGGACCATGATCAGGACAGGACGTGTATTCATGGGTTCACCTTGGCGCGTGAAGGGTGATCAATCGGGAAAAATACGGGATGTCACTCCTTGGGGATTCCGAGTTTGGTCAGGATGTTTTCCAGGGGGCAGATCCCGGTGAAGGCCGACTGAAGCAGGTTTGCCCCCACAAAGGCCGTCAGAAGCAGCCACCATTTGGAAAACAGGGCAAGAAAGACGGTGATCAAAATAAACGCTCCGGCAAAGGCTCTGATGTACTGTTCCATTTTCATGATCGGTCTCCTTTTTTTGATGTATTGAATCATGATGAACTCGTAAAAAGTCATCACATGACGGCAAAGAAAAACGTTTGAGTTCAAGGCGTCGCGAATCCCGAGGAATGAGGCGTACTTAGGGTACGCCGCAGTGACGAGGGATGAAGCGCAACGCAGAAATCGGACGTTTTTCTTTGCCGTCAACAGTTTCCGAAGGCCACCATGGCCTCGGCCACCTTGATGAATCCGGCGATGTTGGCCCCTTTTCGATAGTTGACACGGCCCTCGTCCGTGCCGTATTCCACGCACTGCTCGTGGATGTGCCTCATGATGTTTTTCAGTTTGGCGTCCAGCTGCTTCCGGGTCCAGGACAGGCGCAGGCTGTTCTGGGCCATCTCAAGGCCGGAAACGGCCACGCCGCCCGCATTGGCGGCCTTGGCCGGTGCGAACAGGACGCCTGCCCGGTCAAAGATGTCGATGCCCTCGTTGCTCACGGGCATGTTGGCCCCTTCGGCCACCACCAGGCAGCCGTTGTCGGCCAGGGCCTTGGCGTCCAGTTCCAGAATCTCGTTCTGGGTGGCGCAGGGGAAGGCCAGCTGGGCCGGGACTTTCCAGGGTTTCTGTCCCTCATGGAACTCGGCCCCGAAGGCGGCGGCATACTCGGAGATCCGTTTTCGCTCGACGTTTTTAAGCTGTTTTATAAACGCCAGTTTTTCCGCGTCGATGCCGTTTTTGTCGTAGATGAATCCGGAGGTGTCCGACATGGTCAGCACGGTGACGCCGTACTCGAGCAGCTTTTCCACCGTGTGCTGGGCCACGTTGCCCGATCCGGAGACCAGGGCGGTTTTTCCCGCAAGGCCGTTGCCGTGATGGGTGAGGATGGTGTCGGTCAGGTAGACCAGGCCGTACCCCGTGGCCTCGGTGCGGACCATACTGCCGCCGTAGGACAGGCCCTTGCCGGTGAGGGTGCCGGTGACCGTGTTGGTCAGGCGTTTGTACTGGCCGTACATGTAGCTGATTTCCCGGCCGCCCACCCCTAAGTCTCCGGCGGGGATGTCCGTGTCCGGGCCGATGTGCCGGAACAGTTCGGTCATGAACGACTGGCAGAACCGCATCACCTCGTGGTCGGATTTGCCCTTGGGATTGAAGTCCGAGCCGCCCTTGGCCCCGCCCAGAGGAAGCCCCGTCAGGGAATTTTTGAAGGTCTGTTCGAAGCCTAAAAATTTCAAGGTGTCGAGGGTCAGGCCCTTGTCGAAGCGCAGGCCGCCCTTGTAGGGACCGATGGCGTTGTTGAACTGGACCCGGTAGCCCCGGTTGGCCCGGATGTTGCCGTCGTCGTCCTCCCAGCTGACCCGGAAGATCACGATGCGGTCCGGCTCGGTCATGCGTTCGAGGATCCGGTTGTCGCAGTAGATTTTTCGCGATTCCACAAAGGGAAGGATATCCCGGGCCACCTCGAAGACGGCCTGGTGGAAGTCGCTCTCACCGGGATTCCGGCGGATGAGGCCGGCCATGAATTCGTCCAGTCGGATTTTACAGCTCATTTTCATGGGGATACGATCCTTTTCAAGGCGTGTTCAGACAGGCATTGTATCGTTTTTTCATGGAAATAGCCATGGCTGTATAACGTGATTTCACACGGGTCCGCAAGCAGGGCCGTCAGAGGGGCCTTTGCATCATGGTCCCTGAGGGCCCCTGCGATCAGGCAGGCCAGCCCGCGTTTTTCGGGGTCGGCGGATGAAAGAAACGGGCGGGTGAAGGCCGCCGCCCGCATGATGCGGGCCGGATCAGCCCCGGCCAGACGGTAAACGGACCAGAGCAGCCCGGTCTGAAGGGGTTCGTGTTCGAGATAATTGCCGTCCTCGTCCAGGTAGGACACGAGGATCCGGTTGTATTCAGAGGCCAGGACCGGGCTTTTCGCCATAATGTCGCCCATGGCTTCGGGGGCGCCCCAGCCGATGCCCCCGGATTCGTCGTTGAGCGTCCACATCAAGCGCCGCATGATTACCCGGGCCTCTTCGGGGCTGTGATCGGCCAGGCCGGCCGTCACCGTGCCCGCCGCGGACACGGCCCGCCATTTCAGAAGGGGGCTTAGGCTGCAGAAAAACGAGATCAGGGCATTGATGCTCTGCCTGGGCGGAGCCCCGGCAAGGTCCGTCAGGGCCTCGTTCCAGGGTTCCGCCAGAAGCAGGGATTCAAGCCGTTTTTTGAGGACTCTGCCGCCCATGGCGTCCCTCACAGTTTTGCGGCAAGGGTTTTTCCGAATTCGAAGCAGGCGGCGAGTTGATTGTCATCGGGGACATACTGGATTTTCAATCCGTCGTGAACCTGTTCGATGCCCATGGCCGCAAGCTCCGCGTTGAGCAGCTTGACCGCCTCACCGCTCCAGCCGTAGGAGCCGAAGGCCGCGCCGATTTTGTTTTTGGGTTTCAGGCCCTTGATGTAGGTCAGCACGTCGCACAAGGTGGGGTACAGGCCGTTGTTCAGGGTGGGTGAACCCAGAATCAGGGCCTTTGCGTCCATCACTTCGGTGATCACGTCGCTTCGGTGCCATTTGCGGACATGCATGAGGACCGCGTCCGCGCCTTCGTGGTTCAGGCCCGCCGCCACGGCCTTGGCCATTTTTTCGGTGCTTTCCCACATGGTGTCGTAGAGCACCACGGCTTTTTTGGCGGGCGTCTGTTCACTCCATTCCAGGTATTTGTTGATGATAAATCCCGGATCCTTGCGCCAGATGATACCGTGGTCCGGGCAGATGGTCTTGATTTCGATGCCCGAGGCGACGACGGATTCGATCAGGGCCTTGACCTTGGCAGAGTAGAGCAGAAGGATGTTGGCGTAGTATTTCTTGGCATGCTTGACGATTGCCTGTCCCACCTCGTCGTCGAAGTTTTCCTGATCGGCGTAATGCTGACCGAAGGCGTCGCTGGAAAAAAGGATTTTGTCTTCGGGCAGGTAGGTGAACATGCTGTCCGGCCAGTGGAGCATCCGGGTTTCCATGAAGGTCAGGGTCCTTCGCCCGATGGACATGGAGCTTCCGCCCTCCACGGCGTTAAGGTTCAGCGCGTTACCGAAATGGGCCTTAAGGCCTTTTTCACCCATTTTGGAACAGTAGACGGGCTTGTCTTTGCCGATGGCGTCCATCACCTGGGGCAGGCAGCCCGAATGATCCAATTCCGTATGGTTGCTGACGACGAAATCGATTTTTGCCGGGTCGATGACGGCGGCGATATTTCGGAGCAGTTCATCGCCGAACCCTTTTTTCACCGTATCGATCAGGACCACCTTTTCATCGATGATCAGAAAGGAGTTGTAGGTGGTTCCGTGGATGGAATAGCCGTGGAAATCCCTGACGTTCCAGTCCTTGACCCCCACATCGTAGATTCCTTCCGCTATCTTCAATGGTCTCATGGCATCCTCTTTCGCAGGTCGGGCCTACTGTTTGGAAAATTCGTTTTTATCCACGCCGCAGACGGGGCAGACCCAGTCCGCCGGAAGATCGTCAAAGGGGGTGCCGGGCTCGATACCGCTGTCGGGATCGCCGTTTTTCGGATCGTACACATAACCGCAGACATTGCATTCGTACATGGTGCCTCCTTGGATCAGGACAATGAAAATGAATAGGTCCGCGGGATTACGGGTAACGCCGCGGACGGGAGTCTAACATCATTCAACTTTTTCGAAATATTCCTTGGCGGCGTCGCAGACCGGGCAGACCCAGTCATCGGGCAGATCTTCAAAGGCCGTTCCGGCGGCAATGCCGTTTTCGATGTCGCCGAGTTCGGGGTCGTACACATAACCGCAGGGGCATTCATAACAATCCATGGTCTAAGTCTCCTTCATGTTTTTTAATGTTATCCGAAATACCGTTTCAAGAGGCCGGCGAACGCCTGTCCGTGCCGGGCCTCGTCTTTGCACATTTCATGCACCGTGTCGTGGATGGCGTCGAGGTTCAACTGTTTGGCCCGGACCGCCAGGTCTTTTTTTCCCTGACAGGCCCCGTGCTCCGCATCGACGCGCATCTGAAGGTTGGTTTTCGTATCGGCCTTGAGCACCTCGCCCAGAAGTTCGGCGAACTTGGCGGCATGCTCGGCCTCTTCAAAGGCAATGCGTTTGTAAGCTTCGGCGATTTCCGGATAGCCTTCACGGTCGGCCTGTCGGCTCATGGCCAGGTACATGCCCACTTCGGTGCATTCGCCGGTGAAATTCATCTTGAGCCCTTCGATGATCTCAGGGTCCACCCCTGAGGCCACGCCGACCACATGTTCATCGGCCCATGCCGGGGCAGATCCGCTGCTCTGCGCCCTGAACTTGGCGGCCGGGGCCTGGCACTGGGGGCATTTTTCCGGGGCAGCGTCAGCGTCGGCGATGTATCCGCAAATCGTGCAAACAAACTTTTTCATGGTCCTTCCTTTCCTGGTGTCGAGATGGGTTGAGTTCAACATAAAATGCCGCCGGGCGGCGATGTCGCATAAAATGTCTGATTCCTCAATCACATTTCATGCCAGAAAAGAAAGGTTTGGTAAAATGCTTGTCAAAGAACTGATGTTAAACGATTTTCCGTGCCGGGCCCGGTTGAGCCCCTCCGGTGACGGCCGTTTGTCCCCGGCCTGTGGGCAGAGGGACAAAGGCTGATGGGGGATCAGGCCCAACGAATTGAAATTCTTGTATCATGTCTGTCTCTTGCGGTTTATTGAGACAGGTGTGTATCAAAACATCGGATACGCTCGAAGGCCGGGCGGTTGTCTCCGGGCCCGTCGTAACGCATGGGCCACTATAACTCAAGTTTTCCGAACTCGGCAAGATCTTTCAGGCCGTCATGGTTCAGGATCAGGATGTCCCGGCCCTGAACCTCGATCAGCCGGTGCCCGTTCATTTTGGCCATGATCCGTGACAGGGTTTCGGGAATGGTTCCCAGAAGGCTGGCCAGCTGCCCTTTGGAAATATCCAGGGTGACCCGTTCCCGGTTGTTTTGCTCCCGGCTCAGCCAGAGCAGGTGGGCGGCCAGACGTGCGGGCACCTCCTTGAGGGCCAGGTTTTCGATCTGGACCGTGAACTGCCGGAGCCGCATGGAAAGAACACCGAGCATGTTGAGGGCCAGCGACGGGTCCCGGGTCAGGAGATCGATAAAATCGCTCCGGGGAAACAGGAGCACCCGGGATTCCCTGAGGGCCATGGCGCCGGCCGGAAACGGCTTGCCCGTGAACACCGGAACCTCCCCGAAGGGCTCACCGGGGCCGAAGATGTGAAGAATATGCTCCTTGCCCTCGAAGGACAGCTTGTATATTTTGATCATGCCGGTTTCGGCGATGTAAAACCCCGTTCCCGGCTCGCCTTCGGAAAAGATGGTTTCCCCTTTTTTGTAAAGCCGAGGCACGCTGATCCGGCACAGGGCCTCCAGCTGTTCGTCCGGCAGACCCGAAAACAGATCGGACGAGGCAATGACATCTTTGAGGGTGTTCACGGGCGATCCTTTCATGAAGTGGGTTTCACCCGTTGTCATATAAAGGTTTGGCCGTCCTGTCTACCAAAACAATCCAAATCGAAATCGAAAAGCAGGTTTTCATTTGGTATGTCATCGAATTTTATTAAGGATGAGGGCCATATCGGTGGGCACAGCCCACGACGACGATGGGTTTGCGCATGGGCGGGGCTTTTCGCGGTTAGGCACCCCACAGGGATTTGCCCGAACAACGACGGTCTTCGCATAAACGACCGCCTGTCGTAGGGTGGACTGTGTCCACCAACTGCCCGTCATCATTATAAAACGCACCACCGCTTAACAGGATTGATAGTCCGGCATGGAATGTGTATGTAAATGAGGTCATCTGTTCCCGGGGCTTTCGGTCCCGGTGGCTGTGTTCGTGTTGCCCGACATGGAAAGCCACGCGTCAAAAGCATTGAATTTATCCATCAATCATTATAAAAGGAGACTCGTTCATGAAAAAGGCCCTGATTGTGTATTCGACCCGCACCGGTGATACCCGGAAAATCGCGGAGTTCATTGCGGAAGGACTGCGGTTTTCCATGGTGGACGTGACCCTTTCCGACGCCAAGGATATTAAAAAGGAATCGGAGCTTGACGGGTATGATATCTACATGTTCGGATCATCCACCTACCACGGGGAGATGATGAACAGCATGAAAACCCTGCTTTTCATCGCGGAAAAAGCAGGGCTTGAGGGCAGGGTCGCCGGTGCATTCGGAGCCTACGGATGGAGCGGCGAGGCGGCTGAACGGATTTTTGACACCATGAAAAATATTTTCGGCATGGCCATGGTCGGGGGCCCCCTGATGCTTAAATCCGCCGTTGTCGAGGGTGGAATGAAAATGGCCCAGGCCTACGGCAAGGAGGCCGCCGCCAAGGCCGAGGCATAGACCTTTCATGGTGCTGTCCGTCTGCCTGTGATGACGAAAGACCTCCCGGACCGGGAAAGGACACACCATGGATGCCGTGTTGCGATGCCTCAGCCTGAAAGGGCTTGTCTTTTTTGTTTTTATCGCCGTGCCGATCGGAATCGGCACGGCGTTTTCCTCCGACGCCGTTTTGGCGCCCGGACGCTTCATCGATCCTGCGACCTGCGGGGACTGCCACAGTGGGATTTACAGCCAGTGGACCGCTTCCATGCACCATCTGTCTCATAGCGATCCGGTGTACCAGGCCCTGTCCCAATACCTGCTCAAGGGGCTTTCCGATCCCGGTGAAATCGCCGAAAGCGAATCCTGCGTCAAGTGCCATACCCCCGTCGGGGTCCTCACCGGTTATCCGCTGAAAACCTCCGATGACCCGTCGAAGGTGTCTTCGATCGCCGCCCAGGGCATTCAGTGCGATTACTGTCATTCGGCCACGGGCGTTACCCGGATGGTCAACAACGGTTTGATCATCAGTCCCGGCCTCGGGGAGGATGACCCGGGCGTCAAACGCGGCCCCCGCGACGACGCCGAATCCGATTATCACGACACCGCCTATTCGCCCCTGCATACCGCTTCGGATATCTGCGGCACCTGTCACAACGTGTCCCATGTCTCGTTCGGGACCAAACTCGAGACAACCTACGACGAATGGATAAAAGGGCCGTTCGGTCCCGCCGATCCGTCACAAACCATCACCTGCCAGGGGTGTCATATGGTCCAGCGGCCCGGAGTTCCGGCCACGGCGTCGACCGACAGGCCTGCCCATCCGGGGAGGGCTTCAGATGACGGCCCCGAGAGGGCGCATGTAAGGACCCACGTGTTCGTGGGCGCCAACACCGCCGTTCCCCCGGGCTTTGGCGGGGCGGACAAGGCGGCCATGGCTCTGGAACGTCTTCAGAACTGCGCGGAACTGTCCCTCGATACGGACTGGATCGCGGCCGGGCGTCTTGGCATCGTCATTAAAAATACCGGGGCCGGGCATGATCTGCCCACGGGCCTCACCGATGTGAGGCAGATGTGGCTGTCCATCCGTATCAACGATGCCGCCGGTAAGCCTGTGTTTTCAAGCGGCGTTGCGGATAAAAACGGCTATGTGCCCGATGACGCCATTATTTATAACACCGTTTTCGGGGACGGTAAGGGCAATCCGGTGCTGAACATCGCCAAGGCCCGTGAAATCCTCAAGGACAGACGTGTGCCCCCGGGAAAATCCCTGAGGGAAGAGGTCCGGTTCACCCCCATTGACAAAGGTGTCCTGACCATCGAGGTGAAACTGCTTTACCGAAGTGCCCCCCAGAAGGTATTGGACCTGGTTCTGGGCAAGGGCAAACAGACACTGCCCATCGTGACCATGGAAGAAGTCAACACTACCGTGACCCTTTGACAAGGAGAGAAAACGCCATGAAGAAAACACTGTTGCTCGCCGTGATGATGACCGTGATGATTGTTTCAGGGACCGCGTTTGCCGCCGACGAACCGACGGGCAAGGCCGTCATCGATCTTGACGGGGGGAAAAAAGGCAATGTGTCTTTTCCCCATAAAGACCACCAGACAAGCCTGAACGACTGCGGCATCTGCCACAATCTGTTTCCCAAACAGGAAGCCGTGGTCAAGGCCATGAAAGCCGAGGGCAAACTCCAGAAGAAGCAGGTGATGAACCACTGTCTGGACTGCCACCGTTCCATGAAAAAAGACGGCGCCAAAACCGGCCCCACCGCCTGCGCCCAGTGCCATCGATAATTTTGTTTTGGGGTATCATCGTTGTTGTTTGTTGATTCAAGGAAATGATGGGCAAAGCAAAGCGTGCCCATCAGCTATACCAATAGACAGTATTTTTTTTTGAGGATAATTCAGTGCCCAAGCGAACGACGCGAACGATTCGACTGGTGTCGTGGAATGTGAACGGCCTGAGGGCGGTTTTTGGCAAGGATTTTGTCGGCAGCGTCCGGACCCTCGATCCGGACATCCTGGCGTTGCAGGAAACCAAACTCCAGGAGCATCAGAGAACCGATGAGATGCTTGCGTTCGACGGCTATCACAGCGACTGGTCCTATTCCACGGTGAAGAAAGGGTACAGCGGGGTGGCCACCTATTCCAAGGTCCGGCCCCTGTCGGTGAAGACCGGCATCGGCATTCCCGCCTTCGATGACGAGGGCCGGATCCTTGAAAGCGATTTCGGGGATTTCATTCTGTTCAACGTGTATTTCCCCAACGGGCAGATGAGTGACGAACGCCTCCGGTACAAGCTGGATTTCTTCGACGCCTTCTTCGCCTACGCCGACGCCCTCAAGGACAGGGGCCGGAGCCTGATCATCACCGGGGACTACAACATCGCCCACAACGAGATCGATCTCAAACATCCCAAGGCCAACGAAAACACCTCGGGTTTTTTGAGGATTGAGCGGGACTGGATGGACGAGATTGTCCGGCGGGGCTATGTGGACACCTTCCGCCACGCCTTTCCCGATACCGTTACCTACTCGTGGTGGTCCTACCGGTCCGGCGCACGGAAAACCAACGCGGGCTGGCGCATCGATTATTTTTTCGTGACCCGGGACATCATCGACAAAGGATGGATCAAAGAACCGTTTATCGACAACGGCATTATGGGGTCGGACCATTGCCCCGTGGGGCTTTTGCTTGAACTCTGACCCCGGTTGATGTTTCCATAATCGGCATCTTTTTTTCACCGTATCACCAACTTGACAATGCGTACGTGATGTCGTACTCTTTTACCATAAACGTCAAGGAGGCAGAGATGACAATATTATCCGCAACAGAAGCCCGTTCAAATTTTTACAGACTGATTGATCAAGCTTCCTCCTCCCATGAACCTATCATTATTACAGGCAAACGGGGAAACGCCGTTCTTATTTCAGAAGAAGACTGGAAATCAATTCAGGAAACCATGTTTCTTTTGAATATTCCAGGAATGCGAGAATCCATCAGGAATGGCCTTGCAACGTCTATTGACGATTGCAGCGAGGAGCTTGACTGGTGAATTGGACGGTCGTTTTTACGAAACACGCACAGAAAGATGCAAAAAAACTGGCCTCACATGGGTTGAAATCAAAGGCGAAAGAAATAATTGAATTGTTGAAACATAATCCATACCAGACACCACCACCCTATGAAAAACTTGTCGGTGACTTATCAGGCGCCTATTCACGAAGATTGAACATTCAACACAGAATGGTTTACCAGATTCTGAATGATGAAAAAACTGTCAAAGTTATTCGAATGTGGACTCATTACGAATAGGGACCGCTCATAGGGCATAAGCCGATGACCCGGGCGGTTTTAGGATGAGGGTATGAAAACAGGGACAATTTCACGATCCGTGCTGCCCCATGTCGGTATGGAGGGGGCGTTGACGGCGCTTTCGCCCCTGCCCGTGATTTTTGCGACCCTGGGTGCCGCCGACGGCCTTCCTGCCCTGTGGCGGATGGGGCTGGGCTCGGCGGCCTGTCTGGCCTGCCTGATCTGTGCCTGGACCCTGTTCCGACGGCCGGTGATCGGCAAGACCGCCGGTTTTCTGGCGCTCATGGCCGGGTACGGCGGAGCCCTGCCGTCTTTTTTCAATGATCCCGGGGGCGCCCTGCTTGCTGCCGTGGTGGTGATCGCCATGGGCTTTGCCCTGTATGATTTCAGCCTGCACGCGGGCGATGAACGGAAAAGCGACCATGAACACCGGTGCCGGCAGCGGGCCCGATTCGCCGCCGCGGCGGTGCCCGTCATGACGGCTCTGTCCATGCTGCTCGGTGCGACAGACACCGTTTCTTTTACGGCGGCGGTGGCGGCCTCCGCCCTGATCAGCCAGGTTTTTTTTGTTCAGTGGACCTTTCAACGAAAAACGCCCCTTTTTTTTCTGATGCAAGGCACAGGCGTCGTCTGTCTGATGCTGATTTTCTGGGCCTTTTCCACCGGTCACACGGTGAGCGCGGCCCTTGTCGTGAGCCTTGTCAATTTTTCTGCGGTTCCCCGGTCCGTCCGGGGGGCGGAGAACAGACAGAACGGATGGGAACTCCTGCTCAACCATCCGGCGCGGATTCTTCTTTCCACCTTTTTCGGACTGTGCGTGCTGGGGACCCTGCTTTTGAATGTGCCCCATGCGACCACGGCGGGCGCCATCGACCTGGTCGATGCGGCCTTCACGTCGGTGAGCGCCGTCTGTGTGACCGGGCTCATCGTGCTCGATACGCCCCATGATTTTACCGGGATGGGCCAGATGTTCATTCTGATCCTGATCCAGCTTGGCGGTCTGGGCATCATGAGCATCACCACCGTGGCCCTCCACGCCATGGGACGTCGGCTGAGCCTTCGGCAGGAGCGCATTCTCTCGTCCATGACCGGCAATGACCATGAGGAACTGGTGTCCTCGCTGGCCGCCATCTTGAAATTCACCCTGATTGCGGAAGCTCTGGGTGCCGCGGCCCTTTCCATGCTGTTTTATTCCCTGGGCGATTCTCCGGCACAGGCGTCGTGGCGGGGGGTGTTCACGGCAGTGTCGGCCTTCTGCAATGCGGGGTTTGCCCTGCAGACCGACAGTCTGATTCCCTATCAGGATAAGCCTTTGATTCTGCATGTGATCGCCCTTCTGATCATCGTCGGCGGTCTGGCTCCGGCCACCAGCCTGATCGTGCCGCGGTGGCTGAGGGGTAGGCGGATTTCCGTTCCGGCCCGCATCACCCTTGTCACCACCGTGGTTCTTTTGGTTTCAGGGACGCTGTTCATGCTGGCCTTCGAGTGGAACGGCATGCTGGCGGGTCTGGCCTTGCCGGATAAACTCCACAACGCCTGGTTTCAATCGGTGACCCTGCGCACCGCAGGATTCAACTCGGTGGACATTGCCGCCGTGATCACCCCGACCTTTCTTGTCATGCTCTGCCTGATGTTTATCGGCGGCAGCCCCGGCGGCACGGCCGGCGGGATCAAGACCACCACCTTCGGTATTCTGGCCCTGACCTTTATGGCCAATATCACCAATCGCAATGTGATCATCCTGCAAAACCGCAGGATTCTTTCCGCAACCATCTATCGGGCCGTCACCATCACGGCCTCCGGTGCGCTTATCTGGTTTCTCGTCCTTTTGATGCTCACGGTGACCCAGCCGCTCTCGGCCCGGGATCTGATCTTTGAGGCCACCAGCGCCATCGGAACCGTGGGCCTCACCACCGGGGCCACCGCCCATCTGGATACCATTGGAAAAATCATCATCATGATCGCCATGTTCGCCGGACGTGTGGGGCCCATGACCCTGTTCATGCTGCTCAGCGGGGACCAGACCTCGCCGGTCTCCCGATGTCCGGATGTGGAAATCACGTTAAATTAAAGGAAAACCGTTATGCCTCAACAGATACTGATCATCGGTCTGGGACAGTTCGGCATGGCCCTGGCCCGGACCCTGTCGGAAAAGGGCGTTGAAGTCCTGGCCGTGGACCCCCTGAAACATCTGGTCGAAGAAGCGGCCGTCTTTGTCACCGAGGCCCTAACCATGGACGCCACCGATGAGATCGAGCTCGCCCGGCTCCATCCCCGGAAACGGGATGCCGTGGTCTGCGCCATCGGGGATGATTCCAAGGAATCGTCGATCATCTGCACGGCCCTGCTGCGGCAGATGGGCGCGCCGTACATCGTGGCCCGGGCCAACGACAAGCTGCACCAGCGCATCCTTCAACTGGTCGGCGCCCATCAGATCATCAATCCGGAGCAGGAGTTCGGCAAACGCTTTGCCAACCGGCTTCTTTACCGCCATGTGATTGCCGACACCGCCCTGGGCGAGGACCTTCTGTTGACCGAAATCCGCATCCAGCCGTCCATGGTCGGGAAAAATCTCATCGAACTGGCTCTGCCCAAACGCTTCGGGGTGACGGTGGCCGCCATCCGTCGGGGGGGCACCGGAAAATTCGTTCAGCCCACGCCCACCGAACCCATGCGTGAGGAGGATCATCTGATGATTGTATCCAGTGAAGCGGGCATAGCCAGACTGGTCAAAGGGGTGTGATGATGAAAATTGCACAACCGGTTCGTATCGGCTTGTGGCTGTTGCTCGGGCTCAACCTTCTGATGGCCTTTGGAGCCGTCGGCGTGTTTACACGGATGAGTCCGGCCATTTCCGTGATCATCGACCGGAATGGGAAGTCTCTGGAAGCCTGTGAGACCATGCTGACCTGTCTGGCCCTGATCACAGACGATGCAGAGGACAATGGGGCCCGGGAAAAGATTTTCTTAGACGCCCTCACCCGGGCTCGGAATAACATCACCGAAACCGAAGAGCCCGATGTCCTCACATTGATCGCCGTCAATTATAAGGACGCCTTTGCCGGGCAGGGCGATGCCCGCCGACGTACCGTGACGGCCGTCGGCCGCCTGGGGAAAATCAACCGGGACGCCATGGTCCGGGCCGATCTCCGTGCCAGGCAGTTCGGCCATGCCGGGGCCTGGGGGATTGTGTTTATGGCGTCCGCCGTCTTTTTTGCCGGGATGGTGTTCAGACGGAGTCTGTCAAACCATGTGATCGCGCCCCTCGAAGAGATCTACGCGGTCATCTCCGCCCATCGCAGGGGCGATACCATGCGTCGGTGCACCGGATCGGACCTGCCCCGGGATATCCGGATCGTCTTCGGCGCCCTGGATGAATTTCTTGATTTCCATCAGTCCCGGCTGGCGCTGTGTAACCATGCGCTCCATGCGTTGCCGCAACACGACGAAGAAAAGTCATAACGCTGAAGCACGTCAGGGAGCCGTTTGGAACGGATTATTTTTTCCGGGACATTAAAACCGACCGGATGGCTTCGGAAAATTTGCTTGTGGTGAGCGGCTTGTTGATGATCCGCCTGATGCCGATTTTTTCAGCACGCTTTTCCGTTTCGGGGGTGCTGAATCCGGTGCACAGCAGGATCGGAATATCAGGCCTCACCGCCAGGATTTTTTCGGCAAGCACATCCCCGGTCATGCCGGGCATGGTCAGATCCGTGATGACAATGTCGAAGGCGTCGGGGGCCCGTTTGAACAACTCAAGGGCTTCGTCGGGGGAGGTCCGTGCCGTCACGATGTATCCCAGGGTCTCAAGGTTCCGTGAATTCACGTCAACCAGGGCGTGTTCATCATCCACCAACAAAACGGTTTCCGAGCCTTTTTCAACGGGCAAAAGGAAATCCGCCGCATTGAGACTCTGCCGTTTCATGGCCGGGAACAACACCGTCACCTCGGTGCCCCGGCCCGGTTCGCTTTCGATCCGGATGGCTGCCTTGTGACTTTCCAGGATCCCGTGAACGACGGACAGGCCCATGCCGGTTCCTTCCCCGATGGCCTTGGTCGTGAAGAAAGGATCGAAAAGGCGTTTCAGGTTCTTTTTTTCGATGCCGTGGCCGGTATCGATGACCTTCAATTGAACCCAGAACGGCGGCGGCTCGTTTTCATTTTCCCTGGCGGATGCGATCAGCCGGTTCACCTCCTCGCTGTAGGGCGGGCGGATGTCCTCAAGTTCGATGGTCAGGACCCCGCCCTTTTTTTTCATCGCATACCCTGAATTGGCGCACAGGTTCATGACCACCTGATGGAACTGGGTCGTGTCGCCCAGAATGTACGAATCGCTTTCAATCTTCTGGACAATGTCAATGGTTGAGGGCAACGAGGCCCTAAGCAGTTCAACCGCTTCTTTGACAACGGACTTCACCTTGAGCGGCCTCATCTCGGTGTCGCTTTTCCGGCTGAACATGAGTATCTGATTGACAAGATCGGCGGCTCGCTTTGAGGCCGCCAGTATTTTGGACAGATAGGTGTTCAGGTTGCTCTCCGGAGGGAGGGCACTTTTGGTAATCTCCGTGTATCCCATGATGGCGGACAGGATATTGTTGAAATCATGGGCAATGCCGCCGGCCAGGGTGCCGATGGCTTCCATTTTCTGTCCCTGGCGGATCTGACGCCCCATGATTTTCTGTTCCGTGATATCCAGTTTGACGGCGACATAATGGATGACATTGCCAAAATCATCTTTCACGGGTGAAATGGTGACCCCTTCTTCGATCAAGGCCCCGTCTTTACGCCGGTTGATCAGCTCCCCTTTCCAGATGCGCCCGTCGGACAGGGTTTTCCACATGTCGACATAGAACCGTCGGCTGTGCTTGCCGCTTTGGAGGAACCTGGGATTTTTGCCGATCGCTTCCTCCCGCGTGTAACCCGTGGTTTTCTCAAACCCGGGATTCACATACTGGATCACGCCGTTTTTGTCGGTGATAATAACCGATTCCGGCGATTGCTCAATGGCGGCGGTGAGCCGCCTTGATTCATTCTCCAGCTGTTTTTCACGGGTGATGTCCCGTGTGAAAATCGACATTCTGTACAGCACGCCCTGCTCGTTGAAAATGGGAAACAGATTGTGGGCAAAACGCCGTCGTCGGGTTTCATCCTCAAACCGAAAGGGTTTTCCGAGATCCGCGGCCTTGGCCAGTTTTTCCCGGCGATACCCGGAAATCCATGAGGGCAACAGGTCAAACACATTTTTGCCGATCAGGTCATCGGCGGTTCGGTTGAATATCCGGGCCGCGTTGTCGTTGAGCGCAAGGATGGTGCCGTCCAGTTCGAGCAGATAGGCAAAATCGGGCGGGGAGTTGAGCAGGGCCCGCATGGTTTCACGGCTTTCCTGCAGGGACTTCTCCGTTTTGGCCTGTTGATCGTAGAGCCTCAAGGTCTGTATGCCGAAGGCCAGATCCGCCGTGATTTCCGACAGAAGACCGATCTCGGCATCGTCAAACGCATTGAGGCCGGACGCCCCCACGCTCAGCGTTCCGACCGGGCCATGGTCCGTCACGATGGGTAGGATGGCAAGGGTTTTGTATTTGTAATGAATCGCGTCGTCCCTGAGGTCGTCCTTTTCCTCGCGGGCCTGAAGGTTTCGAAGGACCAGGGGCCGACGATCGGTCGTGACCTCGCTGCAGCACTGATCGAACGCCGATGGTGTGGAGCGGTCGTCGTGGCGGGCGGCAGGCGGAATCGTGAGACTGGACGAAAGGGCCCGGCACGTTCCGGACGGGGCCTGAGCGTCCGGATAATCCACCCGGCAAAGGGGGTAGCCGCCTGTTTTGGACAGGGTGTCACAGATGACCGACAAAAGTTCCGATTCCGAACGGGTATGGACAATGGCCTTGTTGCAGGCACTGTGCATTTTGAGGGCCCGGTTGGCCCGGGCCAGGGACAGGGTGCGTTCCGTGACCGTGGCTTCGAGCACCTCTTTTCTGTTTTTCAGGGCCTTTTCACCGTCTTTGATGCGCAGCATCACGCGAATCCGGGCCGTGAATTCCATTACATCGATGGGTTTGGAGATGAAGTCGTCGGCCCCGGCTTCAAGGCCCCTGGCTTTGAGTTCGGGGGTGGCCAGGTGGGCGGTCAAAAGCACGATGGCGATGTCTTTGGTCCGGGGATTTTCCTTGAGCTTCCGGCTCATTTCAATGCCGTCCATGGTGGGCATCTGTACGTCAAGGATGGCGATGTCCACCGGATGGTCGTGGGCGATCTTGAGCCCCTCTTCGGCGGACAGGGCCTTTATGAGCCGGGCGCCGCCAATGTACTGGGTGACGATCTGCTCGATGATAAAGAGATTTTCCGTTCTGTCGTCAACAGCGAGAATGACGGGGGCGATCATAGATTACATCCTGGTTTGTTTCGTTTTTGCTCATTATGCCGCAGAATCATGGCCTGTCCATTGTTTCACACCCAGACGCGCAAGGCCGGTCAGGATCGGCGGCAGCAGGGTGTGAACCGAATCGCTGATGCCCAGGGTTTTGACCATCTGCCTGTCCAGAATAAAATGATTCGGCTCGACCTGGGACGATACCCCGATCAGACGGCTGATCCAGCAGGCCACATGAAGTATGGCCGACAGGCGTTCCGCCTCCGTGTGACGGCCTTCACCACGGGTCAGGCCCGCGCCGACCGATCCGGACAGGATCTCCGGAAAATGCCAGAAACGCATGAGCTCGGCGCTCAACGACGCGCCGGATTCATGGCGGTCATCCATGCCTTGGGTGATCCGGGCCGGCTGCTCAAGCGAAAGGCACAGATTTCCCACCGAGTGAAAGAGCCCTGCGACATAGGCCTCTTCTTTTCGATCCGGCATGATGGTCTCTGAAAGATGCCGTGCAATGAAGGCTGCGGCCAGACTGTGGTTCTTCCATTCACGGATGATTTCATCACTGAGGGACGGCGCTTTCGTTTTATTGCCTGAGACGGATGTGACGATGCAGATCCGCCGGAAATGGGCCACCGATAACCGCTGTCTGGCCTGGGTAAACGACGCGATCGGTTCCGACACGCCGTAATAGGACGAATTAACCAGCCTGAAAAACCGGAGTGCCGGCACGGGGTCTTTGGACAGAATCAGGCAGACCCTGTCCCAGTTGATCGTTGCGGCGTGGATCTCTGCCAACAGGGCCCCTGTCAGGGTTTTGTCCGCCGGCACGATTTCCAGGCGGTCACTGTAAGGCTTGAGACGGTCCGCCGCCGGAGGCCGTGAGGGACTGGTCTCATCAGACGGCGTGTCTCTGATGGTTTCGATCGATAGAAGGTGGGAGACGCACTGCACGGAAACCCTGCGACCGTCCGTGCCCCCGGTCTCCTCACGGATCACGGGGATGCCCTGGGCCGTCAGATAAGCCTTCAGCGCCGCGACGTTTTCACGACCGATATCCACCCCTTCCTGCAGCTGGAACATGGAGCCGCCGCCCACCAGGACGGCTGACAGACAATGGGGATCAGACCCGGCTTTTTTCATTTCATTGACCAGAAGCGGCGCGCCGCTGTCGGCAAAAAAAGCATTTCGGTCGTCGTCTCTCAACACCTTGCGCCTTCCCGGCAGAACGACGTGCAGCATGCCGGTCACATGGTGAACGGTGTCGATCAGAACCAGTACCACACACGATGCCGCGACCGTCCACAGTTCGATGGGTTCATCACCTGCGACCCGAAGCTCGCCCACCGGTACATATAATGACGTTGTTTTTGCCATCAGGACCACTTCCGGATCGTATCGATCAAGACATCGGGATCAATGGGTTTGGAGATATAGTCGTCAAAGCCCGAGGCCATAAGCGATTCCCGGTCCCCCCGCATGGCTTTGGCCGTCAGCGCGATGACCGGAATCCCTTTGAGCGTCTTGTCCTCTTTAAGTTTTGTCGTGACATCCAGGCCGCTCAGTCCCGGCAGCTGGATATCCATGAGGATGATATCCGGCTGGACGCTGGCGGCCACCGACAGGGCCTCATGGCCGTCCTGGGCCACAAAATGATTGTATCCGGCGTCGGTCAGAAGGGCATTGATGGTCAGAAGATTGTCCGGGTTGTCTTCGACCACCAGAATCTTGAGGGCCTTGGGATCTTTTTTCTCATGAACGGATTCAGGGGCCTTTATTTCCGCTTTTTCATCGGCTTTACGGTCCTCCGGACCGCCGATACCCAGAAGGGTTTCGATGCAGTCCACCAGCTGGTTCCGGTCAATGGATCCCTTTCGTATGAGTTGCCGGACCTTGTTGTGGGACAGACGCGCCCGTTCGTCCGAGGACAGTTCCTTGGCCGACAGCACCAGAATCGGCAGATCCCGGGTTTCCGGGGCGGCCCGCAGGGAGTCCAGAACCTGGAAACCGTCCATGCCCGGCATCATCAGATCCAGGATGATGGCCCGCGGGCAGGATTGTTTGATGGTTTCCAGGGCCTCGTTGCCGTTGGAGGCGATGCGGATCCGATAACCGCGTTCCTCCAGGGCCGATCGGATCTGAAGCCCGGCGATGTCGTTGTCTTCAACCACCAGAATGTCGTTGGCGGCACCGGGGTTCCCCCCGTTGGCGTTGCCGATGGATTGAATGGCACTCAAAATTCTTTCCCGGTTGAGGGGTTTGACGATGTAACCTGCCGCGCCCAGGGCCATGCCCGTCTGCTGATCGTTGCTGACGGAAACGATGACAATGGGGATTTTATCGGTTTCCCGGCTTTCCTTCAGCAGACGGACCACCTCCCAGCCGTCCATTTCCGGCATCATGATATCGAGCGTCACGGCCATGGGTTTTAAGGCCCTTACCAGTTCGATGCCCTGTTTTCCGTTTCGTGCGGTTTCGACATGGTAACCCGCCTGGGTCAGATAGGTTTTCATCTCGGCCCGAATGTCCGGGTCGTCATCGATCACGACGACGGTGTTCGATGACGCTTCCCGTTCGCGTTCAATGCGACGGCTTTCTTGCTGCTGCCGTTCCCTGACATCCTTTTCATCAACCTTTGCAAGGGGCAGGGTGAGGGTGAACCGGCTTCCCTTGTCGGGGTCTGAATCGACGTGAATGCTGCCGCCCAAAAGGTCGGCCAGTTTGGCGCAGATCGCAAGGCCCAGGCCGGTTCCTTCATGGCTTCGGGTGGTGGACCCGTCCACCTGCCTGAATTCATCGAAAATATGATGCAGGTCTTTTTTGTCGATGCCGATGCCGGTGTCGGTGACCGTAAAATGGACATGCCCGTTATCGGTAGCGACCCGGGCAGTTATCTGCCCCTTGTCCGTAAACTTGACGGCATTTGAAAACAAATTCAAAAGGATCTGGTTTATTTTGTCCTCATCCGAATGGATGTAGGGCGCGTCATCAAGATCCTTTTCCACACGAAGGCCCTTTTTCGCGGCAAGGGGGATGATGGTGGAAAGGGCCCGTTCCACAAGGGCCCGGGTGTCAAAGTCCGTCATGTAGATGTCCATCTTTCCGGCTTCGATTTTTGACAGATCGAGGATATCGTTGATCAAGGCAAGAAGCTGGCGTCCGTTTCGTTCAATCACTTTCAGGTATTCGGATTCCTGATCCGGATCATTGCCGGTCCCCCGGGAGATCATCAGCTGAGACAAGGCCAGGACGCTGTTGAGGGGCGTTCGAAGCTCATGGCTCATGTTGGATAAGAATTCCGATTTCAACCGGTCCGCCTCCTCCACCCGGGACCGCTGGATCTCCAGTTCCGTTTTCTGGACTTCCAGCTCTTCGGTCTGGGCCTGGAGTTCCCGGGACTGGGCCTGGAGTTCTTCATTCATGGCCGTCAGTTTTTCATTGGCCTCATTGACCTCATCGGTTCGGGCCTGGAGCGAATTGTTGGCGTTTCTGGATTCTTGGAGCAGGCGCTGGATTTCTTCATTCTGGACCGAAGAAAACAGGTAGGACGACAGATTGATGGCGGCGGCATTCAAAAAATCGATTTTGGGTTTGGAAAACGGCTCGAACGAACCCAGTTCAAGGACGCCGTAAAGCATATGGTCGAAGATCAGGGGCACGGTATAGATGGACCGCGGCGGTTCGCTGACGGTTCCCGTGTTGGCCAGGGCGTCGGTGCGCTCGATGTTGTGAAGGTGGATCGGCTTTCGTTCCAGGGCGACCTGTCCGACAATCCCTTCACCGGCCTTGAACGATTCGGACAGGTACTTCCGGTCCACAAAGGCGTAGCTGGCCGTCAGCCGGCAGGTTTTAGTGTTTTTGTCATAGGCATAAAGGGCGCCGATGCAGGCGTCGGTGTAGCGTGCAATGTAATTGAGGCCCTTGGACACCAGTTCATCATAGGGCAGGTTGCCCGACAGGTCCCTTATCATGTCCGAGATCCCCTCCCTCAGGTACAACTGGCCCTGCAGCATATCGATCAGGTTGTTGAAGTGTCTGGCCATGGAAACCACTTCATTTTTACCGGTCAGGTTTGATTTTTCGAGTTTCCCGGTTTTTTCGATTTTCGACATGATGATTTTGAGCCGAAGCACATCGGACACGATGCTGTCAATGAGGATGTAGGCGAGAAACGCTGAAACCAGAACGATGACCACGATGGCGATGGCCGTGCTGACGATGATCCGTCCGTCGATGTCGCCGGCAATTTGCAAATATCCGTCGGCTGTCTGTTTGGCATCATCGTTCAGCTCAGCCAGTTTCTGCTGCAAAAGGGCCACCTGCTCGTCGCCCTTTTTCCGTATGACCAGGGCGGCCTCGTCATTTTTCTCTTCTTTCACGAATTGGATGATTTCGTCCCGAAGGGATCGCCAGTTCGTAAGCAGCCTTCGGGTCTCGTTTTCCAGGGCAAGACCCGCATCTCCGGGTATGCTGTCCTTGATGATATCCAGTTGCCGATAGACATCCTCTTCAGCCTTGTTGATTCGGGAAATCACCTCTGTCCGGCCCAGGTTGGACCGGGTGAAGGTCAGTTCCTTTATGTCGCTGTGTATCCGGATGATTTGGGTCTCGGCGTTCAGTGCGGCCCTTGTAACCTGATAGGGATGCCTGTAAAGGTCCGTGGTGAGTTTGCTGAGGCGATTCATCTCGAGGATGGCATAGATTCCGAAGATGAGGAAAAACAGACCCACAATGATAAACGCGTACGTCAGTCGGGCTTTGATGGAAATGTGTTTCAAAAACATGGCAGTCTCCGTATGAGCATCAGCTTGAACCGTTCAGCAAAAAAACGTATTCGCGATCGTATGGACCGTCCGTTCCTGACGGATCAGGTTTTTTTGTATATCCGGCTTTTATGATGGACCTGGACCATCTTGGTTTCGATCTCCCTGGGCAGGTATTCGCAGCTGCCCAGAACCAGGTGCCCCTGACTGTCAAGGGCCTTGTACAGTTTGTTCACGATCCGGTTCTGAATGTCCTTGTCATAATAAATCATCACGTTGCGGCAGAGAATCAGGTCAAACCCGCCGAAGATACTTTCCGGAGGGGCAAACCCCTTGTCCGAGGTCAGGTCGTCGATGGAAAAATGGACCATTTTCTTTATGGTTTCGCTCAGGACGTATTTCCCTTTGCCGTCTTTGTCGAAATAGCTGTTCAAATGACCCAGTCTGACATTTTCCAGGGATTCGGCGGTGTAGACGCCCCGGATGCCGGAAGCCATGATGGACTGACTGACATCCGTGGCAAAGATGAATGGGGTAAAGGCGCAGGTCTCCTGTTTCATCAATTCGCTGAGAATGATGGCGACGGAGTAGGGCTCTTCACCTGACGCACACCCGGCGCACCAGATGCGGATGTCTCGTCCGGCTTTCTTTTCCGACAACAGCCGGGGCAGGATATCGTGTCTCAACAATTCAAACACCAACGGGTTCCGAAAAAAAAGACTGAACTTCACAACAAGATCATTGATCAACACATCGACTTCATCGGGGTTTTTCTTGAGGAAGTCCAGGTAATCGCTGATGGAATGAAGACCAAGGCACTGTAACCGTTCATCAATTTTTCTTTCCGACAACGATTTGTGAAAGCCTGAAAAATCCACATTCCGGGACAGGCGAATGAATTCCAGCACATCTGTAACAGAAGGCATCATACGATTATCTTTCATGTCGGTATATCATTTCGGCAGAGTAACCCATGGAGATACAACAGGGCAGATTCATTTATTTCCATTAACCTACTGAATGTGCTCCGATGAATCAAGTGGATTCGATCAAGCCGGATGATTCCATGGCCCATCGGCGTCTTTAAATTAATCATTGCCTGCGCCCTGGAAATGTGGTCTAAGGGTCTTGGATAGGGTATACCCCTATTGTCTATTGACTCCGGTGGAGGGCCGCCGTTTGGATGGCATGGCCTGAAACCCCATGAAAGGAAAGATGTCATGAGCCTATGCGGAACGGATCAGGATAAGGAACGGGTCGTCAAGCGTCTGCGGCGCATCGAAGGCCAGGTGCGGGGACTGTGCGCCATGGTCGAACAGGACAAGGACTGCATCGAGGTGCTTCGGCAGATCAATTCGGTGTCGGGCGCCCTGCGCGGTGTCTGGACCCAGGTGATCGGCGATCATTTGCGGGGCTGCATCGCCAAGGCCCTGGTCGATCACGACGAAAAGCTGATCGACGAGCTGATGGAGCATCTCCAGAAGATACGATAAACGTTAACGAGGAGAAAAAAACGGATGATCGGTCGTTTTACCCGTGTGGGGGTGTATGAGGAGCTGATGCAGTACGGGGATTTTATCAAGGTGGGATTCGGGGCCCTTCTGGCCCTGGCCGGGTTTGTCATCGGCCGGTCGGATCTGCCTTACCGGGACATGGCGGGAACGGGTCTGATCCTGCTGTCGGTGGCGGTGAACGGGCTCCCGGTCATGGTGGGGGCCGTCCGGGGGATCCTTGAAAAACGAATGAATGTGGATGAACTGCTGGCTCTGGCCATCATCGCCTGTCTGATCAAGGGCGAGTATCTGACGGCGGCGGTGGTCAGCTGCATCATGGTGCTCGGCGCGCTGATCGAGGAGGCCACGGCCGAGTCGGCCCGAAAATCCATCAAGGCCCTGATCCGGGTGAGCCCGAAAAAAGCGGTGATCCTTGTCGACGGCAGGGAGGACGAGGTGGATGTCCTGACCGTAAAGCCCGGAGACATGCTTCTGGTCAAGGCGGGCGAACAGGTTCCGGTGGACGGCGTGATCGTGGACGGGTTTTCGGCCCTTGACGAATCGGCCATCACCGGCGAGGCCATGCCCCGGGAGAAGAAAGCGGGGGATCCGGTTTTTGCCGGAACGTTAAACCACAACGGGGTGCTTCGCATCCGGGCCGAGCGGGTGGGGGAGGACTCGACCCTGGGCCGGGTGATCCGTCTGGTGTCCGAAGCCGAGGCCCACAAGCCCAAAAGTATTGCCTTTATCGACCGGTTCGCCACATATTTCACACCGCTGATCCTGGCCTGCGCCCTTTGCGCCTGGCTGATCACCGGTGAGTTCGGCCGGGCCGTGACCGTGCTGATTGTCGGCTGCCCCTGCGCCCTGATTCTCGCCGTTCCCACGGCCACGGTGGCCGCCATCGGCCGGGCGGCCCGGGCCGGAATTCTGGTCAAGGGGGGACAGCATATCGAATCGATGGCCCTCGCGGACACCCTTTTTTTCGACAAGACCGGCACCCTCACCGAAGGCAATCCCCGGGTCAGTTCCATTGTCCCTGTCGATACGGTCGATAACAACGATCTGTTGAGACAGGCGGCCGCCGTGGAATGCCATTCGACCCATCCCCTGGCCCGGGCGGTGACCCAGGCGGCAACGGCGGCGGGAATCACCATCGAGGCGGCCCGGGATCTGTTGACGGAGATCGGCCTTGGCGTTCGCGGTACCATTGACGGGCGTCTGGTCGAGGTGGGCAGTGTCTGCATGAACGACGGCATGGGGGCGATTCCTGCGGCGATAGAGGCTAAACTTCAGGCTGTCCGGGAGCAGGGGGAAACGCCCTTGATGGTGTACCGTGATAAACAGGCGCTGGGCTTCCTCGGTGTGTCCGATCAGGTGCGGGCCGATGCGGATAAAACCGTGGAAAAACTGAACGCACTGGGAGTGCGGGAGATCGGTATTCTTTCCGGAGACCACGAACAATCGGTCGCCCGGGTGGGTCGGTCCGTGGGTATCGACCGGCTTTGGTCCGCCCTGAAACCCGAAGGCAAGCTGGACATCATTCAATCCGTGCAGAAAACGGGCGCCCGGGTGATCTACGTGGGTGACGGCATCAACGACGCCCCGGCCCTGGCCGTGGCCGACACGGGCATCGCCATGGGGGCACGGGGCACCGAGGTGGCCCTTGAAACCGCCGACATCGCCCTGATGGGAGACGACATCACCCGGCTGCCCTTCATGATCGCTTTGGGAAGGCGCATGCTGTTTATCATCAAACTGAACATCGCCTTCGGCTTGGTGTTCAACCTGGTTTCGGTGCTGGCCGGGGCCGGGGGGGTGATCACGCCCATCATGGGCGCGGTGGTCCACAACATCGGATCGGTGCTGGTGGTGCTGTCCTCGGCGAGTATCGGATTTTACAAGGAGAAAGTCCTGTGACGACGGCCCTTTTGATTTTCACGCTGAGCTACGCGGGCATCGCCCTGGGGCGCATTCCGGGCCTGGCCCTGGATCGGGTGGGTATTGCCATCCTGGGGGCCATCGCCATGGTGGTGTTCAAGGTGGTTTCCCCCGCCGAGGCGGTTCGGGCCATCGATTTTCCCACCTTGTGTCTGCTTTACGGGCTGATGATCATTTCCGCCCAGCTGAGGCTGGGGGGTTTCTACACCTTTACGGCGGAGAAGATTCTGTTCCTGGTGGCCCGGCCCCGGTTTTTCCTGTTTGCCGTCATGGTGCTCGCGGCGGTTCTGTCTGCGCTGCTGGCCAACGATATCGTCTGTTTCGCCCTGGCTCCCATCCTTGTCTGGTCCCTCAAACGGTCCGGCCTGACGTCCGTTCCCTTTCTGATCGGACTGGCCGTGTCAAGCAACATCGGCTCGGCGGCCACCGTGATCGGCAACCCCCAGAACATGCTGATCGGCCAGGTGGGCGGGCTGCCCTTTGGAGATTTTTTCCTCTGGGCGGCGGTGCCGTCGGCGCTGGCCCTTCTTGGTGCATTTGCGATCATTGTCTGGATGTACCGGAAAACCCTGTCCGCTCTTCCGGAGACGGTGACGGACGAAAGGGCCCATAACTGGCCCGTGTTCGACCAGTGGCAGAGCGCCAAGGGGCTTCTGGCCACCGTGGTGCTGGTGGGGCTCTTTCTTACCGATCTTCCCCGGGATCTGTCCGCCCTGGCCGTGGCCGGCGCCCTTCTGTTGAGCCGGAAGATGAAAAGCAGGGACATGACGGCCCTGGTGGACTGGCATCTGATCACCCTGTTCTGCGCCCTGTTCATCATCATCCACGGCGTGTCCCAGGTCCATCTGACGGATCGGGTGCTTGCGGCTCTGACCAGCCGGGGCTTTTCCCTGACAGACCCGCTGTTCCTGACGGGCCTGTCCACGGTTCTCAGCAACGTGTTCAGCAACGTGCCCGCCGTGATGCTGGTCATTCCCTGCCTGGACCCCTTGCCCCTCACACCCTGGTACATTCTGGCCGTGTCCAGCACCTTTGCCGGCAACCTGTTCCTTCTGGGCAGCATCGCCAACCTGATCGTGGTGGAAAAAGCCGCCGATCAGGGCGTTACGGTCTCATTTCGGGAGCACGCCCGAATCGGCATCCCCGTGACCCTGTCCTCCCTCGTCATTCTGGTGGCCTGGGCATGGGTGGCGGGGTAGGGGGCTATTCAAACTGTTTTCTGAACTCGGCGAACTGCTGTTTGAGGTCGGCCAGTTCGGCGGCAAGGGTCTCGACGGTTTGTTCAAGGGCCGTGATCCGGTCCGATTGAGACGGATGCTGAGGGGTCTCTTGAGGAGCATCGGCATGGGCGGCTGTTTCGTCCCAGGCTGCTCCCAGGGTGTGGTGGAAACGAATTTCCTTGTGACCGTGCCGGCGGGGAAGGGCGATGACCTGGCCCCTTTCGATCAGGTGATCGATGATCCGGCTGACGTGCTCCAGGCTGTCAAAGGCGTAAAGGCGCTCGGTTCGGGTCCGGATCTCCCCGGCGGTCTGTGGCCCGCGCAGCATCAGCACGCAGAGGATCGCCGATTCGGCGGGAACGAAGCCGGATTCGTTGAGCGTGCATTCCTCGTATTTGGACACCCGGCCGAGGCGGCTTTCAAAGACCCGTTTCTTGAGGACCAGACCCTTTATGCCGTCAAGGACGGTTTCGTCGTCCCAGGCGACCACCGGCTCGCGGTTCGATTTCTGGTTGCAGGCGTTGATAAGGGCGTTGAGGGACAGGGGGTAATACTCCGGGGTGGCCATTTTCTTCTCGATCAGCGAGCCCAGAATTCTGATTTCCACATCCGTAAGCAGGGTCTCCATTGACGATTCTCCTGATTGTAATTGCTGATGTCGTGCTTAAAAAGGCAACAGTCATCCATCCGGAGCGGGGCACGTCCTCTCCGCAGGTCCTGCCCGATGGGATCACGCAGCGGTCAGAGCCATCCCGGTCCCAGGCGTTCCCGGCACATCTGTTCGTATTTTTCATGGTCGAACCGGTCGGATTGTCGGCGGTTCTTCTGTCGTCGGTCAATGCATTTCCCCAGGCCAAGGTACTTGGTGTCGAATGAGCGTCGCCGGCAGGTAAAGGCTCGGCGTTCGGCGTCGTCGGAGAGAAGCGTCCGGGGGTCGATGTCTTTGGCTTTCAAGAAACGGAACATACGGACCTCCTTTATGCAAATAATTGATTTGTCGGCTTAATTATAGTCGTTTGACGTGGGAAAGGCAAGCCCTTAAACCCGGAGGGATGCCTTCGGTTCGATCAAAAGCGGAACGGGAGCGGGGAAAAAATGAAAAAAATAACTTTTTTTCATTTTTTATCCATAGTAAGTTATCGGGTTCCAGAACGTTTTGATTGAAATCGTTCACGTTTTCGGCCGGTGGGGGTGTCTGGGAGACCTGCCGGCTCAGGGACGAAACGTGATAACGGCAATGATAATAAAAAAAGACCAAGGGCCGGTTTTTTCGAGGCCCTGACACAAGGAACACGCATATGACACGTTCATCCATGCCTTGCCCCCAGGGTCTGTATCATCCGGCCCATGAGCATGACAGCTGCGGGGTGGGTTTTACGGCGAACATCGACGGGACCCGAACCCACCGTGTGATTCAAAACGGCATTGAAATTCTGAGGAATCTGATGCATCGCGGCGCCATCGGAGGGGACCAGTCCACCGGTGACGGTGCGGGGATTCTGTTCCAGATTCCCGATGAATTTTTTCAGAATGTCTGTCCGGCCGAAAATATCAGTCTGCCGGAGGCCGGGGCTTATGCGGCGGCCATGGTCTTCATGCCCCGAAATGATGACCTCCGCAGGCGCTGCATGGCCATCGTGGAAAAAACCATCGCCGACGAAAAGCTGGGCTTTCTGGGCTGGCGGGACGTTCCCGTGAACCTTGCGGCCATCTCCGGTCAGGCCCTGGAAAAACGCCCCGAGATCATGCAGTTTTTCGTGCACGGCAAAGGCCTTGAAGGCGACGACTTCGAACGGAAGCTCTACATCAGCAGGCGGATGATGGAAAAAGAAGCGGACCGGCTGACCATCGAGGACGGCTGCTTCTATATCTCGAGCCTGTCCTGCCGCACCATCGTGTACAAGGGCCTGTTCACAGCACCCCAGCTGCCCGACTACTACCCGGATCTGGCCGATCCGTCCATGACCAGCGCCGTGGCTCTGGTCCATCAGCGCTACAGCACCAACACCTTTCCCTCCTGGGAGCTGGCCCAGCCCTTCCGCTACCTGGCCCACAACGGTGAAATCAACACCCTCAAGGGCAACCTGAACCATGTGAAGTCCCGGGAGGCGGCCCTCAAGTCCGACCTGTTCGGCGACGAGATGCCCAAGGTGCTGCCGGTGATACGGGAACCGGGCAGCGACAGTTCCAGCCTGGACAACACCCTGGAACTTCTGGTCAACGGAGGGCGGGCCATCGATCACGCCATGCTGATGCTCGTTCCTGAAGCCTGGGGCGTGAAATATCCCATGGGGCCGGACCTTCGCGGTTTTTTCGAATACCACTCCGGAATCATGGAACCCTGGGACGGCCCCGCCGCGGTGGCGTTTTCGAACGGCCGCCTCACCGGAGCCATGCTGGACCGGAACGGCCTGCGCCCGGCCCGCTACACCATCACCAAAGACGGCATGATCGTGTTCGGCTCCGAAACCGGTGTCCTTGAAATCGATCCGGCTAATGTCCGTGAAAAAGGCGCCCTTCGGCCCGGTGAAATCCTTTTGGTGGATTTCGACAAAAAACGCGTGATGAAAAACGGCGAGGTCAAGGCCGCCTGTGCACGCAAACAGCCCTACCGCCGCTGGGTGGAAGAAAATAGGATCACCCTTCGGGGATTCTACGGCGACGTGGCCTCGGTGACGCCCGAGGTGGAAACCTTGATGAAGCGCCAGAAGCTTTTCGGCTACACCCGGGAGGATCTGGACATGATCCTCGGTCCCATGGCCGCCGACGGCCAGGAACCGGTAGGCTCCATGGGCAACGATTCACCCCATGCGGTGCTTTCGGAAACCAATCAGCTTCTTTACAACTACTTCCGCCAGCTGTTCGCCCAGGTGACCAATCCGCCCATCGATCCGGTGCGTGAGGAACTGGTCATGTCTTTGATGACCTTCATCGGCAATCCCGGCAACATTTTGTCGGAGGTGCCCCAGAACAGCCGTCTGATCAAGCTCCGTCATCCCATTTTGTCCAACGACGATCTGACCATGCTCAAGGGGCTGAAACTCCAGGATTTCCGAAGCGCCGTCATTCCCATGGCCTTTCCCGCAGGCGGCGGGGGACGGGAGCTGGAGGATGCTATCCGGCAGATGTGTGAAAAATGCGAAATCGCCATCGGCAACGGGAACCGGGTGCTGATCCTGAGCGATCGCACGCTGGGTGAAAACATGGCGCCCATTCCGGCCCTTCTGGCGGCCTCGGCCGTCAACAAATACCTGGTTCGTGTCGGCAAGAGAACCGGCGCGGGCATCGTGGTCGAAACCGGCGAGGCCCGTGAGGTGATGCATATCGCCCTGCTTCTGGGCTACGGCGCCACGGCGGTCAACCCCTACCTGGCCTTTGAGACCGTGGCCGACCTGGCCATGAAAGACCGGCTGCCCAAGAGCACCGACGGTGCCAAGGCCATCGAGAATTACATCAAGTCCCTGTGCAAAGGCCTGCTCAAGGTCATGAGCAAGATGGGCATTTCGACCCTGCGCAGTTACCGGAGCGCCCAGGTGTTCCAGGCCGTGGGATTGTCCCGGGCCGTGGTCGACACGTATTTTACCGGAACGTCCTCTGTCATCGAAGGCATCGGCCTCGATGAGATCGCGAAGGAAGCATGCGACCGCTATGCGGAAGCCTGCGTTAAACCGGTTATGCCCCGGGCCATCCTGCCTCCGGGCGGGTATTACCGTTTGCGGGTGGACGGCGAGCGCCATCTGTGGACCTCCCGGTCCATCAGCACCCTTCAGCATGCGGTCAGGACCAACGACTACGCTCTTTACCGTCAGTATGCCGCCATGATCAACGATCAGAGCGAAAAACTGAGCACCCTGCGCGGCATGTTCGCGTTCAACTACGGGAAACCCATTCCCATCGACGATGTGGAGCCCGCCTCTGAAATCGTCAAACGGTTTGTCACCGGGGCCATGAGTTTCGGTTCGATCAGCAAGGAGGCCCACGAGGCCATCGCCATCGCCATGAACCGCATCGGCGGGAAAAGCAACAGCGGCGAAGGCGGAGAAGATCCGGCCCGCTTTATTCCCATGGCCAACGGAGACAGCAAGTCCAGCGCCATCAAGCAGATCGCCAGCGGCCGTTTTGGTGTGACCACCGAGTATCTGGTCAATGCGAAAGAACTTCAGATCAAGATCGCCCAGGGGGCCAAGCCCGGCGAGGGAGGCCAGCTGCCCGGTCACAAGGTCAACGATGAAATCGCCCGGGTCCGTCATTCGACCCCGGGAGTCACCCTGATTTCACCGCCGCCCCACCATGATATCTATTCCATCGAGGATCTGGCCCAGTTGATCTTCGACCTGAAGAACGTCAACCCCTCGGCCGTCGTGTCGGTGAAACTGGTGGCCGAAGCCGGGGTGGGTACCGTGGCCGCCGGTGTGGCCAAGGCCCATGCGGATTCGGTGCTGATCAGCGGCAGCGACGGCGGCACCGGCGCCTCACCGATCTCCTCGATCAAGCATGCGGGCGGCCCCTGGGAAACCGGTCTGGCCGAAACCCAGCAGACCCTGATCTTAAACGGCCTTCGGGACCGGATCCGCATCCAGGTGGACGGGCAGATCAAGACGGGTAGGGACGTGATCGTCGGCGCCCTGCTCGGGGCCGAGGAATTCGGGTTCGCCACCTCCATCCTGGTGACCCTGGGCTGCGTGATGATGCGCAAATGCCACAAAAACACCTGCCCGGTGGGCATTGCCACCCAGGATCCGCGCCTTCGCTGTCTGTTCAAGGGCAAGCCCGAATACGTGGTGAATTTCCTGCACATGATCGCCGAGGAAGCCCGGGAGATTATGGCCAAACTTGGTTTTTCGAAGATGGACGACATCATCGGAAGGTCCGACCTTCTGGTCACGGATACCGCCGTTCATTTCTGGAAAGCCAAAGGCCTCGACCTGTCCCGGATTTTCTACAACCCCTGGGTTCAGGATTCCTCCGCTCCCCGGCGGGCCGTCCAGGCCCAGCCCTCGGATATCGATGACGTGCTGGACCGCAGGCTGATCGAGCTTTGTGCTCCGGCCCTTACGTCGGGCAAGGCGGTCACCCTGGACATTCCGGTCAAGAACAGCTACCGCACCGTAGGTACCATGCTTTCCGGTGAGATCGCACGGCGTTACGGCAACAAGGGCCTGCCCGAGGATACCGTCCGCATCACGTTCACCGGCTATGCGGGCCAGAGCTTCGGCGCCTTTGCCGCCCACGGCCTTACCATGATTCTCTGCGGCGAGGCCAACGATTATCTGGGCAAGGGGCTGTCCGGCGGAAAAATCATCGTCAAACCCCAGGACGCCTGCACCTTCGATCCGTCGGCCAATACCATCGCCGGCAACGTGCTGCTCTACGGCGCCACCGCAGGCGAAGTCTACATCAACGGCAAGGCCGGTGAACGCTTCGCCATACGAAACAGCGGGGCCCTTGCCGTGGTCGAAGGCGTGGGGGACCACGGCTGCGAATACATGACCGGCGGCCGGGTGGTGGTTTTAGGTGAAACGGGCATCAACTTCGGGGCCGGCATGAGCGGCGGCATCGCCTATGTGTACGACCCGGACCGGAAGTTCGATATCCGCTGCAACCTGGAGATGGTGGACCTCGAAACCATCGACGACCCGGCCGAGGCCGAGGCCGTCAGGGCCATGATCGCCAGACATTATGAATACACCGGAAGCGGAAAAGCCGGGGACATCCTTGACCACTGGGACGAGTGTCTGCCCTGTTTTGTCAAGGTCTTTCCCATGGAATACCGGAAGGTTCTCGGCAAGATGATCCGCGAAGATATAGAGACCGAACGACAGGAGGTCCAGCATGGGTAAGGCAACGGGTTTTCTTGAATTTGAACGCAAAGAGCCGGGCTACCGGGACAAGGACGAACGCCTCAAGGATTACCGGGCCGTGGAGAACATGCCCGACGAGGACGATATCTACGATCAGGCGGCCCGGTGCATGGACTGCGGCATTCCCTTCTGCCACGATTACGGATGCCCGCTTTTGAACGTCATTCCCGAGTTCAACGACCGGGTCTATCACGGCGACTGGGCCTGTGCCCTGGACATCCTTTTGTCCACCAGCAGTTTCCCCGAGTTCACGGGGCGGATCTGTCCGGCGCCGTGTGAAGAGGCCTGCGTGGACAATCTCAACGGGGATCCGGTGACCATTCGGCAGATCGAGCTGGCCATCATCGAAAAAGCCTTTGAAAAGGGCCTGATGAAGCCCCAGCCTCCGGCTTTCTACCATGATAAAAAGGTGGCCGTCATCGGGGCCGGACCGGCCGGTCTGGCCGCGGCGATGATGATCAACCGGGCGGGCTACCGCGTCACGGTCTACGACGAGGCCGACAAACCCGGCGGGCTTCTGCGTTACGGGATTCCGGATTTCAAACTGGAAAAAAACGTGGTCGAGCGCCGTATCCGGCTGATGGAAGAAGAGGGCATCGTCTTCGAACAGAACGTGCAGGTGGGCACCGATATCTCCATCCGGTACCTGACCAAGCACTTCGATGCCGTCTGTCTGACTTGCGGCGCCCGGAAACCCCGGGATTTGGATGTTCCGGGACGCAATCTCACCGGCATCTTTTTTGCCATGGATTTTCTGACCCAGCAGAACAAGCGGATCAGCGGCGAGCCCATCACGCCGTCCACGGAGATCAACGCGGCGGGCAAGACCGTGGTGGTCATCGGCGGGGGCGATACCGGCTCCGATTGCATCGGCACCTCGCTCCGGCAGGGCGCCACAAAGGTGATCCAGCTTGAAATCATGCCCAAGCCGCCTGAAACACCATCGGAAGCCACGCCCTGGCCCCTGTGGCCCAACAAACTCCGGGAATCCCATGCCCACAAGGAAGGGGGCACCCGGCGTTGGTCCGTCAATACCACGGCCTGTATCGGTGAAAACGGGGTGTTGAAAAAGATCCGCTGCGAAGAGGTCGCCTGGTCCAACACGGACGGCCGCATGACCTTCGCCCCTGTTCCCGGTTCGGAATTCGAGATCGAAACCGACATGGTGCTCCTGGCCATGGGCTTCACCGGCCCCGGCAACGAGGCGCTGATCGAGGGCTTCGGCCTCGACACCGACGCCCGGGGCAACGTGAAGGTCGACGGACGGATGATGACCAGCGTTCCCGGCATCTTCGCCGGCGGCGACATGTCCCACGGCCAGTCTCTGGTCGTCACCGCCATCCACTCGGGCAAACAGACCGCCCGGGGGATCATCGAGCGGCTTTCCGGTGACACGGAGAAATAATCCGGTCATGGGTTAACCGAAAAAGGATGGTCGTTATGAAACAAGCCATAATCGTGCTCGGGTTGATTCTGATGCTGTGGACCCAGGCCTTCGCCCTGCAGGCAGGTGGGGTGACCAGCGAGGTGCTGGCGAAAACGGGGCAGAGCTGGGACGGGCAGGCGTTGCCGCCTTACCCTTCCGGGACGCCGGAGATCACGATGCTCCGGATCACGATCCCGCCGGGGACGACGCTGCCGTTGCACCATCACCCCGTGATCAATGCCGGTGTGCTGTTAAGCGGTGAGTTGACCGTGATCACCGACAACAATCAGACCCTTCACCTGAGATCCGGTGAGGCCATTGTCGAGGTGGTCAATACTCCGCATTACGGGAGAAACGACGGGGACCGGCCGGCGGTGATCGTTGTGTTCTACGCCGGAACGCAGGGAAAACCCCTGACGGTTCCGGACGAAGTTTCCGCCCCCGCAGCGCCATGATCCGGGGATGTCTTCTTCTGGTCATGATGATGATCGCTAATCCGGCCACGGCCCGGGGGCCGTATGATGTCAGCGGGGTGAACGGCGGGTTTTCGGTGCCGTTCGACCGGCCCTATGCCGAATACATCGCCGACTGCCGGGCCATGATCGAGGCGGGCCGGGTGGATCTGGGCGGCGCAGAGCGCGACCGGATCATCGACGCCAACACCCCCTTTGAGATCGGCCCAGAAACGGGACGGCCCCGGGCCGGAATCCTCCTGATTCACGGCCTGGCCGATTCCCCCTACCAGATGAACGCCCTGGCCGCCCATTTCGCGGCCCGGGGCTTTCTGGTCCGAACCCTTCTGCTTCCCGGACACGGCACGGTACCCGGTGATCTGACGGCGGTGTCCTGGACCGACTGGGTCCGGGCGGCTGAGTACGGGGCCCATCGCCTGGCCGGACGGGTTGACCGCCTTTATGTCGGCGGGTTTTCCACCGGCGGCGCCCTTGCCCTGCACCTGGCACTGACCCAGAGCGATATCGCGGGGCTTGTGCTGTTCGCCCCGGCCATCGGCATTCGGACACCCTTCGCCTTTCTGGCCGATACCTTTCTTTGCCCGAAGTGGCTGCTCAAACAGCCCGAAAAGGATTATGCCCGTTACGATTCCCTGCCGTCCCACGCCGTGGGGCAGGTGTATGCCCTCACGCGGCAGGTGGGCCGTCTTCTTTCCGAAACGGAGGCCCTCACCGTTCCGGTGTTCGCAGCCCTCAGCGATCAGGACATCACCGTGGATTCGGACCGGACCATGGATGTGTTTCGGCAAAGATGCTCGTCGGATCTCAGCCAAATGATCGTCTACACCTGTTTCCCGGACCGGTTCCCTCAGGATGTGTCGGGCCGGGTTGCGGTGGTCGACAGCCGGGTTCCCCAATTGCGGATTTTGTCCTTTTCCCACATGTCCCTGATCGTGCCGCCCACGGACCCTCATTACGGAAAAGACGGCGATTATGTGTATTCGCCCCATCCCCTGCTCAGGCAGGACGATACGGATGTGCCGCCCTCTGAGGTGTATTACGGAGAACTCCTGCGGTCATTCAAAAAAAGCCGTCACGTCCGTCGTCTGACCTGGAATCCCTATTTTGCGGAGATGCTGGCCCGGATCGACCACTTTGTGGACCGCACGCTGCCATAAGACCTTGGGGCCGTTGTTCGATAAAAATACGAGGAGAATGTGCTCGTCAGCCATCGAAAACAGTTTATCTACACCAAGACCCGGAAGACCGCCGGGACATCGGTGGAAGTGTATTTCGAGAAATACTGCCTGCCCGAGGGAGCCTGGACCTTTTCCCACGGCCGGGCGGAAACCATCTCTCCGGCGGGTATCATCGGCTACCGGGGCAGTGTGCGCCGTGGTGAAAAGACCTGGTGGAATCACATGCCTGCCAAGGATATTCGCCTTCTGCTCGGTGAGGACGTCTGGCAGCGGTATTTCAAATTCTGTGTGGTCAGAAATCCCTTCGACAAGCTGGTGTCGGCCTTTCATTTTTTTCACCGGATGAGGCCTCCGGAAACGGTCAAAGGCGGCGATAAAACCCATCAGAAAGACGTTCTGATCGATCAGTTCCGGATCTGGCTCCGTGATCTGGATCCGGCCTTTGATCGGGATACCTACCTGATCGACGGCCGCCTGGCCCTGGATCAGGTTATCCGCTATGAACATCTGAAGGACGATATAAGAGCCGTCTGCGAACGTCTCGACCTGCCCTTCGCCCCCCATGACATCCCTGTGCTCAAGGCCGGAATCCGGGACCGCAGCATCCCGGTATGTGACTATTACGACGAAGCCGCCCTGGCGCTGGTTGAAACGCGCTACCGATACGAACTGGCCTGTTTCGGCTATGATCGTCCGATGCCTTAAACCCGCTGACCGTCCCGTTTTTTGAACGGCGCAATATCACGGGTTGATTTTTTTGTCTTTTCTTGCCAAAATCGGGGAAACAATTAAACGATTGTATCCATCCTGCCCTGGTCGCGTTGCGTTCTGCCGGGACATGCTGAAAAACCGGGGCGTCCATTTCCGATCTGACCGATTGAGGACTGCATGAAAACCTATTTCGCGCCCGCCGAACGGGCGGACCGGGAGGCTCTGGACCGGGCCATTGAACAGGTGAGCACGGACCCCGTCATGACCGGCCTGCTGCGCATCATCAGCGGCCTGATCGCCGTTCTTGACGAACATCGCCAGATTGTGGCGGTCAACGATGCGTTTCTCGATTTTCTGGGGATTGCGAATCCCGCCGAAACCCTGGGGCTTCGTCCCGGAGAGGCGGTGGGGTGCGTGTATGCGGACCTGGAGCCGGGAGGCTGCGGCACCTCGCAGTATTGCTCGACCTGCGGGGCGGCCATCGCCATCGTGTCCAGTCTGGGGCTGAACGAGCCGGTGGAGCGCACGTGCGCCCTCAGGATTCGCCAAAACGATGAGCCCATGGATCTGGCTCTTTCGGTCCGATCCCAGCCCGTGGACATCGAGGGACGGCGGTTTCTTCTTCTGTTTCTTCAGGACATTACGCGCAGGCAGCAGCAGGACGCCATTGAGCGGATGTTTTTTCATGACATCAACAATATGCTTAGCGCCCTGTCCGGCGCCAGTGAGATGCTGCTCATGGACTCTCCGTCCAGGCTGGCCCGGATCATCCATCAGGTATCCTTCCGTCTGTTCAAGGAAATGGCCATTCAGCGATGCTTGTCGCGGGTGGGGACGTCGGATTACGAACCTTCCTTTGCCGATTACAGCCTGAATGAGGTGATCGGCGAACTCAGCGACTTTTTCGCCAATCATCCGGCGGCACAGGGGAAGCATTTGGACTGGCCGCAGCATCTGCCGGATGTGCGTATCCGGACGGATGCGGTCCTCTTATCCCGGGTGCTCTCCAATATGGTGATCAATGCCCTGGAAGCCGGCGATCGCGGCGACCGCGTGAAGCTGTGGGCCGAACAGAACGGGTCATCGCTGTCGATGTGTGTGTGGAACAAAAAAGAAATACCCGAGGGGGTGGCCCGGCGGATATTCCAGCGTCATTTCAGTACGAAAAACGATCAGGGCCGGGGCCTCGGAACCTATTCGATGAAACTCTTCGGGGAAAAAATGCTCGGCGGAACCGTGTCGTTCACCACGTCGGCGGAAGAGGGCACGGTGTTCCGGTTTACCCTGGACTGTTATATCCCGTAACGGGCGGATTATGCGATGACATCCTCGCCAAACACCTTGTTTTCCGGTCGCAGGATGCCCCTGGGTGTCCGGCTGTTCCCCTTCCTCGCCTGGGGAAAAACCCTGACGGTTCAATCGATGCGGGCGGATTTTCTGGCCGGTCTCACCGGTGCCTTCATCGTACTGCCCCAGGGCGTGGCCTTCGCCATGGTGGCCGGTCTGCCGTCCGAATACGGCCTCTACACGGCCATGGTTCCGCCCGTCATAGCGGCACTGTTCGGGTCGTCCCGCCATCTGATTTCCGGGCCCACCACCGCCATTTCCATTGTGGTGTTCACCACCTTGAGCCCCCTGGCCGAGCCGGGGACGGCGGCCTATATCAGGCTGGCCCTGACCCTGACCTTCATGGCCGGTGTCTTTCAGCTGGCTTTTGGTCTGGCCCGGCTGGGTACGGTGACGAATTTTGTGTCCCATTCGGTGATTGTGGGATTTACCGCCGGCGCCGCCTGTCTGATCGCCGTGGGACAGCTCAAGTATGCCCTGGGCATTACAATTCCCGGAGGCACGTCGTTTCTGGGAAGCTTGACGATCATTTTAGGGTCCGCCGCCCGCATCAACGGGTATGAACTCACCGTGGCCCTGGTGACCCTTTTCATCGCGTTCGGGCTCAAAGCCTGGCGGCCCCGATGGCCCGGTCTTCTGATCGCCCTTGTTGCGGGAAGCGCTGTGGGCATTCTGATAGACGGACAGGCCCACGGCATGAAGGTGCTGGGGGAGTTGTCCGGAACCCTGCCGCCGTTGTCGTCGCCGGATCTGAGCCTGGAAACCCTTCGGACCCTGGCCCCCGGCGCCCTGGCCATCGCCATGCTGGGGCTTATCGAGGCCCTGTCCATCGCCAGGTCCGTCACGGTGTTGTCCCGGCAGCACATCAACGGCAATCAGGAGTTTGTCGGGCAGGGGCTGTCCAACCTGGTGGGAAGTTTTTTTTCGTCCTACGCAAGCTCGGGCTCGTTCACACGGTCCAGCCTGAATTACGATTCCGGGGCCGTCACCCCGCTTTCGGGCATTTTTTCCGCAGGCTTTCTCGCTCTGATCGTTCTGGCGGTCGCCCCCCTGACGGCCTGGCTGCCCCTGTCGGCCATGGGCGGAGTGATTCTGGCGGTGGCGGTCCGGCTGATCGATGTCAGGCACATCCGGGAGATCGTCACCGTAAGTCGGGCCGAGACCCTGGTTTTGTCGGTCACCTTTTTCGGCACCTTGTTTTTCGAGCTGGAGTTCGCCGTCTACACCGGGGTTCTTTTGTCGCTGGCCATCTATCTGACCCGGACCGCCCATCCCCGCATCTCGGTCATGACACCGGATCCCGAGGACGCCCGGCGGCGGCTTCGGGAGATTGACGGGGACCAGGCGGCCTCATGCCCCCAGATGACAATCCTCCGCATTGACGGCTCCCTTTTTTTCGGGGCGGCCAACCACGTTTCCGCCTTTCTTGAAGATCTGGACGAGGCTGATCCCCGTCATCTGCTGATTGTCGGATACGGCATCAATTTCATCGATATCGCCGGAGCAATGATGCTCAGTCAGGAGGCCCACCGGCGACTGAAAATGAATAAAATCCTTTATCTGTGCCGGATCAATCCCGAGGTTGAAGATTTTCTGACCCATTTCGGATTCAAGGCCCATCTTCCCCGTTCGCGGATCTTTCCCACGGAATTCGAGGCCATCGCCACAATTTTTTCAGGCCTTGACCGGGAGATCTGCCGGACGTGTTCCGTCCGGATCTTTAGCGAATGCGAACGTCTGGAACCGCTCGAAACGATCGAAAAGTAAGGGTCTCGGAGAAAAAAATTGCCCCCCAAACGTGCCCTGTTTTGCGTCAGGTTTGAACGATCTGGAAGCAAAAAACCATGGAGCTGGCCTTTCCATGGTTAAACCACCCGTTCGCGTTGCTCACTGAAGGACACGAAGCCCACGAAGAAGGGCGTACAGAGAGATTTTTCTTCGTGGCCCTTCGTGATCTTCAGAGAGCGCAGCGAACGGGTGGTCAATTAACGCGTGGCTTTCCCACAAGGGAAAGCCCGTTGTCTTAAAGACACATCGACAAGACCAAATCCATATCCATATTGAACCCAATATCATTAAAACAGACACCCCCGCATCGGCATGCCGATGCGGGGGTGTTGTGTTTGACCGGGTGTCTTGCTGTTTGTGATTTCCGGGGTTTTATTTGCCCAGGGTCTTGAACGATCCGTCCACGATTTCCGGTTCGGGCTTGAGGATGGACAGGCCGAACTGGTCGGACAGTTTGTTCAGCGTGTCGGTCAGTTGCTTGGGATCGATGTTGGCCCCCAGTTCGAAGGGTCCGATAAAGGCGTTCATGCCGAATTTCACCGCGTCGTCAATGTCTTTGGTGGACTGGGCGATGCCTTCCTTGAACACTCGGACGGCCTCGTTGATCTGGATGGCGGCGAATTCCATGGGGCCCACACCCTCACTGGGCTTGGAACTGTCCACCACGGCCTTGCCGTCTTTCCATTCGTAGATGCCCTTGCCGGTTTTCATGCCCAGTTCGTTTTTGGCCATTTTGTCGGTCAAAAATTTTCCCGGCTTGAATTCCTTGGACAGGGTTTGCGAATAGTATTCCAGGGTGTGGGAAAACACGTCGATGCCTACGAAGTCCGCCAGCTCGAAGGGGCCCATCTTCTGGCCCACGGCCTTCATGGTGGTGTCCACCTGGTCGGGAACGATTTTGCCGGAATCCAGCATGGCGCTGATGAAGGCCTGGTTGGGGGCGCTGATGCGGTTGACGATGAAACCGGGGCGGTCCTTGAGAACCTTGATGGGTACCTTGTTGTATTTGCGGGACACCTCGCAGAGCAGTTCCACGGTCTCGTCGGAGGTTTTTTCACCGTAGATGATTTCCACCAGCTTCATCCGGTTGACCGGGTTGAAGAAGTGCATGCCCACGAACCGGGCCGGATTGTTGACCACGGTGGCGATTTCGGAAATGCTCATGGTCGAGGTGTTGGTGGCGATGATCACGTCCTCGTCCACCAGGCCTGCCACTTCCTTGAATACGGATTTCTTGAGATCCATGATTTCCGGAACCGCTTCGATGACCAGCTTGGCGCCTTTGAGGGCTTCTTTGATATCGGTGGTGGTGGTCAGCCGGGCCATGGCGGCGTCCATGTCTTCCTGGGTCTTTTTGCCCTTGGCGACCAGAAAGGCCAGGCTTTCCTTGATTTTCGCCACGCCGTTGTCGATGAATTCCTGTTTGATGTCCCGCATGATCACGTTGAAGCCCGCGTCGATGCAGACCTGGGCGATGCCATGGCCCATGGCTCCGGACCCGAGAATGGTGATTGATTTTACGTCGTCTAGTTTCATGTTTTTACCCCATAACGTTAAATAAATGAATAAAAAATTCACCTTCCAATGGAGGCCAAAACTCTTACGCTCATGCCATCGGAATGGTTGGAAGATAATAATGTCAATGGATACCGTATATAGTGTGGCTATATACTTTTTAGATAGTGCTAAACCGAACCCGACCGTTTGTCAAGAGAGAATATGACGGCTGTTAAAAAACATCAGGCCCTGAAGAACCATGCCCAACTCACGGGGAGAATATGATAGGGTGGCCGTGGAATTGTGATGGTCTCGAAAAAAAAGGGGGAAACGCATGCTCATGATCGGCTGTCATTTATCGTCATCCAAGGGGTATCTTGCCATGGGGAAGACGGCCCGGGCCATCGGGGCCAACACCTTTCAGTTTTTTACCCGGAATCCCAGGGGGGCGAAGGCCAAGGCACTTGATCCTTTGGATGCGTTAGCGTTCAGGGCCTTTGCCGAACGGGAGGGCATTGCCGCCATTCTCGCCCATGCGCCCTATACGATGAATGCCTGCGCGGCCGATGACCGAATCAGGGCCTTTGCCCACGAGGTCATGGCCGATGATCTGAAACGGATGGAGTACACGCCGGGAAACGCCTATAATTTCCATCCGGGCAGTCATGTGGGGCAGGGGATGGAAGAGGGGATCCGGAAGATCGCCGACCTGCTCAACACGGTATTAAGCGAAAAGCAGTCAACCCGCGTGCTTTTGGAAACCATGGCGGGCAAGGGCAGCGAGGTGGGCGGGCGTTTCGAAGAGATTCGTGAGATCCTGGACCGGGTGACCCTCACCCCCCTGATGGGCGTCTGCCTGGACACCTGCCATGTGCATGACGCGGGGTATGACATTGTGGGGGATCTGGATGGGGTTCTGGCGGAATTTGACCGGGTCGTCGGGCTTGACCGATTGTGCGCCATCCATCTCAATGACAGCAAACATCCCATGGGCAGCCGCAAGGACCGCCACGAAAAAATCGGCCATGGCAGCCTGGGACTTGACGCCTTTGCCCGGATCATCAACCATCCGGCCCTTAAACACCTTCCCTTCTACCTGGAAACCCCCAACGAGATCGACGGATACGCCGACGAAATCCGGCTGCTTAAAACCCTTTACCGGGAATGACCGTGTCACCAGTCTTCGGACAGGGTGCGCGGACTTTTAAAGACATGATGCCGACCGGAGACCGGGTCGGTGAAGGAAAGGCTTCGGGCCAGAAGCTGGAGGGGCTTGTCGAAATCGGGCGGCGCTTCGGGCAGCAGGTCCGGGTAAGTGCGATCGTTCACGATGCCGAAACCCAGGCTGCTTAAATGAAGCCGAAGCTGGTGCTTTTTCCCGGTGTCGGGGATCAGCGTGAACGAGGCCCTGGTGTCCGCGGTTTTCTCAAGAACGATACGGGTCCGTGCGTTGGGAGGTCCTTCTCCGATGGTCATGCGGAAAAATGGCTCACCCGGAACAAGTCTGTTTTCCACCACCCATTTCCGTTGGGTGGGATGGCGGGTGAGGTGGCTGATCGCCTGGTAGGTTTTCATCACCCGGCCGCCCATGAACAGATCATGGTAGAGGGATCGCGTTTCCGGACAAACGGACACCACCACCAGGCCCGCCGTGTCCCGGTCGAGCCGGTTGACCGGTGTGAGGTGGGGATTGCCGGTTTCGGTTTTCAGCCGGTTGAGCAGGCATTCGTTCACATAGGGCCCCGAAGGGATCACCGGCAGGAAATGGGGCTTGCAGACCACCATCAGATGGTCGTCGGCATGAAGCACGTGAGCCTCGAAGGGAACCCTTGGTTCCGTTTCGACTTCCCGGAAGTAGAACACCTTTTTGCCTGGAACGTAGGGGCTGTCATTGCGGATCGGCCGGTTCGACGCATCGAGGACCATGCTCCGGTCCATGCGTGCCGCCCACATGGCCCGGCTGATACCGGGGAACCGGATCTCGAGAAAATCAAGGATGGTCGGTGGATGCGGGGCCGTTTCCGGGAGCACCACCACCGACGGGTAAGCGGAAGTGATCATGACAGGACCATTATCATTGGGGTTTATTCGGCGTTGATCAGCACGATGCCGCACACGCAGGCAAACAGAAGATTGCCCAGCCAGGCGGCGAACACGGCGGGCAGAAGACCGGCATAGCCCAGAGACATGCAGAAGCTGTTGAAAAACCAGAAAATGAAGGCGATGCCCGTGCCCATGGCGATGTTGGTGGCAATGGCGTCTTTTTTCCGGCGGGCCAGCACGATGCCCGCGCCCATCAGGGTCATGAACAGGCAGGTGAAGGGCACGGCGGTTTTGCCGAACATGTCGACCTTGTAGTACGATGCGTCGTAACCTTCGGATTCCACACGGCTCACATACCGGTAAATGTCCCGGATGCTCATTTCCTCTGAATCCTTGATCACCCGTTTGAGGTCATCGGGACGAATACCGATATCCTCCGTTTTTTTTGCGTAAACAAGGGAATCGTAGCCCCGGGTTTCCGGGTTCAGGCGAAGTTCAAGTGCCTCTTTCAGGACCCAGGAGCCGTCGACAAACCGGGCCGACCGGGCATCGAGCCGTCGAACCAGCTGGAAACCGTCACCCATGTCAAAGAGGGTCAGTCCGGAAAGGGTCTGTTTGGCCGCGTTGTAATAATCGATGTAAAGAATGCGCTGATCTTCCTTGAGCCAGATTTTGTTGTCGCGGGTGGTTTTCACGTTTTTGTTGCGCAGGATCCGTTTGATCTCGTTGGCTTTGCCGATGGTGATCGGAATGAGCGTTTCCGCCGTGAAAAACGACAGGAGGCCCAGTATTACCCCGCAGGCCGCCACGGGTTTGACCAGGGCATAAAGGCTGACGCCGCCGCTCTGGAGCGCCACCAGTTCGTTGTTCCGTTTCATCAGACCGAAGGCCGCGATGGGAGCGAGAATGCAGCCCACCGGAAGGATCAGACCGAACACGAAGGGGGTCTGGAGCAGGACGAATCCGAACCCGTCCATGAGGCTCATGCCCTGGTTGATGAACCGCCCCGTCCTCGACAGGTATTCGATGGTGATAAACAGGGAAAGCACCACCCCGAGAATGAGAAACAGGTAGGTGAAGCAGGCTCTGGCGATGTAGCGGTTGATGATGTTCACGGTGTGCTCGTGTGTCCTTGTGTGTGGTGTAACGGTTTGGCGCGTTATGCCGGAAACCATACCCCATATTCCCGCCGCCATCAACCTTGATGATCTCTTAACGGGCAGATAATGTGAAGCCGGCCAGGGTTGCATGACGGGATGAAATATTTTTAAAAGGAGTTCCAATACCTATAAAATCGCCTGTATGATCGATAAAACACATGGGTCTCTTCCAGCGGGGCGGATTCATGCCGTTCACGTTTACGGTCACGAGCACGCGCACGTTCACGATGCCGGCCGATGACAGGTTTACCGCCGCCGTCAGATGGTTCAACCGGCGTGGGTCGAGCCGGTCCGGCCTGCCGTGCTCGTGCGCGTGAACGTGAACATGCACGTGGACGAATGCGACATGCGGTTGCCTGGTCCCAATACCCCGCCCGCTTGGAGCGGGGCCGTTTATTTTTGCTTGCCCGGAACGCACCGAGACGATAGAAGACAGTCATCATCCATTACGATCGTGTCAAGAACGGCGGAAAACGACCCATGAAAACGATACTGTCTGTGTTGATCGGCGGCTTTGTCCTGATCCTGGCCTGGGGGTTTTGGGAAACCTTTCATCCTGAGGTGACCCGGGTGACCATGCCGTCAAGCGCACTTGAAGGTGTGCTCCGGGGGAAAACCCTGGTTCACCTGAGCGACCTTCACATGGCCCGGTCGGGCTATCGGGAACAAAAGGTTCTGGCCATTGTCAAAGACCTTTCTCCCGACCTGATCGTGCTGACCGGTGACTACATCCCCTGGAAGGGGGATGTGGCCCCGGCCCTTTCCTTTCTGTCCCGTCTTGACGCTCCGCTGGGGGTCTTCGGCGTCATGGGGGATTATGATTACAGCGATTCCCGTGCCGGCTGCCTGTTCTGCCACGCACCGGGAACCGGCGAGCCGACCCGGGCCCATGGGGTGCGGATGCTCAAAAATCAGCGGGCCGATATCTCCGTTGGCGGAAACACACTTGCTTTAGTCGGCCTGGACGGCTCGGACGGTGACGACGACCTCCGAACGTTTATCAGAAAATATCAAGGAGACGGGCCGCTGATCGTTTTGAGTCACGACCCCCTTTTGTTCGACATGCTCGGCGATGAGGGGGCTGTGTTGATGCTGGCCGGCGACACCCACGGCGGCCAGCTCTATCTTCCGGCCCGGGTCTGGCGGTTTCTGGGTTATGAGAAGAACGCCCGGTACAACAAGGGCATGTATCGTCGGGGCGATCATCGCCTGTACGTGAGCCGGGGGCTGGGCACCAGCCATCTGCCTTTTCGGCTGTTCTGTCGACCGGAAATCACGGTATTTATTTTCTGATGCGGGGGAGAAGCATGAACCGATTATCGCTGGCCTGTCTTTTGTTGCTGCTTCCGGCGGTTCCGATCTGCGGAGGATGCCGTGAGCCGTCCGGCCCCCTGATCATCAACGATTTTGAAACCGATGCGGACCTGTCGGCTCTTCACTGGAAATGCCGGACCCTTTTTGCCCTGTCACAGGACCATGCAAGCCATGGCACGTGCGCCCTTAACATCGGTTTTTATCCGTCAGCCTATCCGGGAACATCGATCAAAACCATGCCCCGAAACTGGCGGCGCTTCGACACCCTGGCCCTTGATGTATACAACCCCCCATCCCAGGGCGAGCTCCGCTTTGCGGTGCGCATCGACGACCGGCCCGACGCCCCGGACTACGCGGACCGCTTCAACGGCAGTCAGGTCCTGTCCCCCGGCCTGAACCATCTCCGCTTTGACCTCCACAGCCTGAAAACCCCGTCGGGCCGACCGCTTGACCTTGGGACCATCTATGCCCTGGTGTTTTTCCTGGTCGATCCTCCTGAAAAAAAAGAGCTGTTCCTGGATTATCTGCGGCTGGAGTGATTAAGACGGCTTCGTATAATGTTAGAATCAAGGCTTGCGAAGACCGAGGGATGACGCGCAAGGCAGAGATCGGACGTTTCGAAGCCCTTAAAACAGGGATACCAGCATCCGCGTGGCCAGAAGGTACAAAAGGCAGGCGAATATTTTCTTGAGTTTGTCCACGGGCAGGCGGTGGGCCAGCCATGCGCCGATCGGGGCGGTGAGTACACTGGCCGCCACGATGCCCGCAAGCGCCGTCAGATGAATGAAACCCAGGGTGTTGCCCGGCAGAGCCTCGGCCACGGAAAGGCCGTTTGCGATGTAACCCGCCGTGCCCGCGATGGCGATGGGAAACCCCACCGCTGCGGCCGTGCCGATGGCCTGGTGCATGACGGTGTTGCACCAGACGAGGAAGGGCACGGTCAGGGTGCCGCCGCCGATACCCGCGAGGCTGGAAAAGATGCCGATGGTCCCCCCGGCGGCGAACATGCCGGCGGTTTTCGGGGTGGACCGCGAGGGTTTGGGCTTGATGCCGATCAGCATCTGAGTGGCCACGTAATATAAAAAGGCGCTGAAAAACCCTTTGAGCACGGCGGTGGACAGCTGGGCCGCCAAGACGGTTCCGAAAAGGGATCCGGCGATGATGCCCGGCGTGATTCGGAACACCACGGGCCAGACAACGGCGCCCCGTTTATGATGAGCCCTGACGCTGGACATCGAGGTGAAGATGATGCTGGCAAGGGAGGTTCCCAGGGCCATGTGGACGATGTAGTCCGGGGCGAACCCCTGGGCCGTGAACATGAAGGTCAGGAAGGGAACGATAACAAGCCCCCCGCCGATGCCCAGAAGCCCGGCCAGCACTCCGGCCACGGCCCCTAAAGCCACGTATGATGCAATCCACGTCATGATGTATCCTTATTTCTGCCGCTGTTTTTTTTCTTTGATTCGGTCCATGGTCTTCTGGATCCGGGTCATGTGCCTGTTCATTTTTCGGGCGGCCTTGTCCGGCTCTCCGTCGCGGACCGCCTCGAAGATGGCACGGTGAAGGGCCAGGGACACGTTTTTGCGCTCCTGGCTCTGAAGGTCGTCGGCCCGGCTTTCGAAGAACAGGTCCTGAAGCTTTTCGTAAACATGCAGCAAGACCGTGTTGCCCGTGGCCCGGGCAAGAAGCCGGTGAAACCGCTCGTCCCATTCCCGGGTACTTTCATTCCGCCTGAGGGCCTTTTCCTGCATGGAGAGGGTGTCAGCCAGGGCCGTGATGTCGTCCGGGCCGACACGCTGGGCCGCCAGGGCCGCGATCTGGGGTTCAAGGATACGTCGGAGCTCGAAAATATCGCTGATCCGGTGCTTTTTCTGTTCGAGGGCCTCGTCGATGGACGTTCGGAGAATGTCGCGGGCCGCCTCGGCCACGTAGGTGCCGGAGCCCACAATGCTGTACAGGATCTTTTTTTCAGTGAGGGTCTTGATGGCTTCCCGGACCGTGTTCCGGGACACCTGATAGGTGTCGGCAAGCTTCCTTTCCGGAGGGAGTCTGTCCCCCCCGGAAAGGTCGCCCGATTCAATCATCCCCCCGATGATCTCCACAATCTGTTCGTGCAGCCGTCTGGTCATGATGCTTCCTTAATCGTTTAATTGGCCCAACCAATATCACGGGAGGATTCGGTTTGTCAAATGTTACATCATGGGACATGCATTTCCATATCGGGCTGTGAAGTTTGTTTTACAATTTGACCGGCCGGTAGGTTTTAAAAATATTCAATTATCTGTTTTTATTTGTATTTGTCATTATATAGAAGTTTTGAAAGGTGGTCTGCTTTATGCAAACAATCGATGACATTGTTACCCATCATGCCGGGAGGACCCGGTGAGGCGATGATTCGGTCTGTTACAACAAGGAGTTGTCATGAAAAAAGAAGCGGTTTTTATTTTACTCATGCTCGCGGGCCTGTGTATCCGCGTTGACGCCTTGCCGCTGATAAATAACGATGGACAGGTCAAAGAAATCAATGGATATAAGGTGTATAACCGCGCGACTGCAGGGAATTACAGCACAGCCTTCGGAGGGTATGCGGGAGTGAGCTGGAGCGGATATTATATTGGTACCGTTGAAGGGAATGATGCCGTTCAGGGTTACGAGTCGTTGCGGGGCCTGCTCGCTTATTATCTTGATCGATCGGTACCGGACTATTCCATGACAACGGGAAAAGACGACTCCTCGTCCACAGGGGCTCTGACCGTTCAGGCTGACGACGACCAAAAAACGGGAACCTGGTCCCTCACGGCCTCCGATTCCTTGACAGGTGTATCCTTTTTCGTGGTCAAGGGTGCCGGCGAATATGCCGTGTATTATCTCGATCCCGTCATGACCGAAGGAAGATGGACCACGTCCCATCTGTTGACCCCCAAAGAAAAAAATCAGCCGGCCATATCCCATCTGACCGTGGCCTACAACGAGGCCGCCCCGGTTCCCGAACCCGCCACCATGATTCTTCTGGGCATGGGCCTGGTGGGCTTTGCCGGTTTCGGCCGAAAGAAAATCATCTCCAAAGCCTGACCTCCTCTTCGGGTTTTGTTTGAAAAAGGCAGGGCCTCGGCCCTGCCTTTTTTTCCCCGAGATCATTAACACAATCTTATCTTTACGCTCACATTTTCCAAACACGGCCCCACTAAATTCGGTCCCAACAAAGCGACATGGCAGCCGGTCACTCCCTCGGGCCGGAATTCCATAAAAAAATTAAACGGGTACTTCGATGACTTGATTCAAGCACCAGGAAGCCCGGAACCGGACCCTCGATACGGTCCCGTTTCGGGCTTTTTTTCTTGCCCGGAGCAGAACAGGAAGGAGGTGGTGCGATAGAGCGAGCAAACGGCATAAGCCGCCCGGAATCAAAAAACACATCCCTGGCAAGGCCAGGGTGGAGTCATGATAACACAACTCAGTTCACGTAAAAGAAAACGCTTCTGTATATTGGCTTGTAAATTGATAAACACACTTTGATTTGATTAGAAAAAAGGAGAACGACCATGAAAAAAATCTTGTTAGGTTTGACCATGCTTCTGACCGTCACCGCCTTCAGTGGCCCGGCTTTCGCCTATTTTGAACAAGGCAAGCTGATTCTCAGCGTGTACAATGAAAATGACATGGATCTTGGCGTGGATCTGGGTGACGCCCTTGCCCTTTCTCAGAACACGGCATCTAATGTGGTTCTGGCACAGGCCGGTACCGTTACTCTGGACAAATTTGGTGACAACGTGGACAGTTGGAGCGATCTGAGCGCAGCGGCTTGGGGTGGATTGATGAACACCGCGACAAATACGTATCAGATGTATATGGCTATGACTGAAACAATTTCACCTGCGCCTTCTACGAATATGGTCATGAATTTTTTCGCTGCAACTGCTGACACTGGTTTGACTGGTTATGGGGACAGTAATTTTGGCGAACAGTATGCTGTGATTGCTTCAACTGACATCAATTCTTACGATAACAAGCTCAATAGAGCATCAAATGCCCCCGGGACTTTCGCTGCTCTTAATGGTTCTGGGAATTATCGTTCAGAAGTTAACTTGGCCACACTGGAAACCCTCGGCTATGCTGATTTGAATCTTTATGCTTACGATTTGTTCAATAACCAAGCCGGCCTTGCTGGTGGGAATGCTCCCAATGCCGTAATCCGTATCATGGCTGACGGCGGTGTTCTGCTCAACCCCGGCACCACCCCCGAAGTGCCCCTGCCCGGTTCCCTGATTCTTCTCAGCTCAGGTCTTCTGGGCATGATCGGCATCCGCAGAAAGAACGCCTGATTGAACGGATAAGCCAAACGGTCACACCGGGATGATCCGGCTCACACCGGCCGGGGCTAGCGATTCAGGCACGCCGCCAAGGGCAGGGGTTATGAACCCAATGAAAGGAATGCGAAGGCTGCGGCGGGAACCCGTGATCATCCCACGATCATACGATGGAAAACCCGGTCGTCATCAGGACGACGCGAATAAGTAGGTCTAACGAACAAAAACAACAGGAGAGTAGAACAATGGTACGCAAAATCGTAAAATCCGCCGTTGCAGGCACCTGCCTCATGGCCATGGTCACCGCCGCCAACGCGGCCGAATACAACGTTAATATTTATGGTGCCTCAGCCCAGTACAAATTCTGGACCAGTGCGGCTCCGGAATTCCTGGCGGCCCAGGGCTGCGACGGAGCCGACATTCGTGTGGCCAAAGCCAAGATCAACGGCAAAAACCACGGTATCGCCTGGTGCGCCGGTAGCGTGGGCGTGAACGGTGTGACCGGCGACGGCATCAACGGCGACGGCCATGACTATTTTATCCGGTACACGGACAATGCCTCCTACGACGGCGTCATGGCTGTTCAGGACAACAACGACTATATCCCTTCTGCTGACGCCGCTGCCGGCTGCGATCTCGGTGAACGTCTGATGGCCGACGAAACCAACACCACCTGGGGTACCGTGGGTGCTGAAGGCACCGTTAACGGCGTGGTTCCCAAGGACGTCATCATCGGAGCCTCCGACGTGGCCGCCGAGACCTTCAACCAGAAAAGCAACGGCGACCTTCTGGGACCCAATGGCGGTGCCCCCACCAACCGCGATATCTCCGGTTTCACCATCGATCTCGATGACTATTACGCCTACCGCCCCATCGTGGTTCCCTTCGGATTCTTCGCCAATGAGAACGTTCCCTTTGACAACATGACCCGTCTGATGGCCACCTCCATTTTCAGCGGTCAGGTACTCAACTGGAACGAGTTTGGTGCTGAAGGTTCACTGCCCATCGTGGTTTGCCTCCGTCATGCCGGTTCCGGTACACACGCCACATTGGATGCCGCAGTCATGAGGGGTGATGTTGGACTTCTTCAGTCTCAGGTCCGACCCACTGATTTCCTTCATACATTCGGTTTCTCCCCGGTAGTTTGGTTCAACTCCGGCTCCGGTGATGAAATGGCCTGCATCACCAGCGCCGACGGGGCCGTGGGCTATGCCGATGCCGATGCCAGCGCTTCCGGCGTGAAGGCCATGGACTGGATGGGCGTGTCCGCCGCCAAGGAAAACATCGTGAACGGTCAGTACGATTTCTGGTCAAATCAGTGGCTGTACAGCAGCAAAAGCGAACCCGCAGAGATTGCTGACCTGGTGGCCGACCTGAACACCTATGCTTCCAACCCGGCCAACATGCCCGCTTCCCGGGCACCCTACTGGGCTGCCGAAGACGAGATGAAGGTGACCAAAGCCACGGATACGGCTTATCCCACCTTTAAGTAAGACCTGATCGGTAACAAACGCGTGTGAATGTGCCGGGGGGCTTTCCATTCATGGGAGGCCCCCCATTTTTTTTCCGGAACCGGCCCTTTCGATCTCATCAAAACAAAACCCCCGCCTAACATATGCCTTACAAACCCGTGGCAGATTACCACATTCCAAAGCCGGGCCAGTCCCGGTATCACCCTGAAACCGCAATGAATGGGATGGCTATGAAACGATACGTGAGAACGAAGGCGGCCTTTGGCTTGCTCGTTGTTCTGGGCCTTGCCTGGCTTTCCGGCTGCGCCACCTTGGGAAAGGGAAAAACCATCAGGCCCGGGGACCGTGTCGAGGTCCACCTGACCTGCATGACCGACGAGGGGCAGCTTTTGTATGACACTCATGCTGTTCCGGAGCGAACTGAGGAACAGCCGGACCCGGCTTCCCTTTTTTTCGGCCCGGCGGGCCCCGGGCCCCAGGTGCTGACGGCGGGAAGCGACGACCCCGGCCCCCTGGAAGGAAAGCTGAAAACCTTCGCAGGTGAGTTGAAGGCCCGCGTGGCGGTTCGGCTTCCGGGGATGACACCAGACGGAAAACAGACCCTGACCCTTGACAGCGCGGCCCCCGACGGTCTCACCGACGAGGACCGCTACCTGGCCCTGACCCTTCAGCGGCGCTACCCCCTGACCCGGACCGTGGGCCGGATTCCCTTTACCAAACAACTGGGCCGCGAACCCGAACCCGGCATGGACGGCCCGTCCATGGGCCCCCTCAAAACCCGGATCATCGCCGTGACCCCGGACCAGGTCACCTTCACCTTCGAGTTTACCGACGGAGACACCCTGCCCATGCCCTTCGGGCCTGGGCGGCTGTCCCATGACCCGGACGGTGAACACTACATCGTCGACATCGACGCCCGGGCCGGCCGGCCGGTGAAGATGGCCTCCCTCCTCGGGCAGATTGTCCGGGTCGGGGATGACCGGTTCGTCATCGATTACGGTCACCCCTTCGGAGGAAAAACCCTGACCTGTGATGTGGAGATTGTCTCCGTTCGATCACCCCAAGGAGAAAACCCATGATACGAGATATGCTTAAACGCTGGGTGGGCGGCATCGGCCTTGTCCTTTCAGGCCTTTTGTGCGTGAGCTGTACGGCCAGGTCCGCAGACCGGGCCGCCGAGCCCCGTCCCCCCCAGGCCGGGGACATGAACCGCCAACTGGAAACCGCCTTTAATAAGGTCCGGGACACGGGCCAGGCCAGCATCGATGTGTGGCCCGGGGAAGATCCGGAATTGGTCCAGACCGGGGACCTTGCCGCCATCACCTACGTCCTCACCCTCGACGATGGCACCCTGATCCGGACCAATGTGAGGGAGGCGGCCGAGCGCCACGGGCGGCTGGGGGACAGCGGGGTCATCTATTATTATCCCGACCCCGTGATGGTGGGAACCGGCGAGAAACATATGGATATTTCCGACCAGGTCATCGGCATGAAACCCGGCGAATCACGGCGGATTGTGCTGACCCCGGAAAATGGCGGACTTCCCGTGGCCCCCGACAACATCAAGCGGTTTACCCGGAAGCGGGACATGCCGGCGTTCATGAGCATGGCCCTTGCCGATTTCAGGCGTCAGTTCAAAACCGAACCTGCGCCCGGCGTCGCCATTCCGGTCACGCCCTATTTTATGTCCACGGTCCGTGGTGTGAGGGACGATCAGGTGTACATCGATTCGGACATCACAGAGGAAAAGACGGTGACCGACACCCTCGGCCGGACCCGGATCATGAGAGAAGGGGATGACATCGTGCTCGAACTCACACCGACCGTGGGCGCCCCCTTTGAAACCGGGGGGATGAGCGGACGGATCACGGCCGTGGACGACACCCATTTCACCGTGGATTTCAATCCCCCCCTGGCCGGCAAGACCCTTTTCATGGATCTTACCATCGATTCCCTGATCAAGGCCTCGGCCCTTCACGGCCGGTCCATCGAATGGACCCGTGATTACGACGAGGGGGTGGCCCTGTCCATGGCCGAACAGCGGCCCATGGTCTTGTTTCTCTACCGCGAGGGCTGTCCCTGGTGCGAGCGCATGGAAAAAGGGGTGTTCCCCGATCCCAGGCTCCAAAGCCTGTCGGAGGATTTTGTCTGGGTGTCGGTCAATTCCGGTGTCCGGACGGACATCAAGGAGCTGTTCGGACAGGAGGGTTTTCCCATGACCGTCCTTCTCAATCCGGACCAGACCATTTACCGGGAGCTCAAGGGATTCCGTGATCCCGGACGGCTCCGGCAGGAGCTTCTCATGTGGCATGACGATCGTTTGGCGGGCATGACGGTTTACGGCGGCGAGACCGCGGAACCGGGGTCTGGCCACTGTGATGAGTGAAAGGAACACGGCGGTGATGACAATGGGGCGTGTGCGGGCCGTGATCGGCGTGTGGGTCTGGCTGCTGTGTTCGGTATGGTTTGTTCCGGCCTTTGGTGATACCGGAGCCGAAGATCTTCGATTCGACATCGACGAGGTTCGTGTGACGGGGAGCACCCTTTTAGACGGCGCCGAGATCGACGCGGTGACAGGGGCCTTCATCGGACCGGGGAAAACGGCGGAGGATGTGGAAAAAATGCGGATGGCCGTCGAGCAGCGATTCCGGGAGGCGGGCTACCCCACGGTGCTGGTCAATATTCCCGAGCAGAGCGTCGAGGACGGGGTGGTGGACCTCACGGTGGTCGAGGGTCGCATCCGGCGGGTCCGGATCACGGGCAACCGGTATTTCACCATGGGCAAGATCGCCCGAGACCTGCCGATTTTTGCCCCGGGCGAGGTGCTGTATCTGCCTGAAGCGAAAAAGCAGCTTCACCGTGCCAACATGAATCCGGATCTGAAGGTCAAACCCGTTTTGATTCCGGGAAGGGAGCCCGGCACCGTTGACGTGGAACTGACCGTCACCGACAAGCTGCCACTGCACGGCAGCCTGGAGGTCAACAACCGGGCCTCGGCCAACACCTCGGATATTCGGGTCAACGGGGTGATTCATTACGACAACCTCTGGCAGCGGGAGCATTCCTTTTCCATCCAGTGTCAGACCGCGCCGGAAGAAACTGAAGAGGTCATGGCCCTGTCCGTGTCCTATCTGATCCATGCCCCATGGAACTACAGGCATCTGCTGGCCTCCTACGGGGTGTTGTCGGACAGCCGGGTGGCCTTCGGAGAGGGGTTTTCGGTCAAGGGGAAGGGGGTCATGGTCGGCGTTCGATACGTCATGCCGCTTGAAGGGTCAGAGACCTTCACCCACAACGTGACCCTGGGCCTGGACTACAAACGATTCGAAGACGCGCTGTCTTTTGGCGGCGAAGACGCCGGGGTCGATGTGACGCCCGTGTCTTATGTGCCCCTGTCCTTTGTGTATCAGGCCGCCCGCCTCGAAGGATCGTCCAAGACCACGGCCACGGCCGGTCTTACCCTGGTCCCCCGTGGGGTCGCCATGGACGTCGGGGAATACGAAAACAAACGTTTCAAGGCTCGGGGCAACCCCATTGTTTTCAAGCTGGGTCTGGAACACGCGGCCGGGCTTCCCTGGGGTTTCGGCCTCAATGTCCGGCTGGACGGTCAGATTGCGGACCAGCCCCTGGTGTCCAACGAGCAGTATTCGGCAGGCGGCATGGAAAGCGTCCGGGGGTATCTCGAAAGCGAATCGGCCGGTGACAATGCGGGCCTTGTTTCAGTGGAATGGGCCCTGCCGGATTTGGTGAGGCTGTTCTCGAAAAAGGAGGATGACGACAACAGGCCGTCCCGGTACAAATGCCGTCCCTATGTGTTTTACGACGGTGTGTACCAGACCATCCGGAACCCCCTGCCCGGCGAAGACCGATCCACCGACCTCCAGGGCGCGGGTGTGGGCGTCCGGGGCTATTTGACCCGGTACCTGGCCTACGGCTTCGACTGGGGCCAGGCCCTTTCCACCAACGGAGAGACCCGGGCCGGGGACAGTCGGGGGTATTTCAGGATCAAGGGCACGTTTTAAGTGACGGCTTCGAAAAACATCCGATATCTGTGTTACGCGTCATCCCTCGTCACTGCGGCGTACCTTTTAGTACGCCTCATTCCTTGCGGATTCGCAAGCCTTGATCTCGAACATTTTTCGAAGCCGTCCAAACATTGTCATTTTACGATGCCGTCATGAAAAGACGGAATAAACACAAAAGATCGGAGTGAGCGCATGAGATTCGGTCGTGGTAAGGACAGATGGCGAAAGGGGCTGGCCCTTCTGATGGTCGCCGTGCAGACGGGCTTTTACACCCCGGTTGCCCTGGGCGCCGGTCAGCCGGTGATTCCGGGCTATTACGGCAAGGATGCCGCCGGGCTGGTGCCTCCGTCGGTGACGGCCCTTCCTGTGGTCCGGAACGTGGTCCGGAACGCCACCCTGTCCCAGGCCACCGAAACCGAACTGGTGGTTCACCAGAGTGCGGACCACGCGGTGATCGACTGGGAAAGCTTCGACATCGGTGCCGCGGCCCATACCCGTTTCGACCAGCAGGGCCACGCGGCATGGTCGGTTCTGAACCGGATTCACGACCAGAACCCCAGCCGGATTTACGGCTCCCTCACCGCCGACGGGGCCGTGTACCTGATCAATCCCAACGGCATGCTGTTCAGCGAGGGCGCACGGATCAACGTCCATTCCCTGGTGGCTTCTTCCCTATCCATGGACGAGAACGATTTCTTGAGCCGCACCATTGCCTTCACATCCCAGGGCGCGGACGGCCTGGGTCCCACCGCCGCCGATGCCATTGTGGAAAACCGGGGCGCCATCGAGACCGACGTGAACGGCTGCGTTTATCTCTTGTCCCCCCATGTGGTCAATTCGGGCAGCATCGAGGCCCCGGTGGGCCGAATCGTTCTGGCCGCGGGCAGGGAGATGTCCTTTCTTCAGGAGGTTTCGAATGACGGAAAGACGCTGGTCGACACGGTGGACGTGACCTCGGACAGCCCGACGGACAACGTGGTCCTCAACGAGGCCGAAGGTCGGATCAGCTCAAACCTCGGCAAAATCGAGATGTACGGCTCCTGTGTGAACCAGCAGGGCCTGGTGCGGTCCGTCACCGCCATCAAAAAAGACGGCGAGATCATCCTCAAAGCCACGGATCGCATCATCACCGGCGAAGACAGCCGGACCCTGAACCTGATCAGCGATTCCGACGAGGAGGTCCATGACTCGTTCAAATTCGATCAGGGCAGGATAACCCTCACGGCGGGAAACGTCATCGAGCACCAGGGAACCCTGGTCAGTCCCGCCGGCAAGGTGGAACTCACGGCCGGTGACCGGATTTACCTGGGCGATCGAAGCCGAATCGACGTGGCCGGGGTCACGGCGGATCAGGACGCGTCGGACAGCCTGGTCACCGCCACGTTGAACAGCGTGGAACTTAAAGACGAACAGCACCAGAAAGACGGCATTCTGCGGGGCGAGGAGATTGCCTTTGTCCGGGAGGACGGGTCCGCCATCGGTGACGTGTCCGGCCATCTTGACAAGGAATTCAAGACCGCCGCCGAAGCGGCCGTCAGCGGCGGGCAGATCACTCTGGCGGCCCCGGACGGCGATATCATCGTCCGGGAAGGCGCGTCGCTCGATTTTTCCGGAGGCAGCGCCCACCATGAGTCGGGATTCGTGGACACCACCTGGCTGGCCTCCGGCGGCCGGGCCTTTTCCATCAGCGAGGCCCCTGATACCCGGAGCTACGACAGCATCCTGGGGTCTTATGAAAAGACCTACGCCCGGTACGGCATCACCGAGCGTTTTTCCGGCCTTTACACCGGCGGGGCCGCACCGGTCCGGACCTTTATCCGGGATTATCATACCGGAGCCGACGCGGGCCTGTTGACCATGAAGGCCCGCACCATCGTCCTTGACGGGGACCTGGACGGCACCACCCTGCCGGGGTTTTACCAGACCGACATCGGCGATCCCGAAGATGAGCTGATGCGGCAGATCGCCGCCGGGGTTGACCAGCCGGCCGGGGGTGAGTTCCGGATCGAGCAGGGCACCAGCCAGATCGTGGTTACCCCGGACGCGGCCCCCCTCCCTGCGGACTTCGACGCGGATTCGTCCCTGCCGGAGGCCCTTGTGTCCGATTACGCCACCGACGGCCACGCCATTTACAAGACCCTGCTGCCTTCGGAAACGCTTTCCCAGGCCGGACTGTCGGTGCTTTCCTTGAATGCCCTCACCGCCATCGATATCGAAGCCGGGGCCGAGATCACACTGGATTCATCCGGGCCGGCCTTAACCGGAAGTGAGTTTAAGGCGAGTGCCCGTACCATCTCCGTGGACGGCACGGTAAACGTTCCCGCAGGAACGATTCATATGTGGACGATCAACAACGCTTCATCAAACGAGGCGAGTCCTGATTATGTCCCAACGGATCTTATCGGCCCGGAGCGGATCTATGTGGGGGACCATGCCGTGCTGACCACCGCCGGTGAGACGGTGAACAACGCCCTGGCCAGATCCACGGGCGAGGCGTATCAATCGGCCCGGGTCACGGGCGGTTCCATCACACTCGAGGAAACAACCCTGGACAGCGATGGCCACAGCGGCGAGGGCGTGATTCTTCGGGAGGGGAGCGTCCTCGATGTGAGCGGGGGCTATGAGATTGGTGCAAACGGCGATCTTAGCGCCGGGGATGCGGGGATGATTCGTCTCATGGGCGCCAACCTGATTCTCGACGGGGACCTGCGGGCCTGGTCCATGGAAGGACAACATGGCGGGACGATTGAACTGATCGCGGAAACCGTGACCGTGGTTCCCGAGGACATCCGTGCCCCGCTGCCCGAAACCTTTGGCCGGGATGATCTGCTCGGGGACGCTGCCCAGGGGCTGATCCTGGACGACAACCGTCTGGATCAGACCGGAGCCGCCGAACTGGTGTTGAGGAGCTTTTTCGATCTGACCGTTGCGAGCGGCGTTGCGCTTGGCGTCCCGCACATCAAGGCGGCCCCGCCTCTTTCCGGCCGGGATGCCGCATTTGCTGATTCCGTTGGGAATTTTGTAGAGGTCTCGGCCGATGAACTCGGAAAAACGTCAATCATACTTAAGGCGGGACAGAAATCAGAGGAGGATGTTTTTTCCCGATCGCATCCGATCGGTGCACCGCTGGTTGACGGATTCGCAAATGAGGTGGCTGAAACAAAGGTGGCTATTGCCGAAAACAGTAAAATAACCTCAGCGCCATCGGGAACCATCACCGTTAAAGGCCCCGGTGTGGCGATCCATGGGACCCTGGAGGCCCCGGCCGGGACCATCACGGTGAGTTCGTCCAGAACGGATATGGAATTGCTGTTGGGCCCCACGGCCCGCATGCTGGCCCGGGGGTATCTGGCCCCCGACGACAGTGTTGCCGAAGATGACGGGGCTGTGGCGTATCTCCCCCTGGACGGCGGGAGCATCGTGATCGAATCCGCCGGGATGCTTCAGATGAACGAGGGTGCCCTGGTGGATGTGTCCGCAACGGACACCGCCGTCCGTGTGCTGACGGACGAAGAGGGACGGACTGTGCGCCGGACCGTGGCGGCCAATCCCGGGTCCGTGTCGATCTCCTTTTTTCGGGCCGAGGACGGAGAAGGCCAGACGACCCTTGCGGGGACCCTTCGGGCGGAGAATGCCGGTATCGACGGGGTGAGCGGCGGCGATCTGTCGATCCGGAAAACCCACACGGCTGAAGGCCTTGCCCTTTCGGAAACCATGATCGATGCTTTTCTTGCCGGCGGGTTCGACGCCCTGTCACTGGGAAGCGACCATTCGTTGACATTCACAGGTCCTGTCGATCTGGATGCGGGCCGGGTTCTCACCCTGGACACGCCGGAGATCCGGGCGTCGGGCGAGGCAGGGCAACGGGTCGATCTGTCCGCCAATGCCGTCCATCTGGTCAACAGCCGCATCGTTGCCAATACCGATCCGCGCATGGCGGTGACGGAAGGCGCCTCCCTGACCCTTTCCTCGGACGGGTACCTGGACATCGACGGACGGATGCTCGTCTCTGGCTTTGAATCCGTGACACTCAGGGCGGACCGGGATATTCTTGCCCAGGACCGGAGTTACATCCAGAACCTGCCACCTGGGTTTTCCTCAGGATACTACGGCGAATTTACCGTGAACGGGGACCTGACCCTTGTGGCCTCCCGGATCAGTCCGACCACCGCCTCGGAGTTCATCTTTCACAGCGACCGGACCCTCGCCACGAACCGGGGCGACGATCCCCACGACGGGGCGCTGTATTCGGCCGGCGGCCGCCTTGTCGTGGAAGCCGAAGACATTGTCCACGGCGGTGTTTTTTCGGCCCCCATGGGCGAGATCGTTCTGCGCGGCATCGATGGGACCCGGACGGCCCGCAGCATCACCCTCGAGAGCGGCAGCGTCATCGAGACGGGCGGGGATCAGCCGGTGTACTACGGCACCTATGACCCGGACACCATGGTCTGGAAAAAGCATCCCAGGGTGATCGATCGGGAAGGCCTGGCCTTTGAGGAACAGGCACTGGAAGAACTGCCCGAACGCAGCATCACAATAACCGGCGAGACGGTCCGCTCGGAGGAGGGCTCGCGCCTCGACGTGTCCGGCGGCGGAGCCCTTTTCACCTATCTGTTTCAACAGGCCGTGGAGGGGTCGGTGGACCCCCTCACAGCGACAGGCGCCCGGGTCCTGATGCCCGAGGCCGAGGTGTCCTCACCCGGCGAGCGGGTTTACCTGTCGGGCCGTGACGGGGTCCGTGCCGGCTATTACGTGGTCGTGGGCGAGGAATATGCCTTTGCCGACGGGGCCCTGGTGATCCGGGATCTGGGTCCGGCCGCGTCTTTGTCGGCATGTCAGACCACCTCTGAAGGCTATCAGGTTGCGGTGGGATATGATTCCGCCGAAGGACAGATCGGCCACGGCAGCCAGGCCAGACTCTTCGAGGTCCGCAGCGCCGCCGATGTGCTGAAAGAGGGGAACTACTCCTACGCCGAACGGACGGTCGACGACGCCGGAATTCTGTCCATCCTGGCCGCCACCAATCTTCTTTCGGCCACCCTGAACGGTTGGGGCGCGGCCGACGGCAAGGGCGGTTCCGTATCCCTTTCCGGAACCCGGGTCATTGTGGGCCGGGCGGACCTGGAGGACCTGACCGGCACCCTGGTGGTGGACGCGGACAGCCTGTCCGGGTCCGGCTTCACCGATGTGACCCTGGGCCACGGCCAGAGCACCGAGAGCGTCCGGGTCACCGAAAACAGCCTTGTGTCCGTGGAGAACCTGACCCTTGCGGCCCGGGACCTGATCACCGTCGAAGCCGGGGCGGCCATCGACTCGGGCCATGACGGGACCGGGACCGTCAGCCTCCTCACGGAGGACGGCCATCTGGCAGTGGAAACGGGGGCCAGCGTGACGGCCGGGGAGCACCTGACCCTGTCCGGAGCCTCCATGGACATCGACGGCACCATCGGGGTGGATTCTGGAACCCTTACCCTCGAAAGCGACGCGATTGCCTTTATTGCCCAAGGATCGGAGAACGGCACGGGGCCCGTCGGCCTCACCGTGGACGAGAGTCTCTGGACCATGATCAGCGGGAGCCACTCCCTGGAATTTCTGAGCCGAAGCGACATGACCCTGGATCGCGGCCTGGCCCTTCACGGACAACGGTCTCTGCTGCTTGACACCGCGACCCTGTCGGTCATCGACGGCCCGGTCGGCGCCGGGACGGAGACCCTGATCAGCGCCGACAGCCTGACCGTGAGGAACAGCGGGTCCGCCGAACCCGGGGCTCTTTTTCCCGTGGCCGGTGATCCGGAAGGAGAACTCACCCTCCAAGGTCGGACGGACCTGACCGTGGCCTTTGCGCCCCGGGCGGCCGGCGCCGATGAAACCGGCGTGTCCCGGACCCTGGCCGTGTCCGGGGTTACGAAGACCATTCTTTCAGCCGGGGACACCCTGACCATGGAAGGCCAGGGGACCCTGTCGATCGGCGACGGTAATCTTGACCTGAAAGCCCCCGTGATCACCGGGGGCTTGAGCAGGGTCACCGGAGAAGACGGCGAAACCCTATACAAAACCCCCGATGTCCGTGTGGCCCTTGGAAACGGGGCACTTTCGATTTCTTCCATAGCTGGTGAGGGCCATGTGGATTCCGTGGGCGGAAACCTGGCCTTTTCCGCCCGGTCGATCACCCACACGGGCCGCATTGTCCTTCCGGCCGGTCACGTTTCCATGGACGCCACGGGCGGGGCGGAGCAAAACATCGTCCTGGAGACGGGCAGCCTCATCGATGTTTCCGGCACTGAAACGGCTCCGGCCGGGGCGGTGTCACTCGGAACGGACCATGGCAGGGTGTCCGTCAACGCCGGAGCGACCATCGATGTTTCGGCCGGAACCGACGGCTCGGCCGGGTCCCTGACCATCCGGAGCCCCGAAGGCCAGGCCGATCTGGCCGGGAATCTTGTCGTCACGGGCGGCGGCGGGTCCCTGTGGGTCGACGTGCTGGGGACGTCGGATGCGGCGGCCCTGATCTCGTCCATGGCGGGTCTGGACGGGGCGGTTTACCTGCGGTCCCGGACCGGCCATCTGGACCTGACCTCAGATGTCACGGCCCGTGACCTGACCCTGGTGGCCGACCAGGGCGACATCACCGTCAGAAACGGCGTGACCGTCGATGCTTCCGGGGAAACCGGAGGCGGCATCGGCCTTTTTGCGGGCGAGAACCTGAACCTGAATTCGGGAAGCACGCTCAAGGCCATGGCAACAGACGGGGACGGCGGCACGGTAAATCTGGCCGCCCGACGGGGTAACCTTACCTTTGCGGACGGCGCGACCATTGACGTTGGCGGGTCCGAGGCCCATGACGGGGGGCGGGTCACGTTCAGCGCCAGTCGGGCGGGTGGCAACGAGGTGGCCATGGCCCTTGACGGAACCATCGCCGGGGCATCTGCGGTGACGGTGGAGGCCCGGACAACCGAACATTGCCAGACCGTGGACGCGGCGGCGATATCAACCCTGAGAGACGGGACCCAGGCCTACATGAACGCGGCGACGGCGGCGGGCACCTGTGACCGTCTGTTGTCGGGCCTGACCCTGGATGACCCGGACCTGTTTCATTTTACCCCCGGCATCGAGATAAAGAGCGACGGGGACTTGGACCTGACGGCCCTGATGGACCTCAACACCTTTTCGGACCAGGTGGGCACCCTGACCCTCAAAGCCGACGGGGACCTGACCCTCACGCGGAGCCTTGTGTCCCATCCCACGGCCTTGGCCGACCTGGTGTCCGGCGTCACGCCCGATTCCTGGAATGTCACCCTGGTTGCAGGGGCCGATGCGTCTTCGGCCCATGACCTTGCCGTCAAAGAAAGCGGAGCGGACGGCGCCCTGACGGTGTCGAACGGGGCCATGGTCTATTCGGAAAGCGGCGATATCCGGTTTGCAAGTCGTCTGGACACGGTCCTGGGCACCGGCGCGGCCCAGACCTATTCGGTGAAAAATCCCATGAACTGCGCCATCGCGACCTTTGACGGCGACATCGAAGGCAAGGTGGGCGGCACTCTGTCTGTGACCGGCAGCGCCATCCAGACCGGCACCGGTGACATCGACCTGTCCGTGGGCGGGGATCTCCGGCTGAACCGTCAAAGCGGCATCCGGGCCTCCATCCGGACCACCGGTGAGGCTCCGGAGGCTATCCCCGCAGATTATGTTGCAGCCTCCCGCCATGATCTGACCTTTCTGTATTCAAACGGCGGGGACATTCATATCAGAACGTCCGGAAACATCGAGGGATCACCGGCCACGGGAACCTGGGGCGACAACGCGCCGGTCCTTCGAAGCGACGGGACCCGGGAGGTGGTCTGGTCCGCCAACTACGGCGACGGCAGTTTGACCAGCACGGGGATTCTGACCATGGCCGGGGGGGATGTGAGCCTTTGGGCGGACGGAAACATCACGGCCCAGACCGGCGCCTTCGGTGAGGGGGATCTGACGGTCCGGGCCGGGGGGGACCTGAACGGCCGTTTCCTGGTCAGTGAAGGCAGGGGCCGTTTGTTCAGCGCCGGGAATTTCGGGACCCTGGCCCGGTATCCGGACCAGACCCTGGAACTCATGGACGGCACCATGAACCTTTACGCCCAGGGCCGGATCATTCTGGGCAGCGTGGTCAGCCCGTCCCTGGTGGATTTTTACGAGGCGAATTCGGGCTATCTCTACTGGAACCCCGGCTACACCGAAACCTCGGCGGCAACGGTTCAGAGCGGTTTGGGGGACATCTCGTTTTCCGGCGACTCGGGTTATGTGGACCTTCGAACAGGTAATATTGCCGGCATGGAAAACCTGCTGCCTCCCTCATTGACTTTGAATGCGGGGGGGGATCTTCACATCACCGGCACCCTGTCTTTGTTTCCATCGTCTGACGGCAATCTCTGTCTGTCCGCCGGGGGCAGCATTGATGGATACGGCAAGATAATCAACATGGCTGACACCGCCATGGCCGAGGTCTATGAAACGATGTATTCCCGGAGTGATACGGCCATTCTTGCGCGTCGGAACCTGTTGACTGGAAACATCATCACAAACTCCGACAGGCTCCATCTGACCGACACCGCCCCCATACGGATCGATGCCGGCGGGGATATCGACAGCATCACGCTGTTTTTGCCCAAACAGGCCGAAATCACGGCGGGCCGGGATATGGTGAACCTGGTGCTCGACGGGCAGAACCTGAACGAGGGCGACCGGACTCTGGTCAAAGCGGGCCGGGACATCGTCTTCGGCACGGCCCTGGGCGCGAAATACGGCAGCAATACCGCCATCGAGCTTTCCGGGCCGGGGACCCTGGCCGTCCTGGCCGGGGGCTCCATCGACCTGGGCACCTCCACCGGCATCGTCTCGGTGGGCAATGTCCGAAACACAGACCTGCCGTCGTCGGGCAGCGACGTGGTGGTGATCAGCGGTTACGACGATCCCTTTGCCCTGACCGATCCGGACCGGGAGCTTTCCGCCTTCTTCGATGTGCTGCGTGAGGAGGGTAAGCTCTATTCCGATGCCCTGGGTGAGGATGACACCGAGGTGGACGATCATGTGACGCTGGCCAGGGACACGCTCATCGCGACCCTGGGCGAGGATTACGCCACACGCCCCGACGGGGACATCGACATGATCCGGTCCCGGATCGCCACCGCCGGCGGGGGCGACATCGCCGTTATCGCCGCCGGGGACATCAACGTGGGCCAGACCGTGATCGGCAACACATCCGAACTCAGTAACGGCATCAACACCCAGGCCGGGGGCGATATCCGGGTCTTTTCGGTGGGCGACATGAACATCAACGAATCCCGTCTGATGACCTGGTACGGCGGAGATATCACCTTGTGGGCCGATCTGGGCGACATCAACGCCGGCCGGGGCTCCCGCACGGAAATCAGTCCGGGCTCCAAGAGCGTGGCGTGGGATGAAAACGGCGTTCCTTACGAGGTCATCGTTCCCGCGGCCTCGGGCAGCGGGATCAGGGCCCTCACCTACGACCCCGACGGCCTGGAAGGCCCCCTGGCCAAGGCCGACCTGGGCGACGTATACCTGTTCGCTCCCACGGGCATCATCGACGCGGGGGAGGCGGGCATCGCGGGCAACTCGGTGTACCTGGGGGCCCGGACGGTTCTGAACGTGCAGAACATCAGTTTTTCCCAAGGGGCCGTGGGCGTTCCCATGGGATCGGAAAGCAGTGTGAATCTGGGCGCCATCACCGGCGCCGGCAGCCTGGGTGCGGCCAACCAGATCAGCGACAGTGCCTCGGCTCTGGCGGCGGTGAACAAGGCGTTCGCGGAAAGCGCGGACAACATGGCGGATACCTTCCTCCCCACATGGCTGCGGGTGGAATTCATGGGTTTTGATGTGGATGATTTGTAAGGATGAGGAGAATGATGCGGATACGGACACGTGTTGAAAAAACGGTGGGGCGGCTTGTGAGACTCCTTTTGGCGGCATGCCTGATCCCGGCCTTGGGTTCGGTGGTTTTCGCCGGGGAAGGCTGGTGGAACGAGGATTTCCAGTATCGGAAAAAAATCACCCTGGACACCACCCCCTCGGGGGCGGACATCCAGAGCAACCTAAGCGAGGTGCCGGTTCTGGTCCGGCTCCATCCGGGCAACATGAATTTCACCAATGCCCTGGAAAACGGTGAGGATATCCGCTTTGTCATGGCCGACGACAAGACGGTGCTAAGCCATCATCTGGACAGTTACGACGGCCTGGGGGAAATCGGCGCCGCCTGGGTGCGTCTGCCCAGGGTCTCCGGCAATTCGGGCCTCGATTATTTATGGATGTATTACGGCAACAAAAAAGCCATGGGCGGCGGGGATGCCCGGGGCACCTTCGGCAGTGACGCCGCGGTTTTTCATTTTACCGAATCCCGGGGACTGCCCGCCGACAGCTCGATGCTTTCCGTACCGGTCGACCGTTTTTCCGGGGGCCAGGGCCTGCCCGGCGTCATCGGCAACGGGCTGTCCTTCAACGGCCTCAGCGATCAGATGGTCATAAGGTCCCATCCGTCCCTGGACATGTCCGGGGGGTTCACGGTGTCCGCCTGGGTGAAGATTCCCACCTTTCTCGAGGACGCGGTGCTGTTCGAACGCAAAGGGGATCAGGCGGATCTCGTCATCGCCATCGCCCAGGCCGAACTCTATTGCACGGTGACCCTGGCCGACGGCCGGGTGATCAGCACGGAAAAAACCGCCGGGCTGTCTCCGGGCTCCTGGCATCCCGTGGCCGTGACCGGCAGCCCGGACGGCGTCATCGCCATCCATGTGGACGGCATCCGCATCGACTGGGTGAACCTCAATCAGAAACTGCCCGTCTTCAATGGCGACATGGCCGTGGGGGCCTCCCTTGAGGGTGACCGGTTTTTCACCGGCGAGCTGGATGAGTTGAGGCTCTATTCAACGGCGCTGTCCGCCGACCGGATCCGCCTGGACTTCGCCATTCAGGGCCAGGACCGCCCCTGCCTGTCTTTGGGTGAGGAAATGATGAACGAGGGCGGCGGCAGTCCGATTTTCTACCTGGGCACGGTGTTCAAAAACATCACCCTGGACGGCTGGCTGATCATCGTGATCCTGATGGTCTTAGGTGTGATGAGCGGGGCCGTGATCGTGATCAAGGGCATCACCTTTCACATGATGACCAAAGAAAACCGTTTTTTCCGATCGGCCACGTCAAGCCGGGACGACAGCACCCTCTTCGCCGCCCGGGCCATGGAAGGCCAGTACGGGTCTTTGCTCCGGATTTACAATACCGGGATGGATATTCTCGAACCCTGGGTGGGAAAGGGTGACACGGCGGCTCCCTTGTCCTCCCACCAGATCGAGCAGTTCAAGTCCGGCCTGGAAAAGGGCCTGATCGATGAAACCGTTCGGATGAACGACTGGATGACGGTTCTGACCATGTCCATTTCCGGCGGGCCCTTTCTCGGCCTTCTGGGTACGGTCTGGGGGGTTATGAACACCTTCGCCGCCATGGCCGAAGCGGGCGAGGCCAACATCATGGCCATCGCTCCGGGCGTGGCCTCGGCTTTGTCCACCACGGTGTTCGGCCTGATCGTGGCCATCCCGGCCCTGTTCGGTTACAACTACCTGAGCACGCGGATCAGACAGACCACCATCGATCTGAACGTGTATGTGGACGAGTTGACGCTCCAGGTCAACCGGATGTTCGGAGGTGAACGATGAAACGGGATTTTTTTCAACTGGAAAGCTTCAATGACATCAACGTGACGCCGCTGCTGGACCTGGCCTGGACCCTTCTGGTTGTGTTCATCATCGCCATCACGGCGGCGGTCCAGGGCATCAAGGTCAATCTGCCCAAGGCCAGCAATACGCCCAGCCTGGTCAAGCCCAAGACCAAGTCCGTCACCATCCATGAAAACGGCCAGATCTACCTGGATGCCTATCCGGTGAGCCTTGCCGAACTGGAAACCCAGCTGGCCCAGTACCGGGCCGCCGATCCGGAGCTGCCGGTGGTTATCAAGGGCGATGAAAAGATTTATTACCAGAAGGTGATTTCCGTGCTGGATATCATGCAGAAGCTTGAAATCACGCAACTGGGTCTGGTGACCCAGAAGCTGGTCAAGTGACAGGCGGGAGGCGTCCATGAGCGACAGGTATGACGACGACACCCGTGCCGCTTCGAAAAACCTGGCGAAGATCGTTATTCCCCTGGTCATTCTGGTGGCCCTGCTCTTCATCGCGGGCATCGTTGCGCTGATCATGTCCGATGACGGCGGGGATAGGCGGGAGAGGGCCCGCATGGTGACCCTTCTGAAACCGCCTCCGCCGCCGGAAATCAAGGAAAAACCTCCGGAGCCGGAAATGAAGAAAGAAGAGATCATTGAGCCGGAACCGGAACCGGACCAGGACCAGCCGGAGGACGCCCCCGACGACGAGGGCAAATCCGTGGATGATCTTCTGGGCCTGGATTCGGATGCCACAGGCAGCGATGATTTCGGGCTCAAGGCCAAAAAAGGCGGCCATTCCCTGGTGGGTGGCGGTGACGGCCGGTTTCACTGGTACACGGCCATGATCCAGAAGGAAATCAGCGATACGGTCCGGAACTATCTGGAAAAAAACGGGGGGCTTCCCGAAACGGAACTCAAGGCCCTGGTCAAGGTCGTGATCGACGATACGGGAAAGGTGGTGGATTACGCCCTGCTCGCCTCGTCCGGCGACGAACGGATGGACCGGGCCATCATGAAGGCCCTGGCCACGGCGGCGATCGAAGAAATGCCGCCCCTCGACATGCCCCGGGCCCTTAAATTCAGAATTACGTCCAAAGGCAGGGCCTGATGGGTGATGACAAGGAGATACGCGCAACTATGTGGCTAAAGACGTTCAAGGGATGGAAACAGAAGGGGGCCGTTATGGCCGTCCTGGGAATGATCGGCTGGACAGTCCTCGCCCCCGGTGGGGCACTGGCTGAAGAAACGGCGGAGCCCGTCGTGCAGGCCGTCGAAGGCGCGGCCGATGTCCGTGAACCCCGACTGACCCCGGAGGAACTCGATCTGCTCGAAAAACGGCTGTCGGTTCAGCTGCTGGACAGAATCAGGGAATCGGTCAAGGAGGAACTTCAACGGGACATGCGGATCGACGACCGGAACTGGCTGGATCGCATGCATTTGTCCGTTCCCGAATGGAGCCGCCGGATTCGCCTGTCCGGGGATGTCCGTTTCCGCTATGAAGGGGTGTTCTACAATGAGGAGAACAACCTGATCATCAATCCCCAGGACCCAACGGCACTCATCAATACTCTGGAAACCCAGAACCGGTTCCGCATGCGGGCCCGCATCGGTCTGACTGCCGAAATCAACAAGCAGGCCGACCTGACGGTCCGGCTGGCCACCGGCAGTTCGGGCAACCCGGTGTCCACCAACGAGACGTTGGGGGATTACCTGAACAAAGACAGCATTCTTTTCGACCTGGCCTATCTGAAACTTCAGCCCATGCCGACCCGGCCCGAACTGATCATCCGGATGGGCCGTTTCCCCTCGCCCTACGTGGGCACCGATCTGATTTTCGACAGCGACCTGGGGTTCGAGGGTCTTGCCGTCACCTACGACAAACGCCGGACCGGCAGTGTCTCTCCCATTCTGACCGTGGGGGCCTACCCACTCCAGGAAGAGGAATGGTACTCGGACAAATGGCTGTTCGGCGGTCAGATGGGGTTCGAATACCGGCCCTCCCGGGACCTGGCCTTTGTGCTGACCTCGGCCTACTACCATTACGAGAACATCAAGGGTACGGTGAACAGTCCGGCCTACCCGGAGCTTTATGACTGGACCTCGCCCCTGTTCCAGCAGAAGGGTAATACCCTGATCAACATTTCCGCCGATTCGTCCGAGTTCACGCCGGGTCTGGCCTCGGATTTCCGGCTTGCGGATCTGACGGCCTACGTGGACTGCGCCTGGTATTATCCGGTGCATGTGATGTTCACCGCCCAGGCGGTTTTGAACCTCGGATTCGACAAGGACGAGATCCGTGCCCGCACCGGAGTCGAAAACCCCCCGGACGACACCACGGGTTACAAGGCCGAGCTTATGGTGGGCCATACCAAGGTCAGGGATTTCGGTCAGTGGCAGTGGGCCTTCGCCTATCGGCATGTGGGAGCCGACGCGGTGCTTGACGCCTTCACCGATTCGGATTTTCACATGGGCGGCACCAATGCAAGGGGATGGAATCTCAAGGGGGAATTCGGGCTGTTGAAAAATGTCTGGCTGACGGCCCAGTGGATCACATCCAATGAAATCAATGGTCCACAGTTGTCCATCGATCAGTGTCAGGTGGATGTGAACGCATCGTTTTAACGGAAAGGACACCATCATGGATAATTTCAGGATCATTCTGCTTCTAATCCTTTTGTCGGTAGGGCTCTGCGGATGCCCATTTTTCTGGAATCACGACACGAAAACGCTGGCCTGGAACCCTCAGTCCGAGCCCCTTGCTTCCGACATCGAGGACGCCCGGAACCGGTACAACCTGGATCGGCTGGAGCGGGGCATGGACCGGGAAGAGATTTACCGGATCATGGGCATGCCCGATCTTTACGGCCGTGATGTCACCCGTGACGAGGCGGACATGGATATATTCTTCTACTACACGAGGACCCGCATTGACGACGGGTACGCCACGGCCGAGGAATGCACGCCCCTGATTCTCAAGAACGGCAGGCTCGAGGATTGGGGTGACGCGGCCTATGCCCGTTACAAGTCAGCCCTGGCGCCATAAAAATCGGCGACTGAATACGAGAAAGGACAGGATAAGCCATGAAATCATTGTTGATGAACAGGAAACTTAAAACCCGGCTGATGACGGTGGGAATCGTCCTTGCCCTGGCCGGGGTGATTTATGCGTTCTATGCCCTATACGCCGAACGGAACCGGCTCGCCGCCGACCTGGCCGATACCCGGGGTCGTCTGGCCCAGACCGAGAAAAAATACCAGCAGGAAAAAACCCTGAGCCAGGGCCTTTTGCGCAGCAAACAATCCCTGGAAGGCCTGTTGCGGGGCATGGAGGCCAAGCTGGCCGAGGCCCGGGAGGATAATCAGCGTCTTGTGAGCGAAAAGGAACACCTGGAGGAAAACTGGGTGAAAAAGCTCGAGGACAAGGACAAGACCATCGCGGAACTCAATGACCGTATCGAAAAGATCAAGGCCGTCCGGGACGAGATCATTGCCCGTTACAAAGAAAAGGTCCAGGAGGTCGAAGCCCGGGATCTGGCCATCGCCGACCTTTCCCGAAATCTCAAGGAAACGGATTACGAACTCAAGCGCACCCGTAACAAACTCGACACCTGCGGCGAACACAACGCCCGGCTGTGCACCATCAACGAAGAACTGGTGGACATGTACCAGAACAAGGGCCTGCTGAACGTGATTTCCGTCACCGAACCCCTGACCCAGCTCCGCAAGGTCGAAATGGAAAAAATGGTCCAGCAGTACAAAACCCGCATCGACGAGAACAACGCCGCCAAAACGGTTGTGAAATGATGGGGGGCGTTCCGCCCCCTGTGATGGTCATTGCCCGGCCCGCCGTCGTCATGCGATCAAGGGCGGCCGCAGGCCGCCCCTAGGATTGTGCGCCAGCCAAACACCATGGAACCATCGTCATGCCACCGGTCGATCCCACGAAAAAATCACCCTCACCACCGCCCGAAAAATCGACCGCCCGCGGGATCAGGAACGAATCCCGCCTGCCGTCCGGCGTGAATGTGACCACCCGTTCGCTGCCTCACTGAAGGACACGAAGGTCCACGAAGAAAAAACGGGCACGCGCTGCCTTGTCTTTCCTGACAGCGGTGAGGCGGTGTTTTTTTATGGCATGCAGGGGCGCACGGCGTGCGCCCATCCCCAAACCGCCCCACAACACCCCCATGAAAAATGCAGCCCCCCTCCTCTCCACCGTTTCGCCCATGCGACCGACCATCGCGGGTCGGGTTGAGGCACGAAACCAGACAGATGACAGAGGGCGCAGGGCCAGGGGTTGTGATGGCCATTGCCCGGCCCGTCGCCGTCATACGATCAAGGGCGACCGCAGGCCGCCCCTACGATTGGATGGGAAAATCCGACATGTGCCAGGATAAAAAAAATCCATGGAACACGGGCGGCATCGCGGAGAGGCGTATGTCTTGTCTGCCCGTGCCCCATGGAAAGGGGAACACGCGATTTGAACAGGCCCCCGGCAAGGGCCGGGGGAAGAAAAAACCATGGGGCAGGGGCGGTTTATGCCAGTTTCAGAGGGGGAAACATCGTGCCGGTTGCCCCTGTCCCATGGTAAACGGTTTTCAGCGGCGCAGAACGCCGATGAAGCAGCCCGGATCGTCGTCATCGTCGGAGCCGGCCGCCGGGTCGGGATCATCGTCGGACGATTCCGACCCCTTGATCGGGATTCCCACCGCATAGTGGGAGAAGTGATTGAGCGTGAAGGTGATGGTGCTTCCCTTGACCGATGTGATGGGAACTTCCTGCACCGTCTCCCAGGTCCCGTTTTCGGGATCATACAGATAAAGAACCACGGTTTCTGCATTTTCCACCACGCCGGCGGGCAGTCCCTCGACATTCCAGGGAAGGGTCAGCTCCACACTCCGTCCGAAGGAAAGACCCGGAGGCGACAAGCCGATCACCCGTGAAAGGGAGACCACCTTCGAGGGCAGGGACACCGAGTTGGTCACGAAGCCGATGGTGATGGTCCGGTCCTCATCGACAGCATTCGGCGGAATCCGAAGGCTTACACCGTAGACGGGGCTTTCCGGGTCGCTGACCGTCACATACTGATCCCCCTGGGCATTGGCGGACACCGGCGCGGCCGATTCCACTTTTACGTCAAGAACCTTGGCGTCCAGTCTGACGACGAAACGTGCCGTGGTCATCCATGCCCCGTCCTCGACGTCGTTCGACCCGTTACAGGTCCCGACGCGCCAGTAATAGGCCGAGCCGTCGATCAGCAGGTGATTGTCATAGACGTCGTCGTTCCACAGGGTACTGTCCGAGTCCAGGGACCAGGTTGTCACGGTTTCGCCCTGGGGAATGCGGGCCCGGGCCACCCAGGAGGAAAGGCGGCTGTCGGCATACAGTTCGAACACGTAGTCAAGGTCGTCGCCTTCCACACCATCGGGATTGAGAACGGACAGAGTCGGTGAAAGAGTGTTGACCGCGTTGCCGTTGGCCGGACTGCTGATCAGCGGAGCCGGCGGGTAGATGGGGAAATACCGGAACTCGGCCCAGGTCGTCCAGGGGCCCTGGGAGTCCTGATCCAACGCACGGACCCGCCAGGCATAGGTGACCCCCGGCCTTACGGCCTCGGGCAGGGTCCAGTGGCACTGGTCAGTCGTTGCTGTGTGGAGAGGGGCTCCTTCCGACGCATGTTCGTAAAGTTCGAATTCATAGGAAAGCATGTCACGGTCCGGGTCCGTGGCCGGAGATACGTTTAAGGTGGGGCGCGCGACGGTCACGCGGCCCTGGTGTTCGGGGGCCAGGATCTCCGGAGCCTGGGGCGGATCGTTTTCAAGATTCACGAAAAAGTCGCCGTAGGTCCAGGGGCCGGCAAGACCGCCTTCGTCCCGGGCCTGGACCCGCCAGCAGTAGGGACTGTTGTCGGCGAGGGGCAGCCCGGGCTGGTGCAGGGGGACGGTAAATGACGTGGTTCCGTCGGAGACCGGGAAGTCCCAACCGTCATCCTGTAAGCCTTCCCCGTCGTCCAGGCCGGACCAGATGCCGTCGTCGGGAAGTTCGGGGTCCACAGATCCCTCGTTGACGGCGCCGGATTCGAAGAGGGTGCATCCGCCCAGATCGTCGCACAGGGTGAAGCGTTCCTCACAGCCTTCTGCATCCCCCCGGGCCGTGATTTCAAAATAATAGGACGCCGTGTCTCCCGGATCATGGTCCACGGCGTTCACCACCGTGAGGGTGGGGGTCCGGGTCAACACTTCCGAGCCCCGGGCCGGGGTCCGGATGGCGGGGGGAAGCGGGCTTTCATCGGCGATATTCACCGTAAAGGGAATGTCCTGCCATCCACTGCCAAGGCCTTCGTCGTCCAGGGACCTGACACGCCACAGGTAGACGGTGTTGTCATCGAGTTCAAGGGCAAGTCCCGTCCAGTCGGGGGTCCAGGTGACACGGTTTTCTGCCGGGACGATGTCTTCAGGGAAGGACGGCAGGAACAGATGGCCCATGGTTGTCCGGATTTCAAATTCATAGGAGAGAACATCACGGTCCGCGTCCTGGGCCGGGGGGAGGGCGAATGACGGGGTGATGGTCCGGATCACCGCGTCGAGCCGGGGCGAATAGGCCGCCGACAGTTCCGGAAGTTCGGGCGCATCATTGTCCGTATTCACGAAGAAGGCGGCGGTTTCCGACCAGAGGCGTTCATCGGGGAGGCTGATGCCGTCATCGGCCGACGCTCTGAAATAGTAAACCGTGTGATCAGCAAGACTGCCTCGCTGAACGATAAAATCCTGGGCCGAGAGGGCCCATCTTACCGTGGTGCCTTCCCGGACCAGGCCGCTTCGTTCCGCCAGAATGCGGGTCATGGCGGCATCGGCGGCCAGTTGAAACCGATAGGTCAGGCTGTGGCCGTCGGCATCCGTTGCGGGATTGACCGACACGGTGGGGAAAAGGGAGCTCACTTCCCCGTTGCCCGGAGAAAAAGTCCCGGCCAGTGGGTCGTGGCGGGGGTGGTTGATCGAAGGCGGCGTGGGAAGGCGGTTGTCCGCGATGGTCAGTGCATGGCTTCGGCCGGCCTGGATTCCGTTGGTTCCGGTCAGGGTCAGGACGATGGTGACCGGGGTGTCCGCATCCACGGACGGAGCCGTGAAGGTGGGGCTGAGGGCTGCGGTGTCCGAGAAGACCCCGCCGATATCGGGCACGCAGGACCAGGACCAGGTCATTATGCTCTCCATGCCCTCACCGTCGGCATCGGTGCTCTGGTCGCCGGACAGGGAAAGGGTCTGCCGTTCGTAGACCCTGCTTCCGGCGGTTATGACCGGATTGGGTCCGGCGGTGTTGACGACGGAAAGGGTCAGGGAGGTTCTTGAGGTTTCTCCGGCCCGGTCCGTGACGGTGAGGGTCAGGGTGTACTCACCGGCGCTCTGGGGCGCCAAAAGGCTGTATTCCGGAATGCCTGAGCTTGCCTCGTCCAGGGATTGACCCGTGGCATCACGCAGTATCCAGTGATAGGTTTCGATGTCGTCATGGAGGGGTGTGCTGTCCGGGTCGCTGCTTCCCGCACCTGTCAGGGAAACGGACAGGCCCGATTCTATGTTTTCGGTCCATCCGTCCGCGCAGCCGGGGCAGGAGATTCGGGCCTCGGGCGGCTGATTGACGAAATGGACGTCCACGTCTTTGGTGCCCGTGACTTCGTCTCCGGCCTCGTCGATCACGGTGACCCGGTAGGTCACCCGGCGGAACGGGGCGTCAGCGGCGGAAAGATCCGGGGCCGTGACGGTTAGGGTCAGGGGGTCGCCGTCCTCATCGGCAAGGGGGGTGTCATCGCCGGCGAAGGTCCAGACCACGTGGGTCTCATCGGCGGTGAACGCGTCGTCATCGACCGCAACGGAAAGGGTGAAGGCCGCGTTTTCATGAACGGTGTCGGGCAGGCAGGTGAGGGATGCGATGGCCGGAGCCTGGTTGACGTTCCTGACCGTTACGGTGATGCTGTCCGAATCCGTGTTGCCCCGGGTGTCGGTGACGGTGAGGGTAAAGGTCAGGGCGGTGTCCGCGCTGACCTCGGGAATCAGGGCCGTCCGGTCGGGGTTGCCGGTATCGCTGTGGGTGAAGGTCACACCGGGAAGGCTGTCGGCCACGGTCCAGGTAAATGAGACGATATCGTTGTCCGGATCGGAGGAGCCGGATCCGACAAGGGCCACCTGGGCCGTGGCGCCATGGACTTCGTCCACCGCGAGGGGCGTGGCCTGGGCCAGGGCCGTGGGCGGGCTGAAAAGAGTCACCGTCATGCCGGCCTGATCTTGAGCGCCATGGGCATCCGTGACCGTGATCTGAAACCCGAGGATGCTGTCTGACGGATCGACCTGGGCCAGGGAAAAGGACGGGGTGGCCGTGTCCGCGCCGGACAGGGCCACGGGCGTTCCGGCGGTCTGGGTCCAGGCGATGGTTATGGCGTCTCCGTCGCGGTCGGACGCCGACCCCTGGATCGTCACGGTATCTCCGGCGGTGGCCCGGTTCAGGGTGATGTCATCACCCGCTGCAGCCTCGGGGGCCCGGTTGACGTTCCGGACCGTGACGGTGACCGGATCGGACACGGCCTGGTTGCCGTCGTGGTCGGAGACGGTCAGGTGAAAGGTGTACACGGTGTCCTCCGTCACATCGGGCACCCGGAGGGTCCAGGCCGGTGAGTCTGCCGGATGGCTGATCCAGGCCGTGGCCCGGCCCGAGGCTTCGGCCCAGGCATAGACAAGTTGAGAGCCGCTGGTATCCGTGGCGGCCCCCGCAAAGGTGATCGGCGCGGCGCTGCCCTCGTCGGTGTCGCTTATATCGGCGGAGGCCGAGGTGATGGTGATGGTGTTGGCCGAGGACGGGTTCAGAATCACGCTGCCGTCCGCCATGATGCGGATTTTGGCGTTGGGGGGATTGCCACCGGCAAGCCCTGCTTGATTATTAAATAAATCATAGGAATAAACGTTAAGATCTGTATAGCCGGAAGTGATCAATGTGCCAAGGTCGGCTTCGGAAAGATGGGACCCCGCAGGATGTAGAGCTCCAAAAGTACCTGGTGCGTTAGATGCCCTGTTTAATTTTTGGTCATACGAATTCCGATCTGTTGATGAAATTACAGCGAATTGTTGACCGTTATTGGTGTCGCCATAACCAGTTAAAGAAACGTCTGCTGTTAGTGAAAAAAAATTCATTACCAGATTAGACGACGGAACCGGGGACATCGTTTCAGTCATAGCCATATACATCTGATAGGTATTTGTGGGGGTGTCCATTACCCTTCCCCAGGCCGCAGCTCTCAAATCATCCCATCCATCCACATTGTCTCCGAACTTGTCGAGACTCACGGTGCCGGGGGGAGCCAGAACGACGTTGGTCGCCGTGGACTGGGATAGTTCCAGGGCCACGCCCAGGTCCACGCCCAGGTCCATGTCGTTTTCGTTGTAGACGGAAAGAATCAGGTGCCCTTCCTCGAAAAAAGCCTGGGCCGGGGTGGCCCCCAGGACGGCGATGAGCAGCAAGAGGGCCGGCAGGATGATGGTGAATCGTTGACGTTGTGTGTTCATGAGGTGCCTCGCGTTTATTTCAGAATTTCTTCGAATTTTTCAATCCGGCCGATGATGCCCTGGCTGAAATTGATTTTGATGTAACCGGTGAATTTCTTTTCCCGGGAATGGTTCAGGAATTCAAGAAGGCGCTCCTGTTTCCGGGTGTGCCCGTCTTTTTTCCTGGTGCCCTGTTCCAGTTTCTGTACCGTGCCCTGGCCGTCCATAACCAACCTCCGCTCTGCTTTCATCCAACAGGCCGTCGGCACGGGGAGGCGGAATCCACCGCCGGTGCCCCGACGTCCGAACATGTTTTCAAAAAAAGGCGGCATGGGCCGCCCGTTGATGATCATTTATTGGTTCATCAATGCATCACACGCTGTCGCCGTTTCAAGGTCAGAAGACCCAACCCGCTTGCGAGAAACCAGAGACCGGCGGCAAGGGGCACCTCATTGGCACAGCGGGCCACGAATCGGTTCTGCATGCTGAAACTCCAGCCCGATCCCGTGGCCGGAGACAGATACGGGGTCTGAAGAGCGTACCAGATCAGGCTGGCGCTTTCACCCGGATCAAGGTCCCCTATCCAGAACACCGGAACCTCGTCGGCCTCGTCGATGTCAAGAGACAGAAGCCCGCCCCGTGAGCAGGCCGACCCGGTCAGTCCCAGATCGGTGACGTCCCGGGACAGGGACAGGTAGGTCTGGGGCAGGCTGTCCTCAAAGGGAGACCGTGTGTAGACCGAGACGGCATGCTCGCCGTAATCCCGGCCGCCCACGGAGACATCCGTCCGCCATGTGTGGCTCTCAGAGTCATAGTCAAAGACCCTGCTGCCCGAATAAAGGAACATCCAGGCCACGCCCACGTCCGAGAGGCTTTCGTCACCGGTGTTGGTGACGGTGAAGGTCTGGCTTAAATAACGGTTGCCGCCGGAAACCAGCTGGGCCGTCGATCCGTTCCGAACCATGGAAAGGGAATCGACTTCGATATAGTAAGCCCAGGCTTCGGACATGGGCCGGGCAAAGGAAATCAGGGTGAAAATGAGCATGGTGAAATGTTTCATGGTCGATTTCTTCCTTGTTATATAGAGCGGCAGGGCGTGCCTGTCCTCAGGGTTTAGGGTGGGCCCGGACGATCTGCCGTATCTGTGTTCCACTCGAGACGTCGCAGCGTTCCTTAATCCATGTGATATTCAGCTTTTTTCAGTCGATCAGCTGTTCGTGCGGGCCGTTGACCTGAGGGTTATAGAATGGATTTGTTTGGAAAACGTTAAGGGTTGGTTAAGTTTTTATGATTCGTTCGGTGTCGGCTATCCATGGGCTTTTGTGGTTCGACGACAGGCGCATGCCGTAACACAATCCTAATCCCCCATTAATAATTGCGTAATGTTGTCCGTGATATACATCGGCTCACGTTGATTCGCGGATCTCATCGGTCATGTAACCGACCGTGCGGAGCTGTCTTTACCGGATGCCGTTTCAGGTTGAATCGCGGCAGATGTACCCTTTTATTGCAGGCATGGCATGATCTATCTGTCCACCCTACTGATTTCCCTGTTCATCACCCTGTCGTTGATTCCATTGTTCAAGAGTCTGGCGGTGAATTTCAACGCCGTGGACTATCCGGCGGAGCGCAAGGTCCACGCGCAACCCGTTCCGAAAATCGGCGGGCTGGCCATGGCGGCGGGGATTCTTCTGTCGGCCCTGATGTTCTTTCCGGGCGAGACGGTGATCCGGTCCATTCTGGCCGGTTCGGCGGTGATCGTGGTGTTCGGCTTCCTGGATGACGTTAAAGACCTGGGCTATGGCGTGAAATTTCTCGGCCAGATTCTGGCGGCCCTGGTGGTGATCGGTGCAGGGGGGCTTCGTATCGCATCGGCGGGGAACCTGCTGCCCGGCGAAGGAATGCTGCCGGTGTGGCTGTCGCTGCCCCTGACGCTCGTGGTCATCGTGGGCGTAACCAACGCCGTGAATCTGGCCGACGGTCTGGACGGCCTGGCCGGGGGCATCACCATGCTCTGCTTTCTCTGTCTGTCCTACGTGGCCTACACCCTGGGTATGACGGCGGTCAGCGTTCTTTCCCTGGCCGTGGTCGGGGCCGTGTTCGGCTTCCTTCGGTTCAACACCCATCCGGCAAGCATCTTCATGGGCGACACCGGCAGCCAGCTTCTGGGGTTCCTTGCCGTGACTCTGTCCCTTCAGGTCAGCCAGGCCAGTGAACCGATCAGCCCGCTTTTTCCTTTGATTCTCCTGGGTTTTCCTATCCTCGACACCCTGACGGTCATGACCGGGCGGATACTCAAGGGCCAGTCACCGTTCAAGGCGGACAAATCCCATTTTCATCACAAGCTGATGGACCTGGGGCTGTCCCATTCGGAAGCGGTGTTCGTGGTGTACCTGCTTCAGTCCACCCTCGTGAGTCTGGCCTATGTGTTCCGGTTTTATTCCGAGTGGCACCTCCTGGTTACCTACCTGGGTTTTGCGGGCATCGTGATCGCCGCCTTCGATGCGGCGTCCCGCACAGGGTGGCGGTACCGGCGGCACAGCCTCATTGATTTTCTGATCATCGGACGGCTGAAGGTTTACCGTGACCGCCAGCTTCTCATCAAAACGGCCTTCCGAGGGTTGATTGTTTTTTTTCTGTTTCTGACCCTTGTGACGGCGATGATTCTGCCGGAGGTGCCCCTGACCCTGGGTGTGGGGTTTCCTCTGCTCGCCCTTGTGTTTATCGTTGTGAAGCCCCTCAAGGACAGAACCCAGGGCGGACTGCGCTACCTTTATTATATGACGGTGCCCTTTGTGCTGTTTCTGGGTGAACGGAGCGTGGGCGGCTGGGCCGTCCATGGTTTTTCGGTGTGCTACGACGCCTTGTTCGGCGTGCTGACCGTCCTGATGCTTCTGACCCTCAAATTCACCCGGCGGCGCAAGGGATTCAAACCCACGCCCCATGATTACCTGGTGCTGTTCGTGACGTTGTGCATGCCCCTTCTGATCAATTTCCAGATGGTCGACGCCGGCATCATGAAAGTGGCGGTCAAAGCCCTGGTTCTGTTGTTCGCCTACGAGGTGCTCGCCGGGGAACTGAGAGACAAAACCGTTTATCTGTCGCTGGCCAGTCACGGCATGGTCGTGATCCTGCTGGCGAAATACCTTGTCCGTTCCCTGTGACCGGGGACGGCGTTTTCGTGACGGGAGATGATCCATGAAAGTCAAATCGTTCCAAACCTGTATCGCCATTGTTTCAGCCTTTCTTGTCGGCCTCTGCTCGTGCAGCGGTCCCGATGAAAAGAAAGCGGCCTTTCTCGAAAAGGGCAAACGCCTTTACGAGGAAAAAGATTTTACCCGTGCCAGGCTTGAATTCAGGAACGCCATCCAGATCGACGTGAATTATGCCGACGCCTATTACTATCTGGGCCTGACCGAGCTTGCGGACAGGAATTACCAGAAGGCCTTCGCGGGCCTGAGCAAGGCGGAAACCCTTTCCCCCGACAACCTGGACATCAAGATCCAGCTGGGGCGCCTGTACATGGCGGCCCGTCAGATCGACAAGGCCCGGGAAACCATCGATTATATCCTTACCGCCGATCCGTCCAGCATTCAGGGGCGTTTTCTCAAGGTGTCCCTGGACCTGAGCGAAAGCAAATTCAGCGAGGCGGAGGCCCTGCTTGAGAAACTGAAGACACAGGGCGCCCTCGAACCCGAGTGGTATATTCTTTCATCGGGCCTTTACAGCCGAAAAAACGAAATGGAAAAAGCCGAAGCCGTGCTCAAAGACGGCTGCGCGGCCCATAAGGACAACACCACCCTGCGCCTGGCTTTGGCCCTTCACTATAAGCGCCTTGACAACATGGAAAAACTCTCAGGGGTTCTCGAGGAACTGATTCGCCTGGAGCCGGACAAAGAGGAACATCTGTTCGCCCTGGCTGACGCCTGTTTTCGGATGGACCGGAAAGACAAGGCCTTAACCCTTTTGTATAAGACTCTTGATCCCGACGCCAAGCCGGATGTCCAGGCGGAAAAAATCATCCGCCTTGCCGATTTCCTGATGGGCCGGAAACAGCCCGAGTCCGCTGAGTCGGTTCTCAAGGAAGGCATGGCCCGCCTGGGAGATCGTGCCGATCTGCATCTTACACTCAGTCGTCTCTATGAAATCACCGGCCGACCGGACGAGGGCTTTGCGATCCTTGAAAAGGCCCTGACCCTGACTGATGACGAGGCAGACCCCGGGTTGTTGCGGGTCAAAAACCGGCTTGCTGAAATCCACCTGATGAAAAATGAAAAGGACACGGCGGAGGCCTATGTCCGACAGGTCCTTTCAGCCAGTCCGAAGAACGTCGACGCCCTTTACCTGGACGCTCTTATCATGATGGGCCGGGAGGCCTTTGAAGGCGCCATCACGAACCTTCGGACCGTGGTGGCTGAAAAACCTGATTTCGAAAACGGTTATCTGAACCTCATTCGCGCCTACATGATGAACGGGCAGAAGGAGCTGGCCTACGACGCCATAAGGCGCGGGGTTGACGGCATCCCAGGGTCCAGGGATCTCCGGATGGTCCTCATCCGTTATCATCTTTCGAACAAGGACAAGGCCGGGGCCGAAAAGGAACTGCTCGCCATGGTCCGGGACCTGCCCGACGACCTGGATGCCCGGATCGCCTTGGGAGATTTTTACCTGATCGAAAAGAAATTCGACAAGGCCCTGGAGCTGTACGCCTATGTGAAGACCAACGCGCCGGGACGGGAACACGGTTATGTGAAAACGGCCCTTGTCCATGAAACCATGGGGAACCTTGACAAGTCCCGGGCGGAACTCGAAGCGGCGCTGACCGTCAGCCCGGACAGTCCCACCGTCCTTTCGCCCATGATCAAGCTTCTGGCCGAGGGGAAACACTACGACAAGGCGGCCGCCATCTGTCGTGACCAGATCGCTAAAAAGAAAAACGAGCCCCTGTTTCAGAATATCCTGGGTCGCCTTCATCTTGCGCAGAAACAATACGCCCCGGCCGAGAAGGCCTTTCTCCGGGCCACGGAACTCCAGCCCGCCTGGAACGAGCCCTACCTCAACCTCACCCGGCTGTACGTTGCCCAGGGCAAACAGTCCTCGGCCATCAGCACCTTCGAGGGCATGCGGGCCGATGATCCCGACAATCTGCCCGCTTCGATTCTTCTTGCGGTGCTTTACGAAAACGGCGGGAAATTCGAAAAGGCCATCGATCTTTACAAGATCGTCGTGGATCGGATGCCCGACAATCTGGACGCCATGAACAATCTGGCCGTTCTTTTGGGTGAATACCCGAAAAAGGAAGGGGATCTGGATCTGGCCATGGCTTACGCCCGGCGCGTGGTGGACAAGCGGCCGGAAGACCCGGCGGCCCGGGACACCCTGGCCTGGCTGCACTATAAGATGGGGAATGTGGACCAGGCCTCGGATATTCTTGCAAAGGTGCTGGCCGATCGGCCCGACAATCCTGTGATCAACTACCACGCGGGCATGGTTTTCTTCAAACAGAACAAACGCGATGACGCCCGCAGAGCCCTTGAAAAGGCCGTTGCCGGGGGCAAGGATTACCATGGATACCGGGAGGCCGAAGAGACCCTTGGAAAACTTCGCGTCGGGACGAACGGGTGATCAGGATATGAATGATCCGACGGTGAAGAAGGCAACCATGAAACATCTTGTATTATTCTGTCTTGCCGCAGTGCTTGCGGCCTGCGCTTCGACGGGCCCTGTTCCGGACGGTCCGCCGGTTTTTACCGCATCGGTCACGGGTCAGCGCATCTACCGTATCGGCCACGGAGATCTTTTGCACATTTCGGTGTGGAAGGAAGATTCCCTCACCCGGCAGGCGTCGGTTCTGCCCGACGGGAACATCACCCTGCCGCTGATCGGAGACGTTCGGGCCGAAGGGCTGACGGTGTCCCAGCTCAAGACGGAGATTGTCGGTCGCCTCAAACGGTATATGCCAAACGCCGTCGTCTCCGTGGAGGTGATCAAACCAGGCAGCATGGTGATCTACGTACTGGGCAAGGTCAACAGCCCCGGGAATTTTTTGATCCATGAACAGATCACCGTCATGCAGGCCCTGGCCCTGGCCCGGGGTCTCAATCCCTTTGCCGACAAAAATAATATCCGTGTGTTCAGAACCGTGGACGGCAAAGACTATATTTTCGCTTTCGATTACGAAGCCCTGGCCCGGGGAAAAAACCTGAAACAGAACATTCTGCTTGAGCGCGGCGACATGATCGTCGTTCAGTAGTATTTCATATGCGATTGATCGCTGAGATAACGAGGTACGCTTGAGGAAAACAACCACACCCTTTGATCCCAAAGACATCGTCCCCATTATAAAAAGAAGAAAATCCGCTCTGCTGATTCCCTTTTTCATCATCATGACGGCCGGTCTTTTGCTGGCCTTTCTCCTGCCCTCCCATTACAGGGCGACGGCCACCATTCTTATCGAGGAACAGGAGATTCCCCAGGAATTCGTCATGGCCACGGTCAACAGTTTCGCCGAACAGCGCCTTGAAATGATCAAACAGCGGATCATGAGTTACGGCAATCTTTTGAAACTCATCGAGGCCCACGGCCTGTACCGGGATCTTCGGGACCGGTGGACCACCGAAGAGATTGTGGATAAAATGCGTGACGACATCCATGTGAACACCATCAGCACTGAAATCATGGACAGGCGAACCGGGCGGGCCACGGTGGCCACCATCGCCTTCACGCTCTCCTACGAGGGGAAAACGCCCGGCAGTGTCCATGCCGTTACAAGTGCCCTCACCACGCTCTTTCTCGAGGAGAATCTCAAGGTCAGAACCCGGCAGACCGAGGAAACGACCCGGTTTTTCGAAGACGAGATCAACAAGGTCAAGGACGAGCTGTTCGGCCTGAACGAAGAGATATCGGCGTTCAAGGAAAAGAATTACCTGTCACTGCCGGAATACACCACCATCACCATGCAGCTTCTGGACTCGGCCGACAAGACCCAGGAACAGCTGGTCGAGCGGTTGAAAACCTTGAGGGAACGGGAGCACTACCTGGAAGCCCAGATCTCGCTCATGTCGCCGGACATGGAATTCAACAGCGACGCAAGGCGCCTGGAGGAACTCAAGGTGCTGTTGATTTCGCTGACGTCCAAATTCAGCGACGAATACCCGGATGTGATCAACACCCGTGATGAAATAAGGCGGCTCACCGAAAAACTCAATGCGGGAAAAGGACGTTCGGAAGACACGGCGAACCGGACACCGGACAATCCAACCTACATCAGTTACGCGGCCCAGCTTTCCGGTGCCCGGTCGGAAATCGATTCCCTGCTCCGCCAGATCGGGGACGTTCAGTCCAAGAAAAGGGAATACGAATCGCGCATCGGAGCCTCGGCCAACATCGAAGGCCGGTACAAGAGTCTTCTGGCCGAGCAGGCCAACCATACCCGAAAACTCGACGATCTCACCCAGAAGCTGATGGAAGCCAAGGTGGCCCACGGTCTTGAGAAAGACCAGAAAGGGGAACGATTCACCCTCATCGACCCGGCCCGGATGCCCGAGAAACCCTTTAAACCGAAACGCATCGTGATCATGATCATTGGATTGATTTTCGGACTGGGTCTGGGCGCAGGTACGGCTGCGGCGGCGGAATTCCTGGACGATACGGTCCGAAAGCCCCAGGAACTGGTCCGGATGACGGGCATTCCGGTTCTCGGCGAAATCGGCGTGATCTACAGCCGGATGGATCGGGAACGCATCCAAAAACGGCGCATCACCCTTTGGGCCGGCGCCGTCCTGACCCCGCTTGTCAGTGTTCTGATCTTTCATTTTTTTATCATGGACCTGTATGTGTTCTGGGCCAAGCTGGCCCGAAAACTGGCGTTTTAAAACAGTGAAAAGGAAAACAATGAAAAAAGCGATCATCACAGGCATCACAGGCCAGGACGGGGCCTACCTTGCGGAACTGCTGCTTGAAAAGGGCTATGAGGTTCACGGCGTCAAACGCCGGGCCTCGCTTTTGAACACCGACCGTATTGACCATCTTTATGCGGATCCCCACGAAACGGGCCGGAAAATGATTCTCCATTACGGGGATCTGACCGACGCCACCAACCTGATCCGGATTCTCCAGCTGGTCAGGCCCGACGAGGTTTACAACCTGGCGGCCCAGAGCCATGTTCAGGTGTCCTTCGACTCTCCGGAATACACGGCGGACGCCGACGCCCTGGGGACCATGCGCCTGCTCGAAGGCATCCGTCTCCTGGGTCTGGAAAAAACCACCCGGTTTTATCAGGCGTCCACCTCGGAGCTTTACGGCAAGGTCCAGGAAATACCCCAGACCGAGACCACGCCGTTTTATCCCCGGTCACCCTACGCCTGCGCCAAGCTCTATGCCTACTGGATCACGGTCAATTACAGGGAGGCATACGGGATTTACGCCTGCAACGGGATTCTGTTCAACCATGAAAGCCCCATCCGGGGGGAGACCTTCGTGACCCGCAAGATCACCCGGGCCCTTTCGAGGATTTATCTTGGCATGCAGGACTGTCTTTATCTGGGCAACCTGAACGCCCTTAGGGACTGGGGTCATGCGAAAGACTACGTTCGGATGCAGTGGATGATGCTCCAGCAGGACAGCCCGGATGATTACGTGATCGCCACCGGTGAGCAGCATTCGGTCAGGGAGTTTGTGGAATGCTGTGCACGGGAACTGGGCATCACCATCGTCTGGGAAGGCGCGGGTGTCGATGAAATCGGTGTCAATCCGGCCAACGGCAAGACCATTGTCCGTGTCGATCCCCGTTATTTCCGGCCCACGGAGGTCGACACCCTTTTGGGTGATCCGTCCAAGGCGAAAAAGAATCTGGGCTGGGAACCCAAAATCGGATTTGAGGAACTGGTCCGGGAGATGACCCGGGCCGATCTGGAAGAGGCCAAAAAAGACGAACTCTGCCATCGGGCGGGGTTCCAGGTATATCAATACAATGAATGACGGCTTCGAAAAACATCCGATCTCTGCGCCGGGCTTCGTCCCTCGTCACTGCGGCGTACCCCAGGTGCGCCTCATTACTCGGGACTCGCACGCCGCGACCTCGAACGTTTTTACGCAGTCGTCCGATAATCTTTATACGGAACCGTCAATGAACAAAACAGACAAAATCTTCATCGCCGGCGCGGCCGGCATGGTGGGAAGCGCCCTTGTCCGAAAGCTTCTGGCCAAGGGGTACACGAACCTGATCGGCAGTTGCCATTCAAGGACACCGGATGTCCATGCCCCAGGACGGCTGCGTTTCGAGCGCATCGATCTTCTGGATCAGGAATCGGTCCGCTGCTTTTTCAACACGGAAAAGCCGGATCATGTGTTTCTGGCTGCGGCCAGGGTCGGGGGCATTCACGCCAACAACACCTATCCGGCCCGGTTCATCCACGACAACCTGGTCATGCAGTCCAACGTGATCCACGGGGCTTACGAAAACCGGGTCAGGCGTCTGCTCTTTCTGGGCTCGTCCTGTATCTATCCCAGGGCATGCCCCCAGCCCATGACCGAAGACCATCTGCTGACAGGGCTTCTCGAACCCACCAACGAGCCCTACGCCATCGCCAAGATCTCCGGAATCAAGATGTGCGAGGCGTATAACCGGCAATACGGCACGCAGTTCATCGCCGTGATGCCCACCAACCTTTACGGCCCCAACGACAATTTCGACCTTGAAACCTCCCATGTGCTGCCCGCACTGATCCGGAAGTTTCACGAGGCAAAAACGGAAGGGGCTCCCTCGGTTACCGTCTGGGGCACCGGAACCCCCCGACGGGAGTTCCTTCACGTGGACGATATGGCCGACGGCTGCATCCATGTGATGAATCTTTCAGACCGCGTTGTCAGCGAGTCACTGACCGACTATCCCGCGCCCTGTTTTGTCAACCTGGGAACCGGGAAAGATCTGACCATCCTCGAGCTGGCAGAACGTATCCGGAGCATCGTGGGCTTTGAAGGGGATCTGGTCTTCGACGCCTCCAGGCCCGACGGCACCATGGTCAAACGCCTGGACGTCAGTCGCATGGACGCCCTTGGCTGGTCCGCCCGCATCTCCCTCACCCAGGGCATCAAAGACGCTTACGCCTGGTACCTCAGACACCTCGCCTCGACCGGCCTTGAAAAAAACGACCGAAAAACCACCGCCGGCCTCTCCCTCGTCCACAACATGATTTTCCATCCCAATGCCATGGGGCTGGTGTGATGATGGAGGTTGGGATTGTCACCATACATGATCATCTGAACTATGGGGCCGCTCTCCAGGCGTATGCCTTAAACCGGATGATCCGCCGTCTGGGCCACGGATGCAGAACTGTGAATTTTACCCGTCATCGTTCAGGGGGACGTCTTTCCATTCGTGCCGCTTATCCCGGTGCTCGTCTGAGTCGGTTTTACAACGCTGTTCATGGCAGGGCGAACCAGAGGTTCGAGGCGTCGTTTCGTTCATTCCTGCACGATCATATCCCCCTTACCGAGCAGGTGTATACCGGTTTTTCGGAGCTTTCTGCACATCCGCCGTCCTGTGACGCTCTGGTCACCGGATCGGACCAGGTGTGGCAACCCAAACTGCTTGATCATGATCCGGGCCACGTTTACCATCTGGGGTTTGCCGATCCGCAGCAGGTCCGCCTTGTTTCCTACGCCCCCAGTTTTGGTGTCAGTGACATTCCTGAATCGTTCAAGCCCTCAATCGTCAGATATCTTCACCGCTATCATCATCTTTCGGTTCGGGAAAAACGAGGCCGGGCTATCATCGCTGAACTGACCGGACGAGACGCTGAACATGTGGTCGATCCAACCTTGCTCCTCGGGGCTTCAGACTACGATCCGATCATCGAGACACCTTCTCTGGAAGAGGATTATACCCTGGTTTACCCTATGGAACTTGGTGAAAACAGGGAGTTCCTTCGCTTGGTCAAGGCAGTGCGAAAACAGACAGGCCGTCCAATAGTCTGTGTTCTGCCCCTGGTTTTCGACTTCAGATGGCTGCTGGTTGCAGACCGGGTGATCCTTGACGCCGGTCCCGGGTCTTTTCTGGGGCTGGTCAAACATGCCACGCTGGTCCTGACGAATTCATTTCACGGAACCGTTTTTTCCATCGTGTATCGAAAGCCTTTTCTCGGCTGTCCTCATTCCATGACCCCGGCACGGTCCCGGGATCTTCTGTCTGATCTGAATCTTTCGGACCGGCTGATTGAAAATCCCGATGATTCCAACGTCGCCGCCGTTCTGCACCGGGCCATCCCCTGGGATGAAGTTGAAAAAGAACGTGAACACCGCGTGGGTTTATCCAGGGCCTTTCTTGAGCGGGCATTGAATGGGTCTCGGGAATGATCTCAATGAAAACTATACCTGACCGTAAATTCGGAGTGGCACCATTTTGGCTTCGTTTACAGGCCTTTTTCTCAGGGGATTCTCGAAAACAGATTTTGGTATCCGTATCGTCTCTTGCGGCCAGCGGACTTTTTGCCGTGATGCTTCGTTTTGTGGGCAGTATCGTACAGGGCCGGTTTATCGGTCCGGAAACACTGGGATATTATACGACGTTCACCATTCTCCCGGGCTATCTTTTTTTTCTTCATCTTGGGGTTTTCACCGCTTTCGGCCGTCAATTTCCATATTCTATCGGAAAGAACGACAGGGTGTCTGCCGAGACATACGCGGCCAATGCATTGGGCTGGACACTCCTTCTTTGCGGTGTTCACACGTTGATCTATCTGGTGCCCTCGGTTTACGCAGTAATCAGGGGTGACTTCCGGTCAGCCTTCGGTTGGGGTATTCAGACGGTCATCACATCGGTGTCCCTTTATATGCTTTATCTGGGAACTACCTACCGAAGCAGCGCCGAGTTCGTTACCTGGTCGAAAACCACCGTCGTTTCCTCCGTCATGTCGCTGTTGTTGCTGCCGGTCGTGGCTATTTATCAGTTCTGGGGACTTTGTCTGCGGTATTCCCTGCCTGATTTATCGGGTATGATTCTGGCCCATCTGAGACGCCCCATTGTGGTGCGACCCCGTCTGGATTGGGGCGTGATTCGGGCCATGATGGTGTTCGGAGCCCCGCTCATGGTGTTTGGTTACGTGTCGTCCCACCTCTGGGTCGCCGTTGAACGGACCGTCATTCTTGGTCGATTGGGTAACGTGGAACTTGGACTGTTCGCCTTTGCATCTTCACTTTGCTTGGCGCTGGTCACCGTGGCCCGATCCATCAGCCAGGTGTTCAACCCCCGGATCGCCATGCTTTATGGATCTTCGGGTGAAAACATGGCGTTGACGTTCAGGTACTCTCTGAGATGCAGTCTGACGGGTGCGGTGGTCATGTTCCCTCTCATTGCGGTAACCTGGGTTGCCATCGGTCCCCTGCTGACGATGCTGCTGCCTCGCTATGTCGATTGTGCCCCTGTGGTTCGCGGATTGTGCTGGCTGGCCCTCGTTCCGGTTATCGACTTTCCCAAACAACTGCTTGTGGTGTCCAAACGGACCGAGTTGTTTGGACTGTCTGTGATGTCGTCGTTTCTTCTGTTCGTCGTTTTTCTTGGGATTCGGATGCAGGCCAATGATACCCTGACTCTTTCGGATGTCGTCATCCTTTCCGTGGCCTGTCAACTTTCGTCCGTTCTGTTTGGCGGAGTTCTGGCCTGGAACGCAGCCAGGCAATTTCGAATGAGCCTGTCATCCGGCTCACATCGAAAGGAAGACTGATCATGGACAGTCAGACCCGGGTTCCGGTTTTATTGATTCTGTTCAATCGACCCGAAAAAGTACGGCGGGTCATGGAGGTCCTGCGACGTGTCCGGCCACTTTGGTTGTTTATTGCTGCCGACGGGCCCCGAGCGGGGTATTCCGGCGAAGTGGATGCGTGCAATCGGGCCCGCAGGGCCGCCATGGCTGTGGACTGGCCCTGTGACGTTCACACCCGGTTTTCCGATGTAAACCAGGGCTGTGATCCAGCGGTGGCCGCCGCCATTGGATGGTTTTTCGATCATGTGGACCGGGGAATCATTCTTGAGGACGACTGCGTACCGCATCCCCATTTTTTCCCCTTTTGTGAGGAGTTGCTTGAACGGTACAGTGATGACAGCCGGATGATGCAGATTTCCGGTTTTTCGCCCTACCGTGATCGTGCCTACCCGTTTGACTATCATTTCAGCACAGCGTTCCGTTGCCACGGCTGGGCTACCTGGAAACGGGCCTTTCAATGGTTTCCCCCGGACTTGACGGGCTGTGACGATAAACAGATTCTGGCCATGCTTCGGGAGTACTCGATCAACCGCGTTCATTGGCGAGTGATGGTTGCAAAATACCGGGCCTACGTTCGTGGAGAACACCCTTTCTGGGATTTTCACTGGAATCTGTCTTGTTATGTCCGCCGCGGCCTTTGTATCGTGCCTGAGAAGAACCTTGTCCGGAACATCGGCTTCGACAGTGAGGCTACCCACACCCGAACCGTGGAAACCGTCTTTTCAAGCTGCCCAGTTCACGGCCTTTCTTTTCCCCTTCGGCACCCGGTACAGGTCAGGGTGGACAAGAAACCGGAAAAAGACCTGGACCGCCAACACACCCGGAGCCTACCTTTTAAAAGCCGTTTGTCCGCGATGATTCGGCGTATCCTTCCGATCCCTTCGGGTCTGTCGGTCCGAAAGAAGGGTGTGAGCGGATGATGGTGACCGGTCACGGAAAACCGCAGCCTGAACAAACAGCCATGGCCGACGCCGTGTATGACTGGCACGATGCCGATGACGAGACTCCGCCTCGATCCATTGCCGGGGTGATCGTCATCAGTCTTGTCTTTCTCGGACTGGCTCATCTTTCCGTAAAAACATTCTTCCCGAACGCGGCCTTCTGGGTCGCCGGGCTTTCGATCATGGTCGGGTTGGGTTTGGTGTGGATCATGATACGAAATGACGATTTTGAAATTCTGCTTGCCCTTTTCGTCTGCACCCATTTCGCGTTTGCCGATCAGCAGGGCAGCCTGTGGTCCTATCTGGCGTTCACTTTGTTCCTGGCCAGGCTTGTCTTCAATCGCAACTTTCGTTTTTCCTTTGGGGCCGTTTCCTTTCCGATCAATCTGATGGTTCTGGTTTTTCTGGCCCATCAGATCATCGGCCTTGCCGTCAATCCATACCCATGGGTCGCAAAACTTCAGGGCATTGTGATTTCACTGGCCCACCTTTTTGTATTCTACTGGTTCGCCTCACAGCCAATGACCGACGCAAACACCCGTCGTTTTCTTTCGGTGTGGTTTCTGGTCTGCGGCTGGATGGTCGTGGTCGTCGTCAATCAGAAATTCCATCTGATCGATAGCCCAAGCCCCTTGCTGTATCATGCGGGAAGCATATCGGAATCCGTTCGGTCGACCCCCATCGGAACCTTCATGAACAGTGAACTGAATGCGGAATATTTTTGTTCATTTTTTCTGATTGCTTTTCTTCTGATTGTTCATGGTAGCACCCTGAACACACTGGGGCTTCGTCGGATGACGGCATTTCTGATGGTTGCCCTGTCACTGTTTGTCCTTGTTGCAGGCGGTGCAAGGTCGGCCGTCATCCTGGCCTGTATGGGTCTGTTTTATATCACGGTGGTGGATTTCATACTTCTGCCGTCGGTGGCGGGCCTTAAACGGTTCGTTTTTATCCTCGGTTTTTTCCCTCTGCTCGGCGTTCTTGTGTATCTGATGAGCAACACGGCGTCCTACCGGGCCATGGCCGATGATTTCAGGCAGCTTGACCAGGCCGGCCTGAACGTGAAATCGGTTGTCAGCGGTCAGGGGATCAACAGGGGCGGGTTGTTCGATCTGGCGCTCAGGGAGCTTTCGAAAAAACCGCGATGGATCGGTGCAGGTTACGGAACCCAGGAAAGCAATCGGAAAAGCCTGGGCATCGAAAAGAAAAAACTCTCCGGTTACCACAGTCTCTATCTGAGCCTGCCTTTTTTTTTCGGATGGCTCGGATCGGCGGCGTTCATACTGATCGTACTTTTCACGGGGCTGAGGGCCTGGATGGCGTATATGGGTGAGCGGTCCTCCAATCACGTTCTCACACCGCTGGCATTGGGGTTCGCTTTGATGTGGGGTGTGTTTCTTGTGGACCAGTACAAAATCAGCGTGACACGAAATCCGGGCTATTTTCTTCTGACTTGGATGCTTCTGGGGCTGACCCATGCCGTCGTCATTGGCCTTTCGGACAGAGAAGCGGACGAAGAGGTTTATAGCTGATGCATATCCTTCATTTTACCAATCTGCCCTTCAGCGCCGACCAAATCACAGGCAGGAGAGACATCGATCACAGCGGCGGCTGGATGATTACCTTGCTGCGGCATATGCTGGAAAAAACGGATCATGACTTCACCTGTGCGTCATTGTGCGATAGCAGTCGGACAGTCCGGACGGGAATGCCCCGCGTCACCACTTTTGCCCTTCCCCGTAGGAGGGGTCTTGAGGCGTGTGCCGACGTGATTGAGTCGCTGAGACCCGATTTGATTCATATCCACGGGAGTGAAGGACCCTATGGACTTCTGACCGAGCGGTATGCCCCGGCGTGTCCGGTGGTGATCAGCATGCAGGGGCTCCTCGGGCCAAGCTCCACCTTTCATCATTTTTTCGGGGATCATTCCCTCGGGACCATTGTCCGTATGCATCGCATTCTTGAAATCCCGGCTATGCGCGGGTTGTTACGAGGGTTCATGGACATTCGGAAAAAGGCGCGGCGGGAAAGGGACATTATTCGGACCAACCGGTTTTTTATCGGACGGACCCGTTGGGACCGGGCTTACATCAGAGCAATCCATCCGGAGGCCCGCTACTTTCACGGAGGCGAAATTCTTCGGGATGCATTCTATCAGAATCTTTGGCAACTGAATCGGGTTCAACGTCACCGGATTATTTTTACCAATGCAGGGCATCCACGCAAAGGCACCGACCTCCTGCTCGATGCGCTGGAGCTGCTCAGATCCGATTATCCCGATATGGAAGTCTGCATTGCGGGTCCAGTGAGTCGGCGAAGTGGATACGGAACGTTTATCAGGCGGAAGATGGCCGCTTTGGGGTCGGCCGTCAGGGAATTGGGCCAATTGGATTCACAGGCCATGGTACAGGCGATGCTTACATCACATGTGTTCGTCTCGCCGTCGTACATCGACAACAGCCCAAACGCCGTCTGTGAGGCCCAGAGTCTGGGTATGCCGGTGGTTGCTTCCTACACCGGCGGCGTTCCATCTCTGATCGACGACGGGCGCACGGGGCTGTTCTATCCCAAAGGCGATATGCCCATGCTGGCCCAGATGATCCGGAACGTGTTCGACGATGACACGATGGCGGAACGGCTGGGGCAGGGGGCACGTCAGTCCGCTCTGGTCCGCCATGATCCCGATACGGTCGTTCAAGACATTCTTGATGCCTATCACCAGATTTTGGAATGCCGTTCATGAGGCGTATCAATCGAGACAGCCTGCCCCATGTGTTGTTCTGGACACGTCGTGCCGTGGTTTCCCCCTGGTATGGCCTGATCTGCCGGATACGGGCGAGGTGGTGGGGCGTTTCGCTTGAGGGGCGTCAACGGTTTCATGGTTATACACGGTTTTACCGTCACCCGGGGAGCCGGATGGATGTCCATGACGGCAGCGTGTTCAACTCTTCCCTGTCCTCCAACTTTCTTGGCCTGAACCATCCCTGCATCCTGTCGACCTTCAAAGAAGGGGCGCATCTGGTGATCGGGCCCAGGTGCGGATTGAGCGGCACCGCTATTGGTTGCGCCCGTTCCGTCATTCTCGACGAAGGGGTGCGCTGCGGGGCCAACACCCTCATTACCGATTCGGACTGGCACGGTGATGACGGGCGATCGGGGCCGGATGCACCGGTCCATATCAAAAAAAACGTCTGGCTGGGAGCCGGGGTGACCGTACTCAAAGGTGTGACCATCGGAGAAAACACCGTGGTCGGATCGGGCAGCGTGGTTACGCGGTCTCTGCCATCTGACGTGCTTGCCGCAGGTTCACCGGCCAGGGTGATCCGGCCTTTATGATCCGTATGGCGAACCGGGGAAAAGGAAAAGAACAACCCATGGCGACTCCCAGTGTCTTTTGTGTGTGCGGCGGTATCGGCTTTCCGTACGGAACGGCCAGCACCCGGCGCGTCACGCTGATCGGCCGGGCTCTTTCCGAAAGCGGCCTGCCGTTTCATGTGCTCCATATCGGACCCAGCCCCTTTTCGGCGAACACGCTGAGATCCGGTCAGGTGGAAGGCATCAGTTACGATTACCTGGGGCCCAGGGTCCGCTGGTCGGATAATCGTGTGGGTCGCTCGTTGTGCTACATCCTGGGCGGAGTGAGTCTTCTGATCCGCCTGTTACAACGAAGGAGATTCGGTGTCGTGTACTGTTATTATCAGGGAAACGTCATGAATCTGTGGGTTTTTCTGATTTGCAGGGCCTTGAAGATCCCCGTGATCCAGGAGGCTTCCGAATGGTGGCCGGGAACGGAGTACGAGACCCTGATCTCCCGTGTTCTTTACAGGAGAATCATGTTTCGCCTAAGTGCCGCATCGCTGCCCATTTCCAGAGCAATCGCCCTTCGGATCGAAAGGCTTCGGAAACCGGGGCATCGAACTTTTTCTATCCCGGTCCTTGTCGATCCCGATGACACCGTGCATAAACGTGAAACAGAGCCTATACGACATGCCGCTCCCGTTTTGCTGTGGTGCGGCATGGTTGATGGTTACCGGCGGGACGTTTTGTTTCTGGTGGACGCCCTTGCAGCGCTCACGAGCCCTGAGGGGCAAGCGGCTGCCCTCGTTGTTGTCGGTCCATGCAGCGAACCGATGCGTCAAACGCTCAAGGACCATGCCCACATGAACGGCATCGATCCGGATCGGGTCATGGTCCGGGGGTATGTGTCGGAAGGCGAACTCCGGGGATGGTGTGTGTCCGCCCAGGCCCTTCTCATGCCCCTGTGGGACGACGACCGGTCCCGGACAAGGTTCCCCACCAAGCTGGGCCAGTACCTGGCGGCCAGGCGGCCTGTGGTGACGGCACCCGTTGGCGATGTGACAGGCATTCTGCCCGATGATGCGGCATATTATTATCAACCGGGAAGTGTCCGCAGTCTGGCCGGGGTTCTTGATCGCTGCCTTTCCGATCCCAAAGACGCCGAAAGCCGGGTACGCCGTGCCACCCGCATTGGACTCCCCCGTCTGGATTACCGCCTTTATGGGCCGGATCTTCGCTCTCTGATCGAGGAGGTCTGCCGATGAATTCTCCATGCCCGTTTCCGGAGATTCTTCATATCGAAGCCTGCAATTTCAAGGATCGTCCCCAGGGGGGGCAGCTCAATTTTTCACGGCAGCTTATGGCGTGTCTGGGCTCCCGGCTGGCCCTGGTGGGCTGGACCGACGATCCTTACGATCCCTTGGGCCACTGGTTCATGAAAATCTTCGACAGCGGCGTCCATTATTTTTTCGCCATCGGCCGTGACCTCCCCGCCTCAGGAAAGCCAAGGATTCCGGCGCGTTTGCTCACGTATCTGAGAATAAAACGCTACCAGAGGGGCATCCGCAGTTTGGGAATCAACCATATTCTCGTTAGGGAGCACGCCGTTCTTTTGGCTCTTGATCGTCGTTTTGAAGACAACCTGTGCTACTGTTTTCCGGGCGTTGAACCACCTCTATCCATTTCCCGTTATCCCTGGGCCAAACCCTTCAGCCGAGTGTTCGACAGCCTTTTTTTCAATGCCCTGGTCCGTAAGGCTTCGGTCATTCTCGCTTCGGCCGATCCGGAAGCCATCAGGACTCTGAAGCAGCGTGCAGGAAGAGTGCTCAGGCAGCGTGCCGTGATTCCTTTTCCCACCCGGGTGGACACAACGATGTTTTTTCCCGGAGAACGTACCGAGGTCCGGCAGGCCTTGGGACTGCCCACCCGCATTCCCATTGCCGTGGCAAGCGGCCGTCTTCACTGGGCCAAGGGCTGGCCCCTGGTACTGAAGTCCTTTGCCGAATTCAACCGCCGTCATCCTGAATCACGGTTGATTTTTCTGGGTGACGGAGACGATCGGGATGCCTTGATCGAGGCCATTGACGAACTCGGGTTGGGGCAAAACGTGAGTCTTACCGGGCATCAACCCCCTGATCGGGTCGCAGCCTATCTCCGGGCCTCGGATCTTCTGGTCATGGGGTCTATCAAAGAGGGCTGGAGCACGGTGCTGGTCGAGGCGCTGGCCTGCGGTCGTCCCATGGTCACCAGCCGATTCAGCAGCGCCGAGGCCCTTGTCCGGCAGGGGAAAAACGGGTTTGTGGTCGATCGTGATCCGGTCGTATTCGCGACGGCCATGGAGCAGGCCCTGTCCCTCCGGAGTGTAGAAGCATATTCACGAACCGAGATTCGACGCTATGCCCTTTCAACCATGGCGCGTGACCTGACGCGCGTCTGGCCGTTGACGACTGCACCGGAGTGCCGCCGATGACATCCGTTTCCAATATCCGTCCCGGAAGGTCACCCTGGGTCGCCTTTGTTCGCAGCCATTTTTGCAGGTTGAGGACTTGGCTGTATGTCAGGCTCCGTTGCCCCTATCTTCGATACAGCGGTTTTGTCAGGCTGCCCTGGTCTGTGGATATGTGGTCTCCCCACCGACATATCGAACTGGGCCACAATGTCCAGTTCGGTCGCAACGTCACGGTGCACTGTGACATCATCATGGGGGATCATGTCCTTATCGCCGACAACGCCGCCTTTGTTGGCAGGGATGATCACGATTACCGTATGACCGGCGTGACCATCTGGGACTCCCCCAGGGGGGACCGGTTCAAGGTGGTGGTCGAGGATGATGTGTGGATCGGCTACGGGGTCATTGTCCTGTCGCGGGTGACCATCGGCCGGGGCGCCGTGGTGGCAGCCGGTAGTGTGGTCGTTCATGATGTGCCGGCATACGCCGTCGTGGGAGGGAATCCGGCCCGGATTCTTTCATGGCGTTTTGACGAGGACCAGCGGCATCGTCATGATGCCATGCTGGGATATGCCCCCGACGATTAGATGATATTTCAAAAATCCCTTATTGCGATCGGCCTGGTTCAGGCCCTGATTTTCCTTTTCTCCACGGTGTGTTTCCCGGCGTCCGGGGAGAGGGTTTTTTATGTGTCTCTTCAGGGGAACGACGACTGGAGCGGGGGTTTTCCCGACCCTGAAACCGGAAAAAATGACGGCCCTTTCGAAACCCTTGAGCGGGCCCGGCGGGCCGTGATGGAGGCACGGGCGGCGGAACCGGAACAATCGATCACCGTCCGTGTCAGAGGCGGTCGATACGAACGGTCGGAGCCGTTTTTTCTGGGGACTGAAGATTCCGGACTGCCGCAAAAACCGGTGAAATACGAGGCCTTCGAGGCAGAGATCCCCGTGCTGAGCGTCGCCAGGTCCATCACAGGCTTTGTGCCCCATGCGCGGGGGATCATGAAAGCCAATCTCGGGGGGCCAGTTTTATCGGAAAAATCAGCGGCCCATCTGTTCGTCCATGGTCAGCGACGTCCCCTGGCCCGATATCCGAATCAGGATTCGATGAATCCTCGTTACGGCGGGTTTCTTCACGTTCGGAAGGGCGCAAAGGGCAAGGCCGTCTTTCCTCGTGAGTCATCCCGGCCATGGCGGTCTCTTTCTGAGGCCCGCATGGTCCTTTTCCCGGGCCACAACTGGACCAATAACATCCTTAAGGGGCTTGAATGGGACAGGACGACCAATACGATCCGTCCCCTCACACCGCCGACCCACGACATTCTTTCAGGCAACCGGTTTTATGTGGAGAACCTGTTCGAGGAACTGGACGCGCCGGGGGAATGGTATGTGGACCGGAACGCGGGGATTCTCTATGTAATTCCCGTTACACCCGAAGATGTAAGCGCCGTCACGCTGTCCTGGGCAGAAAACGTGATCGGGATCATCGGCCACAGTGAGGGGCTTCCGGTATCCGATATTGAGATCTCGGGGTTTGTGTTCGAAGGATCATCCGGCCATGGGGTTTTGATCTCCGATGGGAATCGCATTACTGTTTCCGGTAACACGGTGCGTGGAGTCGGAAGCTGCGGCATCGTGATCGACCGGGGCCGTGACAACCGGGTGACCGGCAACCACATATACGACGTAGGGCACACGGGAGTCACAGTCAAGGGCGGAAATCCGGTCAATCTGACGGCTTCGGGACACCGTGTCGATAACAACGATATTCATCATACGGGGATGATTCATAAAGGTGGAGCCAGCGGCATCCTCTGCAAAGGTGTGGGACATATCATTGTTCACAACAGGGTTTCCACCACGCCCCGGGTGGGGATCTGGTTTTCGGGAAACGATCACCTGATCGAGTACAACGTCGTCTGTGACACAAACCTCGAAACCCAGGACAGCGGTATGATTTATTCCAGTCAGATCGACTGGACCGCCCGGGGCACGAAAATCCGGTACAACTATCTAAAAAATAGCGGAGGGTATGGTCGAAGATCCTCATTCGATTCCTTCCAAACATCTTTTGTGACTTATGGTGTCTATCTGGACGACTGGACAAGTGGTACAGAGGTCTTCGGGAACATCATCGTCAACACGGTGAGCGGAGGTGTCCTGATCCACGGCGGTCGGGACAACATAATTGAAAACAATATCATTTATAATGGGGGCAGGCGCGGGCAGGTCATTCTGTCAGCCTGGCCACCCGATCATTCCGTGTCGAGGAAGTGGGTGCCGAAGATGTATGGGACGTTGCTTGAAAAAAAAAGCGGGGTATACGTGAAAAAATATCCCGCCATCTCGTCGATCCAGAGCCCCCGTTCAGGATCAGCCATGACCGGCAACCGTTTCATCCGGAATATTGTTGTCTTGACGGAGCCTGACGCCGTCGTCTTCGATGTCCCCCATCCCATGGACTTCAAAGGTACCGTGTCCGACGCCAACACGGTTTTTTGCGGCAGTGGCTCTCTGGGCGTCCGTCTACCGTCCAAGCTGTTCCCATCGAACTGGAGTCTCTGGAAGTCCATGGGATTTGATCGAACAAGCCATGAAGCCGATCCCCTGCTGGTTGACCCTGTAAACGGCGACTTCGGAATTCATCCGGATTCTCCGGCCCTGAAGTTGGGTTTTATCCCCATTCCACTTGACAGAATTGGGATCGTAGATACCCAAGGCCGAACAAGGACAGACTGCACACCCGAGCGTTGCGGGAATCTCCGTCGGCCCCCCCGCCTTGAACCCATGACGATCGTTCCGGGCCTACCCGGAACCCAAGGAGGTGCCACACCGTGACATCCAACACTGATAATTCCACCATTCTCGGCTACCCGACCTGGGTCAACGGTCTGGAGCCCATTGTCGATCAGATCATGGAGACACTTCCGGACAGAAGCAGGACCCGCTGGGTCGCCTGTCTGAACCCCCATTCGTTGGTGACGGCTGACCGGTCTCCTCTGTTCAGAAAGGCCCTTCGAGCGGCGGATATCCTTCTGCCGGACGGGGTAGGTATTGTTTTGGCCGCCAAATGGTTGAACGGCCTCAGGATTAAGAAAATCGCCGGCAGCGATCTGTTCCGGGCGGTCAACGAACGGGCCGATCGCAACAAGGGGGTGAGGTGTTTTTTTCTCGGATCCACACCCCTGGTTCTTGCCCGGATCACCCGCCGTATGGAGGCGGACTATCCGGGTATGACCGTGTGCGGGACCTATTCACCGCCCTTCAAAGAGACTTTTTCTTCCGAGGACGACCACGGGATGCTCGAGGCGATCCATCGGGCCGCTCCGGATATTCTCTGGGTGGGCATGACCGCTCCCAAGCAGGAGTTGTGGATTTACAAAAACCTCGATCGGATTCAGGTCCCCTGGGCCTGTGCCATCGGGGCGGTGTTTGATTTTTACGCGGGGACGAAACAACGCTCCTCGGAATTCTGGATCAGACTGGGTCTGGAATGGCTGCCCCGTTTTCTCAAAGAACCGGGACGGTTGTGGGAACGGAATATGAAATCGTCTCCGGTTTTTCTTTTCCGCGTCTTCCGAGAAGCCGTGAAATCAAAGGGTTGAAATTGTTATGCGTTTTTCTTTATCATCCGGCGCGTTTCGTCAGTTTCCCGTGGACCCATTCGCCTTGGCCTTAGCCGGGGGCTATGCCGTTTTGCTGGGTATTCTTTATCATTCGGCACTCTTTTGGCTGATCACAGAGGACTGGGCCAAACCGGATTACTCCCACGCCATGCTGGTGCCCCTGATCGTTCTGGTGCTGGTGTATTGGAAGCGGGAGCGGCTTAAGGCCTGTATGTCCGAGCCCTCCGCAGCGGGTTTTTTCTTTGTGGCGGCGGGGCTTGCCCTGTTCTGGCTGGGGGAGCTGGCCGGTGAGTTTTTTACCCTCTACCTGTCGTTGTGGCTTACGGTGTTCGGGCTTTGTTTTCTGCATCTGGGGTGGAGCAAGCTGAAGATCATTCTGTTTCCACTGGTGTTCGCCCTTGCCATGTTTCCCTTTCCGGCCTTTATCAACAACCGGATCACCCTGTCTCTGAAAATTCTGTCCACCGGCCTCGGGGTTAAAATGATGCAGATGACCGGCATGAGCGCCCATCGGGAGGGCAATGTCATCGATCTGGGGTTCACGCAGCTTCAGGTGGTCGATGCGTGCAGCGGCCTCCGGTATCTGTTTCCCATGGTGGTGCTGTCGATTCTGGTGGCCTATGTCTACAAACTCGCAGTGTGGAAAAAAATTCTGATCGTGATCTCGTCCGTGCCGATCACCTTGTTCAGCAACAGCCTTCGTATCGCCCTTTCGGGCATCCTGGCCGAACGCTTCGGGGTCACGGCCATCGAAGGCTTTTTTCATGATTTCGAAGGCTGGTTCATTTTCATGCTCAGTCTGGGTTTTCTGATGGCGGAAATCAAGATCCTGAACGCCCTGTTCAAGGAAAAACCCGGCGAATCGGGCAAGGTTGAAACGCCCGTGACCTTGTCCGAACCGGTTCCCGTCAAAGACGGTTTTTTTCGATCCGGCCGGGCCTACGCCATGGTGTCCGTGGTTCTGATCGTTCTGACCACAGGGTTTTCCCTGGCCGTGGAGTTTCGGGAGGCCATTCCCATGACGAAATCGTTTGACGTTTTTCCCCAGGACCTCGGCCCCTATACGGGCACCCGGCAGACCATGGATGCCCGGTTCATCGATGAACTCGATTTCACCGATTATCTGATGGTCGATTACGCCGATCCTTCAGGCAAAACGGTTCAGCTTTATGTGGCTTATTATGAAAGCCAGTCCAAGGGGGCGTCCATCCATTCCCCGGCCTCCTGCCTGAGCGGGGGAGGGTGGGAGTTCAAACAGGCCGGGGTTCGGGAGCTTGACCTTCGTGGGGAGGCCTCACTTTCTGTCAACCGGGCCGTCATCGCAAAGGGCTCCGTCGAGCAGATCGCCTATTACTGGTTTCCCGCCCGGGGGAGAATTCTGACCAATACCTATCTGATGAAGTTTTTCAATTTCTGGGACGCTCTGACCCGGCAGCGGACCGACGGCGCCCTGGTCCGGCTGATCACCCTGGTTTATCCGGATGAGCGTTCCGCTGATGCCGAAGACCGCATCCAGGCGTTTATGGCTCAGGCCGTTCCTGTGCTCGACGGGTTTCTGCCGCGATGAGGAAACCGGCATTGCCGAGGGAGGGATCGGTTCGTCGGGCCTGGGGCAAACCGGTATGGCTTGTCCTTGTTCTGATCTTCACGGCCCCGTGCCTCGCGTCGGCACTGGACACCCGGGGCAGTGTCGGGGTCGCTCAGGAATTCAACGACAATCTTTTTTTCGATCAGTCGGATAAAACACAGTCCCAGGTGACCGTTCTTTTGTCGTCTCTGGATCTTTCCATGGACAGCGAGGTGATGAAAAGCCGCTTGTCCTTTGATCTGAATTATTCCTTCTATGAACGGGAACGGGAGCTTGACGGTGAAGACTGGAACGTCCTGCACGATCTGACCTGGGTTTTCAGCGAACGGACCCGGATTTCCTCGACATTGGGATTTGAGGAGGAAACCGGCATCGACCGCTATCTGGCCTCGACCGGTGTTCTTCTGGACACCCGGGATCATCGGAGCCTGGACGGGCGCGTGACCGTTTATCACCTTCTCCATGAACGAATCACCGTGGATTTTGGCGTGGGGGTCGGGTCGGAAAGGTTTTCTGACTCCCTAAGCGGCAGTTCCGAGGATTCGCTGGACAGCCGATCCGTATCGACGGGTCTCACCGTTCAGTGGAACGAACTCACCTCGCTTACGGTCAACGGCGGGTACGGCTATTACGATTACGAGACCCATACGTTGGACCAGTCCTATGCCGTGGTTGGTTTGACCCGGAGTTTCAGTGAAACGATGTCAGGGTTCCTGAGTGCCGGTGGGCGCTACACCACGTATACCTATGATGTGTTTTCGGGGTACGACGTGAGCAGCGGCGTGATCCGGCCGGTGTTCCGTGAGAAACACGACCATACCCGGGGCTGGATCGGGCGGGCGGGCCTGGATGTTCAGGGTGAGGATTATGCGGTCCGGCTGTCCGTGGACGAGAGTCTTCAGCCCTCGACGGGGCAGAATCAATCCCTTGAACGCACCACGGTGGATTTGTCTGTCCGGAAAAAACTGATCGCCGACCTGGAGGGTCGTGCGTCGGCCCAGTATTATCTGAACCGGAGTGATGACACGGAGGATAACGATTCCCTGCGTTTCGAAACCTTCCGTATCTGGACCGGCCTTTTTTACGCCCTGACCGATGATCTGTCTCTGTCCGCCCAGTACTCTCATCTGGAATACAGGGAAAAGAGTCTTGAAAAAAAACGTAACATCTATCGCCTTTCCATAACGTATTCGTTTTAGGCGAAAGGAGAGTGTGAACCCTATGGCCTGGTTGAGCCTGTTTAAAAAATCATCTACGTCTGCCGGCGAAGAAACGGCCGGTGCCGTTGTCCGTCCGGATATCGCGGGACTGTGGAATTCGCCGTCCTATGTGTCGTCCCGCCATGTCCGGCCCGATCTGAACCGGATGGAAGCGAACCGCTGTCTCGGCTCGGCGACTGATTCAGCGATCGGCGAGACCTACACCCAGCTCCGCACGCAGATCCTTCAGCGGATCCGTGAAAAGGGCTGGAACACCCTGATGGTCACCAGCCCGGGGCCCGGAACCGGAAAGACGGTGACCGCCATCAATCTGGCCCTGACTTTCGCCCGGACCTTCGAAGACACGGTGCTTCTGGTGGACTGTGATTTCCGAAAGCAGACGATCTACGACTACATGGGCCTGCCCGGCGACAAGGGCCTTTCGGACATCATTCTCAAGAGTGCGTCTATGAAGGACGTGATGGTCTGGCCGGGCATCGACAAGCTGACCGTGATTTCCGGCGGGCGTCCGGTTGCCGGCAGCGCGGAGCTTTTGGGGTCACCCCAGATGGCGGCCCTGATCAGTGAAATGAAGACGCGTTATGCCGACCGTTTCGTGTTCTTCGACACCCCCGCCGCCCTCCATACCGCCGACGCCCTGACCCTTGCTCCCCTGATCGACGGTCTTCTAATCGTCATCGAAGAAGGCCGGACCACCCATAAAGACATCAAGGCCCTCCTTTCCATGTTTCCCCCGGAAAAAATCCTCGGGTACGTGATCAACAAACATCGTTCGTGATTGATACTTGTATTTCCGGGGTATGTGAATTAAAATCCAACATTTTCTAACTGGCCGCTTTTTTTGGCGTTCATTTATACCTGAAGGAAAATGCCGTGGGCGACGAGATCACATCCATTCACGATTTTGATGTCGCATTGATTTGCGACTATTATTCGAAGCTGGACCGGCAGGGGCCGGGGAGCCCTGAAATCACCGTGAAGGCTCTGGGCTTCATCGACAACCTGAATGACGGGTCGCTCATCGCCGATATCGGCTGCGGAACGGGCGGGCAGACCATGGTGCTGGCGCGGCATGCGCCGGGGCGCATCACGGGCATCGATCTGTTCGAAAACTTTATCACGATCTTCAATGAGAACAGCCGCAGGCTTGATCTGGCGGATCGGGTGATTGGCAGGGTCGGGTCCATGGACAACCTGCCATTCGACGAAGAGAGCCTGGATCTCATCTGGTCGGAAGGGGCCATCTACAACATCGGGTTTGAACGCGGCTTGAACGAGTGGCGCCGGTTTCTGAAAAAAGGCGGTTTCATCGCCGTTTCCGAGGCGTCCTGGTTCACCGACATGCGCCCGGATGAAATCGACCGGTTCTGGACCGACGCCTATCCGGAAATCGATACGATTCCAACCAAGATCCGGCAGATGCAAGCCGCCGGATTTGTTCCGACGGCGTCCTTCATCCTGCCCGATTATTGCTGGACGGAT
>NZ_BAAHXV010000006.1:0-177094 GCF_054657895.1 Desulfatiferula olefinivorans | reverse complement strand
ATTAATTAGTCGTATTTGAATTTCAACTAATGCAAAGTAGTTGTTTTTTGAACCGTCTATTTACAAACGTTGGAAAATTATGAATGAGCAACTACGAAAAAATATCTCAATAAGTAACCTACAATTTATTCTGATAAGCATTTGCATATTAGCGTTACCATTATCAAGATTTTTTAGAATCCATATATTGTCATCTGAAATAACAGTTAGTGACTTTTTTCTTTTAATTAATATGGGAGTCTTTTTTTTATTAATGATTTACAGGCTGAAAATGCCTGTTAGTTTTGTTGTTTTAAGTATTTTGCCAATAATTTTTTTTGTGTCTTACCTGTTCAATATTAAGCTTGCGAATCCGATAACAACCTTATCAGTTGTTGCAAAAATTGCACTGGTTTCATCAGTCGTTTTGACATGGCAATATCAGAAAAAGTATCAAATTATTATATTAATATCAGGTTGTATGTTGAGTTTTCTCGGAATTTTTTTTACAGAAGGGATCGCCTTTGACCTTGACATCGGCCTTCTGAACTATAATAGAAATGAATTGTCTCACTATTTGGTTTTACCTATAATCATCTCTTTTTTATGTTTTACGAGGAGTCGGCACAACTATTTGGATTTCCGAAGATTATGTTATTTAATGTTGTTTTTGTTTCAAGTTGTCATCCTCATACTCACATCAAGTCGGGGAACGATTTTTTCGATGGCTCTGACTTTTATTTTGTTTTCTATCCTAAAGCTTAATATCAAATATTTAGTTCTGATAGTCATAGTAATATTATCTATATTTTTCTTGAAAACGCATTATTTCGGTGAATACGCAACAAAACGATATCAGATTATAACCGGAGGTAAGTTAACGGGCTCTGATAAACACAGGTTGGAGTATATGATAACGGGTTTTGAGTACTTTAAAAGTAGTCCTGTTTATGGAACAGGGCCAGGTACATTCCTAAAACTAAACCCAAAACAAAGGGTAATGCATAACACTGTTATGAGTACTCTCGCTCAGACAGGCCTTTTGGGTATTTTTGCATTTATGATAATCTATTTGTATCCACTGATAATTGGAATACGTGAGATGAGACGCAACTATTGTCAAACAGCAATCCCTTTTTTTATCTTTGCCATGACAGTAATATTCATGAATTCTTTAACTATTGAAGCTTTGCCAAAGTACCCTTTATATTTATCGATCGCTATGGTTCTATCATCTGCCAAAGAATTAAAAATAAAAAGATTACAAAGAAATTACGGGGAGCCATGCAAAGCTCCAATATAAATTATCAAAAAGACTTTAAGGCCATTGTAAAATGAAACTTGTTAAAAACAGCAATATACCGAAGATATCTATCATTACACCTGTATTTAATTGTGAAAAATATATCAATGAAACTGTTCTGTCCGTGGTAAATCAAGATTTTTCTGACTGGGAGATGTTGGTTGTTGACGATTGCTCTACAGACAATACCTTGTCAATATTAAAGGGTTGGTGTGAACAAGATCAACGTATTCGGCTTATTCAAAACGAAACAAATCAAGGACCTGGACCTTCAAGAAATCGGGGTGTCGATAAAGCTTTGGGGAAATATATCGCATACCTGGATAGTGATGACGTATGGTTTCCAAAAAAACTTTCCTATCAGTTTGAATTTATGGAAAAGACAAAAACTCTATTTTCATTTACTTCTTATGAACTTATCAATGCCAACGGTAAACCACTTGGAAAGACTATTAATGCTCCAAATGAAGTTAGTTATAATTATTTATTAGGCAATACTATTATCGGTTGCTTAACAGTAATGATTAATAGGGAAAAAATAGATAATTTACATATGCCTTCATTGCCCTCCCGGCAACCGCTCGTATTGTGGCTAAGAATTTTAAAGGAACACGGACCAGCAAAAGGTATCGATCGCGTTTTTGCGCAGTATCGAGTTCGTTCCAATTCAATATCTAGCAATAAGATTGCATCAGCTAAACAGGTTTGGAATGTATATAGAGACTATGAGAAACTTTCTATGATACAAACCTTATACTATTTTTCTCTTTACGCGGTTAAAGGTTTTGCAAAAAATATTAAAGCACGCCGATGAATAACAAAAGATTGGTATTAGTATCGTAATGGACATATGGGAGAAATTTCTATCATAAATTGGGAACAATTTGGAGGAGTAATAGGATGAGTGCTAAGCCTATAGTAATTATATCAGCAGCTAGGTCTGGTACAAAGATGTTGAGATATATTCTGGACGCTAGCGTTGATATTGCGAGTTGTCATTATGATGCTAATTACATTTGGAAATATGGAAATTATTATGTTAAGCATGACGAAGTTAGTCCCAATTCAATAGATAATAAACAAAGAGAGAAAATCAGATCCTTTTTTAACAAGATTTGTCTGTTAGAAAATAAAAACAGGTTGTTAGAAAAAAGCGTTTCCAATAGTTTGCGTATCCCTTTAGTACGCAGCGTTTTTCCAGATTGTAAAATTATCCATTTATATCGGAATGGTTTGGATGTTGCTGCTGATTCAAGGCGTTGCTGGCAGGCTTCGGCTGTTTCTGAGGACATCCAGTCCAACAAGGACAGAATCCGAAAAGTCAAGGAATTTCCTTTTATGATGGCGTGGCCTTATTTGCTTGATTACACGTTAAACTATGGGAAAAAGCTTTTATTGATGCATGACCATGTATCGTCGTGGGGGCCTCGGTATGCTGGGATTGACAAAGATGTAAGAGAGAAGTCATTAATCGAGGTGTGCGCTATTCAGTGGAAAAAGTGTGTTGAACATTGTTGTGATGAATTGGGAAATCTTGAAAAAGAAAAACATTATATTAACATTCCATATGATAATATGGCTTACGACCCTGAAAAATATATTAAACATATTCTTGATTTTATTCAGATATCCGATGGGCACAAAGTTTTAAAAAGAGCGAAGGAAACAATAACCCCTAAATTTGTTGGATTTGGCGAAAAGGTTCTGGATGATAATGAGATCGAAATAGTGAACTCTATCATTTTTGATACTCAAGAACGTATTCGTTATTTGGAATAATTATGTCGCGATTTATTGATTTTTTTTTATCGATAGTAATTTTAATGCTTTTTTTACCTATACTCATGATCTTGTCTTTTTTAATTAGGATTTCAGACAATGGCCCTGTTTTTTTTCGTCAATATAGAGTCGGAAAAAATTGTTTAATGTTTAAACTGTATAAATTTAGGTCAATGTCGATTAAAAATAATGCTGAAGATGGTAGTTTTGAGCCTGGCGATAATTCGAGGGTGACGAAATTAGGGGCTTTCATTAGAAAAACGAAGCTCGATGAACTTCCGCAGCTTATTAATGTTTTAAAAGGTGATATGTCAATTGTCGGTCCTCGCCCTGAAGTTCGAAAATGGGTAGACGTCTATCCTGAACGCTGGGCGTGGGTGCTGACCGTGAAACCCGGCATCACCGATCCCGCATCCATTTATTATCGCAATGAGGAGGACCTTCTGTCAAAGGCGGAAGATCCTGAAACGTTTTATCGTGACCATATATTACCCGACAAACTCGATTTATACGAAGAATATGTCCGAACACGGACTTTTTGGGGTGATGTGGGACTGATTATGAAAACGATTTTATCCGTTCTTTTTCCGAGACGACTTTCCATGCACTAACGGATGGGCCGTTCAGTGAATATCAGGTATGCATTCTATTTCAGGAGTACGTTTCATTCATGGTAACGATCCCTTTCTCGAAAGTCATATGCGATGGCAACGAGCTTGAATATGTTCGTGAGGTCCTTGAATGCGGATGGCTGACGACAGCAGGAAAAGCACAGAAATTTGAAAAAGAATTTGCCGAAAAGGTCAACGTTCGCCATGCTTACGCGGTGAATTCATGTACGGCAGCCCTTCATCTCGCTTTGGAAGCCTTAGGGGTGGGGCCGGGGGATAAGGTTATCGTTCCCACCATGACGTTCACGGCGACGGCCGAAGTCGTTCGGTACATGGGTGCAGATCCCGTTTTTACCGATGTGGAATACGGCTCATGCCTTGTCAATCAGGCTATTCTGGAAGAAACCCTCGAAAAACATCCTGATGCCAGGGTGTTCATTCCGGTTCATTATGGAGGCCAGGCGGCACCGCTGGCGACTTCGGGTTCTTCGGGGCTCCTTGATATCTGCAAACGTCACGGGGTCCGGGTTGTCGAGGACGCCGCCCATTCTTTCCCAACCAGGTGCAATGGAAAGATGGTCGGTGAATTTGGCGATGTGGCCTGCTTCAGCTTTTACGCAAACAAAACGATTACCACAGGTGAGGGCGGAATGCTCACCACCAATGACGACGCCATTGCCTCACGCGTGAAAACTATGCGGCTGCATGGAATCAATCGGGACGTCTGGGACCGGTTCACGTCGAACAAAGTCTCCTGGGAGTACGATGTGGTGGCGCCGGGTTTCAAGTACAATATGCCCGATGTGGCTGCGGCCATCGGCCTGGCCCAGCTCGAACGGGCCGATGAGTTCCGTCGTGGGCGGGAAAAATGTGCCCGTTATTACAATGAACGGCTCAAAGACTTGGCGTGTATCGATCTTCCTCTGGTGCACGGCTCCATGGAAGATCATGCCTGGCATCTCTATCATATAGTGTTGAACGAAAAGGCTCCTGTTTCGAGAAACCGTTTCATCGAACTCATGGCCGACCGTGGAATCGGAACGTCCGTGCATTACAAACCCCTGCATCGGATGTCCTACTACCGTGACCACTATCATTTGAATCCGACGGATTACCCCAACGCCGAACGGATGTGGAATGGTTGCGTAAGTTTGCCTGTCTATCCATCCCTGACTGAAACAGAACTGGAATACATCTGCACGACGATTCGAACGGTTTTAAAATGAATATGGTAAAGTGTCTGGCGATTCACTGACACAACAGGCCCATCGCAGACATGTGTATCAACTTTTTGCCAATGAACACGGCATCGATCACTGGAAGGTTTCGCTTGGCTATGGGGCTGTTCAGCTGGTTATCGGTATCGCGGTGATGATGCGCCACTCCGCGTCTGTTTTCGTTTTGTCCTTTCTTTCAGCATGTTTTTTGTGTTTCGCCCTGTTTTCCGTTCGCCTCCGGATGAAATTAATAAAAGCCCATCACAACCCGTGAACTGCACCATTCACATCCATCTGTGTCTCCGCGCCTCCGTGAGAGACCCCCAATAACAAAAACGCGGCTTTGCCGCGTTTTTTCGTTTTGGCTCGAAGATATGTTTGGTTGTCCACAGATTACACGGATTAGCACAGATTGTTCTGGGTGGTTTATCGTTTTAAATCTGCGACATTTGTGGATTGAAAGGCCGGTTATATCGGCAAGGGTCGCGGCGGTTTTCAGTGTTTCGTTGATGGAATGACCTTTGCCGGATCTGACCTAGTACAGAAGGTCGGAATGGTATTCCGCCAGACCGTTTTTAGGGTTTCTTCAGAAATTGTTGGAGAGATTTTGCCGTTGATGGAAATTCGGAAAGGATTTTCTTATCTGTTGTTACAAGGGTCGATTTAAAATTAATTGCTAAAGCCACAAATTCGCATTCGTAGGCAGAGCAAGTGCTATTTTTAACAAGTGAGAGAATGTCTGAGGATTTAACCTCAAATTCATTTTCCGCCATTAACAACTCGGCCTCAGCCTGAATTTGAATTGCTTGATCAAATGGAACTATTTTTTTTCGAAGATAAAGGGCAATAACATTTCTGAGCTCACTTCTCCAGAGGTAGGGTGCTCCCCAGACGGGTTCCTGAATAAGCAATTTTTCGGCGTCCGGTGTATAACGTGTGGGTAAATACAAATATGCAATTATATTGGTATCGACGATGATCATGCTCGGCCTTCTTCGATGGCTTTTTTGATTTCATCGGGATCAAACAGGTCCTCACTCAATTGAGTTCGTATTCTTTTGGCCCGTAACAATTTATCGGCAACGGTTAATCGTCGAGGCATTAAAACAGATTCAAGACAATGAATCATCTCATTATTGAGACTCCTGTGATTCAAAACGGCTGTCGTTTTCAATTTATCATATAATTCTTGGGGTATGTTTTTTACGGTAATTGATGGCATATTACCCTCCTTATGTAAGAATGGTTTCATTATGGTGCCAAAATGGTTGTTTGTCAATGCAAATCCTATCCGCGTGCACACGAGCCTTCTGTTCGTGCTCCAGATCTCGTGGCCAATCAACGCCGTTCAGTAGAAGACGAAAAGACGCGGAGGGAGGCAGGCCGTGCCAAGGCATCGCTCACGACATTCGACGGGATTCGTTTTAAGTCCCGCGTCTATAGCCCCCCCGTTTATGGCACAATGAATCTCTTGAGGGTCTATGGAAACGCAGTGGTTAAGGGGCTGCAGTCGATGGTCCTGTTGCTCGTGAGGTGGTGATATTTTTGTCTTGATTATTCCCTGTAACTTCATTAATATGATTAAATCTTTTTGGACGTTGGCTCCACGATGTTTGCACGCCCATACCTTCGACTGTCATTTTCTGTCACTGTTTGAAACATTTCGGCTTGGCTTGAATTGTCTATGAAACACATCCGAATATACCGCAACCTTGTTATTATTTTGTTTCTCGATGCGCTGGTGTTGGGTTTTTCCTATTATCTGGCCCATTTGGCCCGGTTTGATTTCAAGGTCAGTTCCGGTCAGGCCGCTTTGATGCTCAAAACCCTGCCGCTTGTCGTCCTGATCAAGATCGGGATTTTTTATGTGTGCAATCTGTATCGGGGCATGTGGCGGTTTACCAGTATTCAGGATGTGATGAATATCGTGAAGGCCGCGGTGATCAGCAGTTGTGTGATTGTGGGAGGACTTCTGATCTACAACCGGTTCCAGGGATTTTCGCGGTCGGTGTTTGTCAATGATCTGTGCTTCACCATTCTGGCGGTGGCCGGCATACGGCTCTCGGTCAGGATCTTTTTCGAGCATTACAGCGGGTTTTTTGTGAAACTTGCCGGCCCTGAACTCCCCGCGGATGCCCCCCGTCCCCGCAGGCTTTTGATTATCGGCGCCGGGGCCATGGGGGAGAAGATTTTCCGGCTGATCAGGGATGCGGTGGAACCCAGGCGTTATGCGGTGGTGGGATTCCTCGACGATCATCCGGTCAAGATCGGCAAGCTGATCCATGGGGTCAAGGTGCTTGGCGCTGTTCGGGATATCAAGGCCGCCGTTGAAAAAACCAGTGCCGAGGAGGCGCTGATCGCCATCCCCTCGGCCACCTCCGAGCAGATGCGGGAGATTGTCCGCCAGTGCAAGGCCGCCGGGATCGTTTTCAAGACGTTGCCCACCATGGATGAGATGATCAACGGGCAGATTTCGGTCAACTCCATTCGGGAGGTGGCCTATACGGATCTTTTGGGACGCAAGGATATCAAGCTCGATGAGGGCACGATCGGCGATTCCATCAAGGGCCGGGTGGTGATGGTGACCGGGGCCGGAGGGTCCATAGGGTCCGAGCTTTGTCGACAGATCTGCCGTTTCAAGCCCAAGCGGATTCTTCTTTATGAGCGGGCTGAAAGCCCGCTTTATGAGATTGATCTGGAATTGAGAAACCGTTTCACCGGTGTGGGAGTCGTTCCCATTCTTGCGGACATCCAGAACATGAATCAGCTGGAACGGACCTTTTCCATGTACAAGCCGGAGATCGTCTATCATGCGGCGGCCTACAAGCATGTGCCGATGCTCGAAGCCCACGCCTGGAAAGCCGTGCGCAACAATGTGATCGGCACGTTCAATCTGTCCGAGTGCGCCACCAAATTTGAGATCGATCGGTTTGTGTTCGTGTCCACGGACAAGGCGGTTCGGCCCACCAATGTGATGGGCGCCACCAAACGCATTGCGGAAATTCTCATTCAGAATCAGGAGGCCTTCAAGAAGTGCCGGACCAAATTCATGATTGTCCGTTTTGGTAATGTGGTGGGCAGTGCCGGCAGTGTGTTGCCGCTCTTCAAACGGCAGATTGAGCGCGGGGGGCCGGTAACGGTCACGCATCCGGAGGTGACCCGTTATTTTATGACGATCCCCGAAGCGGCCCAGCTTATTCTTCAGGCCGGGGCCATGGGTGAGGGCGGTGAAATTTTCATTCTGGACATGGGCGAACCCATCAAGATTGATCACATCGCACGGGACCTGATCCGGCTTTCCGGTCTGGAGCCGGGCAAGGATATCCGGATCGATTATGTGGGGCTGAGGCCCGGCGAAAAGTTGTACGAAGAGCTGATCACCGAGGGTGAAGGTATTGTCCCCACGGAGCACAAAAAAATCATGGTGCTGCGGGGCGAGGTCCAGAATCTTCAGATCCTGAACGGTAATATCGGTAAGCTGGCCGCGTTGGCCGAAGAACAGGACACGGACCGGATCATTGAAAAATTGAAAGCCATTGTGCCGGAGTATTCACCGGTTCGCCACTGATGCGTCCGGCCGGGCGGCCCCGACGGACCGGCCTGACATGAACCTGTCGCGTGTTTGTTATCCTGCCCCCATCAGGCCTGCCTGATGGGGGTTTTTTGTCTGATGGCGATTTGATTCGGTGGGACGGAAACGGTTAATCGATCCATATCAGCCGGCAGGGCAGTCAGAATATCTAAAAAGGGAGGGATGTGGTTTGGCACTTATTCATAAGACCGACAGGATATGTCGGATGGCACTTGTGGCGGTGATTCTGGCCGTCTCGGCCTGTACCGGAGGAAACGGTGGAGCGGGGACCGGGCGTGATCCGTCAACCCCGGTGCCGTCGGCCTGTGATTGTGACCCGCTGGATCGGGTGGACGGTGAGGCGGTGACCGTGTCCTCGTCTGCCGGACTTATCGCTGCCGTGGCCCAGGCGAACAGCAGCGGCGGGAGCCGAACCATTCTGATCGAAGACGGACAGTATATGGTCGGCGGCATCCTTGTTATCCAGGCAAACGATGTGCTCATTCGGAGCCTGTCCGGCAACAGGGACGGGGTGATCCTCCAGGGGCCGGGCATGACGTCCAACCTGCCCCATGTGTTTCTGATCCGGGGATCGCGGGTGACCATTGCCGACCTTTCGTTGGGCGAGGTGGCCAATCACGGGATTCAGGTCCAGGGTGAGCATGGGGCGAGCCGTCTCCGGGTTCATAATGTGAGATTCTTCAATACCGGAGAGCAGATGCTCAAAGGGTCGACGGGTAACAATACCGGATCTGACAACGGTGTGGTGGAATGCTCGCTGTTCGAATACACCGACGATTTCGGACCCCAGTACTACATCGGCGGCATCGATGTCCATCGGGGGAGAAACTGGACGGTCAGGAACAATACGTTCCGCAACATTCGAAGCCCCGAACCGGGCCGCGTTGCCGAACATGCCGTCCATTTCTGGAACCGTTCGGAAGATCCCCTGATCGAAAAAAACATCGTGATCAACTGCGACCGGGGCATCGGTCTGGGGCTTGGAACAAGTCCTTGTTTTGGGGGCATGATCCGGAACAACATGATTTATGCCGATGACCAGGGACTGAACAGCGATGTGGGCATCGGCCTGGAATCGTCCCGGGACGTCCGGGTTTACAACAACACCGTTTTTTTTGATCATGGTTATCCGAACGCCGTTGAATACCGTTTTGCCGATGCCGTGGACAACATCATGGTCAACAACCTGACCAACAAAGCCGTCACAGCGCGAAACGACGGTGAGGCCTCGGTGCGGCGCAATGTGACGGATGCCGAAAGCGCCTGGTTCGTCGATACCGCTGCAGGCGATCTTCATCTGGCCTCACCTGTGCCCACGGTGGTCGATGCCGGAGAGACCCTGGCCGATGTGACCGATGACATCGATGGGAACAGCCGCCCCCGGGGCTCCGGCTTTGACATCGGAGCCGATGAGCGTATGCCGTGATTTAAGTCCATAAAGACCCGTTGTCTCAATATGTTTGGGAACCTTTTCAAAAAAATGGCCCCCGGCAAAATCGCCGGGGGCCATTTTTTTTGAAAAACACCTGCGCAGTAACACAGGCCCTGCAGGGCGGGGATCAGGCGCCCTCGGGTTCCGTGATCCGGATGCGGTCGGCGATGCGGTCTTCCTCGTCGAGGGTGCCGAGTTTGACCATCTGGAAGTCTTCGATCCGGATGAGGACGGTGCCGTCCGGGCGGGCCAGGTCCAGCTGGTAGGTGTTGGTCTCCGGTCCGCCTTCGGTTTTACGGGTCAGGCAGCGGTAGGTTTCGCCCCGGACGGTTCGGTCGAAGATGGTCAGCGTACCGATTTTGTAGGGCAGCACCAGGGTGCTGGTGGTGAAGAATTCCAACAGGCCGCCGGTCTGGAACAGGGCATCCACCGCCACCAGATCCGTGAGGAAGGCGGGGCGGGGGAGATCGCTGAAAAAGGGTTTGTCGCCGGTTTCGCAAAACGAGGTGATCAGCACCTCGCCGTCAAAGGACACCACGTCTTTCAGGGTCTTGAACAGATCCTCCATGAACAGCCGTCGGGGGTTGTAGATCAGGGTTTCGGCCGGCCCCTCGAAGCTGACAGGGGACAGCGTAGGCCAGGTGATACGCGGCGCAGGCGTAACGGCCCGATCGAAGGTGAACCTACCCTGGTAATGGAGGGTCGGCTCGCCCATTACCAGGCCTTTGGGATTTTTGAACACCGAGGTGATGGTGCAGGCGTAGTCGGCATCTCCCTGTTTTTCGGCGCTGACGATGATGTCCTTGGGGCGGCCCTTGAGGATCTTGATGCCGTAGGGAATGGCAAAGTCCCGGACCTGGGCCAAGGCGCCGGAGCCGTGGAGTCGGAAGGCGGCCTCGGCCATGGTTTCAATGCCCGTGGCACCGAGAAAAATCGGGGTGCCCTCCATGCTGTGATCCAGAAGAAACAGATCCCGGGTAAGGGAGAGGGTCCGGTGAAAGGTGGCCCGGTTCCCGTCTCGGGCGGTCTCCCGGTCCAGGAAGGGGGTTGCCGTCGAGAGGGCGGTCCCAGCCGATGCCGTGAGCAGGCCGTCCACATCCATGGCCCGGTCCAGGCCGCTGATCACCACCTCGGTGTCCGTCGCATTTTCAAGGTCCGAAAGGAAGAACCTGATCCCGTCGGCCAGGGGCAGAAAGGTGACGCCCCGTGAGGTGAGCACGGTTTTTACGGTCTCGTTCTCGGCCATGCCCGCCCCGCTCCAGGCGGTCCAGGCGTAGACCTTGTAGCGGCGGTCGGGATGGGCCTGTTTTTCCTTCATCACCATTTTGCCGATCATGTCGTTGGCGGCGGTGTAGTCGGCCTGGCCCTCGTTCCCGAACCGTGCCGTCACCGAGGAAAAGGTGATCAGGGACCGGTAGGACCGACCGGCCATGGCCCGGATCAGGTTGTGAAGCCCCAGGATCTTGACGCCGGTGACCCGGGTAAACGAGGCCAGATCTTTCTTGTCGATGAACCGGCTTTCCTCGATACCCGCCGCGTGGATGATTCCGTCGATGGTTTTGTGTTTTTTCAGCACCTGGGCCAGGGCCTTGCCGTCGCTTACGTCCACGCTTTCGTAGCGGACCGACAGGGCCAGACCTTCGAGTTTCCGGAGGTTGACCACGGCGTCCCGGGTGCGAACAATGCGGTCCGTTTCTTTCTTGATCTCAAGGGGTTTGGCTCCCGTCATCCGGGCCTTGACCTGGGCCATGATTGTCGCGGGGGTCACACCGGGCATCAGGAAGGAGGGGGCAAGATCGTGGATGGGGCTGCGGCCCAGAATGATCAGATGCACCTTCGTTTGTTCGCAAAGGGCCTTGATCATTTCGAAGGTGATGCCCATGGCCCCGCCGGTGACAAGAAGGGTGTCGCCGGAACGGATCGGGGAGGCCTCCCGGACCAGGGGTGTTTCGGAAAGCACCGGCACAAAGGCCTCGCCGTTTCGGAATCCCTTTTCCACGCGGAGGTCATCGGAGCAGAGGTCGGCCACGAAGGTGTCGATGGCGGTTTTCAGATGTTGTTTCGGCCGGGTTTCGGCGATGTCGATCAGGCGGACCCGGGCATGGGTATATTCCCGATTGACGGTTTTCAAGAGGCCCGCCATACCGGCAAAGGCCGGATGCATGGCGCCGGTGAACCCCTCCTCGTAGGGAAAAACCACGGAATTGAAGGACAGGGCCGCGATCAGGCCGCCGGGCTGGTCAAGCCGGTCTTTCAGCGTTTTGATCAGCATGAAGAAGCTGGACAGGGCCACGGACACCGTGTGTTTGAATTCCGGTTTGCGGGACAGGAAATCAAAGGCCCGGGGGCTGCCCAGGTAATCGTCCAGGGGAGCCAGGTGGATCAGGCCCTGGATTTCGTCGATCCGGCCCGAGGCCTCGAGGGCCGCTGCGGCGGCCAAAGGATCGGTCAAATCAGCCCGGATGTCGCATCCCGGCTGCCGACCCAACGTCAGGACCCGGCCGCCCTTGTCCGTGACGGCCTGGGCCAGGCGGTCGGCGAACCCGTGGCTGTCCCGGGTCAGCAGAAGGGTCCGGCCCCGGAAAATGTTAAGGGGGGCCGTCATCCGGCTGTCCCGCCGGACGGACATGGTCAGGCGCTTGATCGGTGCGTCAGATGCGGCGGTCTGGGTCGTCATTTCCGGTCGGACGGGGGCCGGGGATTCTTTTGGAACAGGCGGGGCGGTCACCGTGATTTTATCGTCCAGATAGGCGGCCAGCCTGGCGATGGTGTTCAGATCCCGGAGCTTTAAATTTTCGGGCACCGCAAGATCGTAGGCCGCTGAGATTTTGCCGAAGATTTCGACCTGCTTGACGGTGTCGATGCCCAGATCGGCTTCAAGATCGAGATCCGCCTCCAGCATGTCCGTCTCATAGCCGGTCTGCTCGGCGATGACCCGTCTTATCTCGTCGATGAGCGAGGGGCCTCCCGAAGGCGCAGCCGGTGCCGCCGTAACGACCGGAATTGCGGCCGCAGCCGGGGCGGGTGAAACGGCCGGGGCCACCTTGCCGTCCAGATAGGCGGCCAGTCTTGCGATGGTGTTCAGATCCCGGAGCTTTAAATTTTCGGGCACCGCAAGATCGTAGGCCGCCGAGATTTTACCGAAGATTTCGACCTGTTTGACGGTATCGATGCCCAGATCGGCTTCAAGATCGAGATCCGCTTCCAGCATGTCTGTCTCATAGCCGGTCTGCTCGGCGATAACCCGCCTTATCTCGTCGATGAGCGAGGGACCTTCCGAAGGCGCAGCCGGTGCCGGAGCCGCCGGAACGACCGGAACTGCGGCCGGAGCCGGGGCGGCGGAAAGGGCCGGGGGCACCTTGCCGTCCAGATAGGCGGCCAGTCTGGCGATGGTGTTCAGATCCCGGAGCTTCAAATTTTCGGGCACCGCAAGATCGTAGGCCGCCGAAATTTTGCCGAAGATTTCCACCTGCTTGACGGTGTCGATGCCCAGATCGGCTTCAAGATCGAGATCCGCCTCGAGCATGTCCACGTCATAGCCGGTCTGCTCGGCGATAACCCGTCTTATCGCGTCGATGAGCGAGGGGCCTCCCGAAGGCGCAGCCGGTGCCGGAGCCGTCGGAACGACCGGAATTGTGGCCGGAGCCGGGGCGGCGGAAAGGGCCGGGGTCACCTTGCCGTCCAGATAGGCGGCCAGTTTGGCGATGGTGTTCAGATCCCGGAGCTTTAAATTTTCGGGCACCGCAAGATTATAGGCCGCCGAGATTTTGCCGAAGATTTCCACCTGTTTGACGGTGTCGATGCCCAGATCGGCCTCAAGGTCGAGATCGGTTTCCAACATGTCCAGGGTGTAACCGGTCTGCTCGGCGATGACCGCTTTTATTTGGTCAATCAGGCTAAGGGCCGAAGGTGCGGGCGGTGTGACGACCTTTGGCGGTTCGGGAGGGGCTGAGGCGGTCCGGACCGGCTCGGGGGCCGGTGCCTGGGGTGTGGGCGCTGATTCTCTGACGGGAAGCTCCGCGTTGTGAACCGGAATGTCGTCGACGACCAGCCCCCGGGTCAGGGTGATTTTCGCGCCTCCGGCTTCGGCCAAAAGGGTGTGGTTGACTTCAATGAGTTTCGGCCGTTCGCTCCCGGTCACGGCCTGGAGCCAGGCCTGGTAATGGGGATTGTTGTCCGTTTTTTCTTCCTCGATGCGTTTGAAAAAGGCGAAGGCCAGGTGGGAGCCGAATCCGGCGGCGATGTGCAGACCGTATTCGAAATCGCCGTGGCTGGTCCGGGTGCACAGCCTGAGGTCCTTGAAATCGTCAGAGATATCCGTCAGGTTGGCGATGGGGGGCGCGGTGCCGGTCTGGAGCACCTTGACCAGCACCGCATCTTCCAGGGCCGCTCCCAGGGTGTGTCCGGTGTAGCCCTTGGTGTTCGAAATCAGGATGTCCCGGTAATGGTCCGGGTAGGTGCTTTTCAGGGCCGTGATTTCCGCATCGGCACTGCCGCCCCGGGCCGGGGTGAAGGTTTCGTGGCTCATGAACACCATCTTTTTCGTGTAGTCGCTCTTGTCAAGGTTGTGGCGTTTTTCCATGCGGGACACGAACCGGTTCATTTCCCGGGAGATGCCTTTGACGTCGATGTTGTACACATGGTAGGCCGTGTTGCCGAGGTGGGTGCCCAGAAGTTCGGCCTGGCCCCGCAGGCCGCGACGCCGAACCGTCTCCTCCCGCTCGAGGATCATGGACACGGCGCCGCTGCCCAGGAGGGTGCCGTTTCGTTTGGCGTCGAAGGGCTTGGCGGCTTCTTCCACGTTTTTTTTCACCGAGGCGGCCCCCAACGACAAAAATCCCGCTCCGATCCAGGGCGCCTGGGCCTTGGAAGTGGGGGTTTCCCCGCCGATGACGATGACCCGTTCGCAGCGGCCCGCCCTGATCCAGTCCTCGGCGATGCCGATGGCCTGGGTGGTGGAGGCGCAGGCCCCGCTCATCTGGATGTTGGGGCCCTTGGCCCGTATGAACTGGGCGAAATGGGCCGAGCCCAAAGGCGTGATGTTGTGGGCGAAATCCCGGGTCAGCGCATAGTCCCCGTAGACCTTGCGGCGCTCTTTGATTTTAAAGAACCAGTCGGTGATCTGCTCCTTGACCGCACCGTCCTTCAGGTTTTCCATCAGGTGATAGTAGATCTGCTCCAGTTCCTCGTAGGGCTTCACATAGAACTTGTTGTAAAAGTAGTGGGTCATCTCCCGGATCAGGGTTTCCGAATAGGGCCAGAGGGCCGATAAAATCACGCCGGTGCCGGCCTGCATCTCTTCGGGCAGGGCCCAGCCGTCGGGGATCAGGGTGCCGGTGGAGGTTTTTTTGTGCTGTATGGCAAGGGGAATGTTTGCGTCTTTCAAGGCCTCGATGCCGGCGGCCATGGAAAGGCCGATGGTGGTGTCGTACTGCTTCTTGATGCCGTACTGGGCGTCCAGGTCGAAATAGCCCAGTTGCCCGGCCAGCTGAATCACGTCGTCGGTGCCGGTGATCTCCATGAACCGGGCGTTGCCGTCCGGGGCCTTGTGGAGTTTGGTCACATGCTTGTCGACCATCTGCTCCTTGTCGTCTGAGGACAGGGGTTCGATGAAGTTGGTGCCGCACAGCAGCTTGTCGAAATTTTTCGGATCGAACACGTCCTTGCCCTTGCCGGGCAGGCCCACGGATACCCCGGCCACCACGATGCGGCCCGGGTTGAAGTCGAATTTTTCGAAGGCGGCGATGGCCTGGTGTTTTCGGTGCTTGACGTACTCGTCGTAAAGCACGTTTTTCAGTCGTTCTTCGTTGTTTCGGACAAAGGAGGAAAAATCGTCCCCGTCACGGGCGTCGGTGTGCATGGTCTCTTCCTTGTGAAATGAGTCGCGGTTTTCAGCGTTGGTTCGTTTTACCGGAGGCGGGGCGTCGGTGATGAGGGCGAGCGTCTGGAGTGTTTCGGTGAACTGGGCGAAGGAGGCCTTTTGCCCCTTCTTTTCGTTGACGGCGGCGTATTCGGTTACAGGCCCCAGATCCATGTGTTTCAGGAGATTGGCCAACAGCCGGTTGGGTCCGATTTCCACAAACAGGGTGTTACCGCCGCCGTAAACCTGCCTAACCGAGTCGATGAATTCCACCGGTGAGGTGATCTGGCGGACCAGAAGGTCGATGACGGCCGATGAATTTTCCGGGTAGGGCCGGGCGTTGACGTTGGCGATGATCCTGCCCGCCCCCTGGGTGTTGAACGAAAGGCCCCGGAGGGTTTCACCGAGTTTTTCCGCCGCCCCGGCGAACAGGGGGGTGTGGAAGGCCCCGGACAGGGCCAGCACGGTGTGGGTGACGTTTTTTTCGGACAGATAGGCACAGAAGGCCTCGACGGCGTCGGCCCGTCCGGACACGGCGGTCTGTTTGAGACTGTTCTTGTTGGCGATGAACACGTCTGCGCCCGATTGCCGGATCAGGTCCCGGGTGGCCCGGGCCGAATCGAAGACCACCATGATCTTGCCGGGAAGTGCGTCCGCCGCCTCTTTCATCAGGGACGAGCGGGTGAGGATCAGGGCCATGGCGTCATCGAAGGAAAGGAGTCCCGCGCAGTAAAGGGCCGTAAATTCCCCCACACTGTGACCGATCAGGTGGTCGGGAGCAAAGCCCCGGCCCTTCAGGTGGTCGTAGAGGGCCGCCGTGGCCAGGAACACGGCAGGCTGGGTGTTTTCGGTGAGATTCAGCTCGGGGCTGTCGCCGAACATCAGATCCAGGAGGGACCGTCCCCGTGCCGCGCGGAACAGGGCCTCGCCCCGGTCCATCAGGGCCTTTATGTCGGGAACGGTGTCGTAGAGGTCTTTCATCATACCCGGATACTGAGCCCCCTGGCCGGACAGCAGGGCCACCACACGGCGCGGGCCGGCTTCGGCCCGTTTTTCCGGCGTTTTTTCGCTTTGGACCGTCTGGCGGGAAACGGCCAGGGCGATGCGTCCCTCCAGCCCGCCGGAGGTCCGGCAGGGCAGGGTGCTTCGATATCCGGCGTCATCCCCGGCCGCAAGGGTCCTGGCCAGGTCCACGGCGGTGCGGACCGACCGGAAGCCCTCGGGGTCGGGGCTGAGGGCGGCATCGCCGGCGGCATGATTGACGGCAAAGGCTCCGCCCAGGTATTCCCCCAGAATCGGGAGGTTTTTTTCACGGGCCGTGCTGAGCCGGGTCATCACAAGGACCACGGCCCCTTCGCTCATGAGGGGCCGTCTTCCCTTTTCCCCCAGAAGGCCCAGGCGTTTGTAATGGAACATGATCGCGGGGTAGAGGTTGGTGTCCACGCCGCCGGTGATCACCACGTCGGCGTCGCCGCAGGCGAGGGCAGATGCCGCCGCGTCCACGGCTACGGCCGACGAGGCGTCTCCGGCATCGACGATGAAATTGGCGCCGTTGCAGCCGAACACGTTGGCGATGCGTCCGGACACGATGTTTGACAAAAAGCCCGGCACCGTGTCTTCGGTGTTTTTCGGGTAGCGGGCGCGGATGCTTTGGACCAGATCCCGGGCCAGGGCCGTTTTGGCCGTATCGTCGAGGCCGACCAGGGTTTCGATGATCCGGGCCAGGTAGGGTGCCCGGACCCGGAAGATGTTTTCGGCGTGGCGTCTGCCCGGGACGGTGCTCAGAATCACGGCGGTGCGGTTCGACGGCGCAAGAACCGTGTCTTTGCCGGTCTGGTCGATGGCCGCTCCGGCGGCCGTCAGGGCGAACAGCTGGGCCCGGTCAATGGACCGGGCCGCCATGGGCGGAATGCGGTATTTGACGTTGTTGAAGGAAAAATCATTGACCAGACCGGCGTCGATGGGGGGAAGGCGGAACACGCTGTCCGTTTCGGCGGCGTAATGATCCATGGAGAATCGGTCGGCGGGCATGGGGACGGCGGTCCCGTCGGGCAGCACCCGGCCCAGACCGGTGACGACGATGCGGCGGTCATCGGGGTTCCGGTCGCTGTCAAAGAATGTCCGGGGCAGGACGGGGCCGGCGGGCAGGTACTCCTCGATCACCACATGGTAATTGATCCCCCCGAACCCGTAGGACGACACGGCGGCCTTGCGGGTCTCACCGTCTTTTTGCTCCCAGGGTCGGGGTGATGTGATGATGTAAAGGGCGGAACCCGTCAGATCGCAATCGGGGGAGGCGGTTTCAAACCGCCCGTTGGGGGGGAGGGTCCGATGCTTGATCGCGAGAATCGCCTTGAGAAGTCCTGCCGCACCGGCCCCGCCCAGAAGGTGCCCGATCTGGGATTTGACGGAGCTGATGCCGATGGGGGTATTGCTCCGGTAAACGGTTTTCAGGGTTTCGATTTCGGCCTGGTCCCCCATGATGGTGGAGGTGCCGTGGGCCTCGATGTAGTGAATGTCCGAGGGTTTGAAGCGGCCCCGGGTGTATTCGAAACAGCGGTCAAGAGCCAGACGCTGTCCCGTTGGATTGGGCGCGGCGATGGCCTTGCCCTTGCCGTCGGAACTGGATCCGATGCCCCGGATCACGGCGTGGATGGTGTCGTTCTGGCGGACGGCGTCCTTGAGGCGCTTGAGTACGAACACGGCGCAGCCCTCCCCGAGCACGAAGCCGTCGGCCCGGCGGTCGAAGGGCCAGGATCCTTCGGCGGACAGGGCCCCCATCTTCCCGAACCCGATGAAGGCTTCCGGAGACAGGTTGGTGTTGTTGCCGGCCACGATCATGGTGTCGTGTCGGCCGGTCAACAGTTCCCGGATGGCGCAGTCCAGGGCCGCGAAGGAGGTGGCGCATGCGGCGTCGACCACATAGGCCGTGCCCCGGCAGTTAAGGTGACGGGCGATGCCCAGGGCCTCCATGTGCAGGGTGGCCCCGTCGGCGGGGTCCAGGCTGGGATCGCCGTAGGCCATGCCCTGCTTGAGGGCGGACAGGACCTCTTCCTGCTGGTCGTCGGACAGGCTCTGCCAGGAGGCCAGATTGTCTAAATGGGCGCGGACCTCGGGATAGTATGCCTTGAGGTTGAGATCGTTGCTGCGCTCGTTGCCCAGGCAGGACGCCACGATGACGCCGGTGGCCCCGGCCTTTTCTGGGCGGAGGGTCCGGGCCTCGTTCAGGTAACCGGCGTCGGCCGCGGCCTGCATGGCGGCGGTGAGAAGGATCTGCCGGCTTCGGGACATTTTGGCGGCCTGGCCCGGGGTGTAGCCGAAAGCCTCGTGGTCGAACCGGAAATCCCGGATCAGTCCGGCGATCTTCGTGTAGCTTTTGTCTTCGGCCTGACGATCCGTGTCGACGTACAAGGCCGGGTCAAGCCTGTCCCCGGGCATGTCACCGATGCTGTAACGGTCGCACAGAATGTTGTTCCACAACGCCTGGGGATTCGGGGCGTCGGGCAAGACGCAGCCCATGCCCACCACGGCCACGTCGTCGTTGATCCGCTGATCCTTGGAACTTGAGGCTTCCAGGCGGTTCAGTCGGCTGAACAAAAGCTGTTTTTCATGGAAGAACCGCCGGTGAACCGTTTCGATGGAAAGGCCAGGGTCGAGGAAGGCCAGGCTGTCGCCCACCAGGAAATTGCCTTTTTCGAACTGCTGTTCCTCGGTGAACCGGATGGGTTTGCCGCCGTTTTCCCCCTGAAAATCGGGCAGAAACCCCTTGGCCCCGATCAGCAGGGAGCCTAAGTTTTCCTCTTCGAAAACGGTTTTTCGCTCGGACAGGGGAAGCCCCTCCTTGATGCGTGCGTGTTCGTGTTCGACCAGTTTCCGGGCAAAGGGCGTGGGCACGGTGCGGGACGGCAGTCCCACGGTACTGCCGGTCAGGATGGTTTTCCGCGAGCGGGTCAGGGCGTTTTGATACAGGGGCCCGATGCTGCCCAGGGCCACGATGTCGTCGGTGAACAGGTAGGCGCTGCCCACCTGGATGCCGATCCGGGCGCCCCGTTTGGCCAGGACGGACGTCATGCCCGAGATAAAGGCCGAGGCGTGGGCCGTTGAAATCCCGCCTGCGAAAATCAGCGTCTGGCCGGCAAGGGCCTGATCGTCCTGAGCCGAAAGACGCGCCATGGCAGCCTCCCAGAGCACCAGGCTGGTCAGGCTGCCCACATGACCCCCGGCTTCGGTGCCTTCAAAGATGAACCGGGTGCAACCGCTTGAGACGGCGTTGTCCAGCATCATCATGTTGGGGGTGTGCAGATAGGTTTTCGTGCCGGACGCCTCCAGCTCCAGGACCTGGGAGGGAATGCCGCCGGCGAACAGCGCGAAGGGCACCTTGTGGACTCTGACCTGGTCAAGATGCGTTCCGATGGTGCGGTTGAAGGTTTCGATGCCGATGAGTCCGGCCCCGAACCGGGGTACGGTCTTTGAGCCTTCGGCAAGCATGGTCTCCGACAGGTCGGCGGGCAGGTTGCCCATGGCGAAGAAGGGCAGGCCGCCGTGGTCGTAGACGGCCCGGGCAAAGGCCGGGTTGTCGCTGATGTTGGCCATGGGGCCCTGGATCACCGGGTACCGGGTGCCGTGGTCCCGGGCAAGGGGGGAATGCTCGACCATGGGGTCGTGCGCATCCACGGCCCCGAGCTGGTCCCGGACGGTGTCGAACAGGGTGTCGACGGCGTCTTCAAGACGGGTGGACCGGCGGGTCAGGGATTTTGCCGACGCGGCGTCCTGGCCCAGGTAGAACAGGCTCTGGAGGGGCGCATCCACCGATGCGGAAAGGGGACAGAGATGCTCGTTTATCTCCCGGGCCAGCCGGGCATCGGCATCGGGCAGGCCGAACAGCTCGCTTTCCTTCTGTTTGAGGGTTTTCACGATGCGGGTGCCCAGTTTGGCGAAAAACCGGTACCTGATATCCAGCGTTTCCCCGATGAGGGCCGTGTCGGTTTCCGTCACTTCGGCCAGGAGGGTTTTGAAGGACGGAGACAAGGGGGCCTCGTCACAGAGGTAAAGCTGGTTGTCCAGCACCAGGCCCGAGGCCCCGGCGGCGAGGAGCCCGGCGGCGGTGTAACGGCCCACGCCGCCGTGGACGAGAAGGGGCAGGGTGCTGTGTTCCAGATACCACTGCATCAATATAAATGAGGTATAGGCTGAAACCTTGCCGGGGGCCTCGCAGCCCCGGACGATCAGGCCGTCGGGGGACAGTTGTTTGATGGCGTCTGAGAGCGCGATGTGAAGCACTTCGAGCAGAAAGCGGCAGGGGGGATGGTCGAAACGAAACCCGTCGAGGTCGGCGGCATGATCGTAGGACAGCACGATCAGCGCCAGATGGGGCATCTTTTGCTTCTCGATCTCCCGGATCAGCGCCGTGCGCGTGACGGCGAGGCGGATGCCGAAGGGGATGGTCTCAGCGCAAAGGGCGGTCAGATGGGCGAGCACGTCCGAATCGGTGAACCCGTCGGTGTCGAGGACCGGCAGGCCCCCGGCCCGGGCGACGGCGAGGCAATAGTCCCGGTCGAAGACCAGAGGGGGATGATAGACGAAAAGCGGTCTGCGTGTTGTCACGATGGGATCGATCATGGCTTGACTCCTTACACACGGTTAACCCCCGGCGTTATTTTTGCCGGGAGCGGATGATGTTCACGTAAAGCCGGAGGGTCGGCTGGAACCCGTCTGTCTTTTCAAACATCGTACCAGGAACGATTGTTTTTTCAGTTGCCTGAATTTAAAGGGTATCGGTCATATGATGCCGGATTTTTTCAATGGTTATGCCGATGCCCATTCATTTTATGTATATATGATGTTCTTTTGATGGACTGGTTGAGATTGATCGCCTGGGTAACGAATCGTCGTCCCGGCAGACGTCGCGTCGTCCGGCGGTCATTTTTCGTTTTATTTTAGCGGTCAATGTGCCGATAACACATAAAAAGCCCGAGGCTCACCGGAACCGGGGCCGGTCAAGGGCCGGCAGGTTCCCTCTGCCCCCGGTGCGAAAGCCGCATGGGAACCGCTGCCGATTTCGATTTGGATTATCCCGATTTATCCGTGATTTACAATCCGGTCCGTTGGTGCTACGATCCAAAAACATTTTTTGATGAACGCTGACAGGGGGGCGTGATCCACACCGGTATCCTGAACCGGTCCGATCGGAGGGACAAGAGTCTCTCCCTCGGCATTTCGACGCTATCATTTCTCTATCAACCGACAGGTATCTGCATGTGATGACAGACCGAACCGATAAAAAAGGCTTTGATTTCGATCCCATCGATCTGAGTGCCCTGTTTCCGGCCGGGGTGCCGGCCAAGCGGCCCGACGCGACGCCCGCAGGCGACAGCCAGGACCCCGGGGCACTGGAGGCGGGCCGGGTCGACCGGGTCATCGAGACCCTTTTTGAACTGATGCGCAAAAAAGGGGATTTCCCTTCGTTTTCCCGTCAGATCGTGGAAGTGAACAAGATTCTCAAGCTGAAATATTCCTCGGCCAGGGACATCGCCAACGTGATCATGAAGGATTTTTCCCTGTCCAACAAACTGCTCAAGCTCGTCAACTCCTCGTTTTACGGCCAGTTCAGCAAGAACGGGATATCGTCTGTTTCGAGCGCCATGATCATTCTCGGGGCCGATCAGATCCAGCAGGCCGCGGCAAGCCTGATGCTGTTTGAGCACATGCAGGCCAACGCCCAGAGCCAGGGGCTCAAGGACATTACCGTCAATACCTTCATGAGCGGCCTGATGGCCAAGGACCTGGCGGTGGGGGCCGGGATCCACGACACCGAGGAATTCCAGGTCTGCGCCATGTTTCACAGCCTGGGCGAAAACCTGATTGCTTTTTATTTTCCCGATAAATATCAGCGTATTCTGGAGATCGAGAAACGCAAGGGCATGGACCGGGAGCAGGCGGCACGAAAGGTTCTGACCATTTCCTTCCGGGACCTGGGCATCGGGGTGGCCAAAAAGTGGGGCATCCCGGCGAGCATCGTCCGCAGCATGGCCTGTGATCCCCTGACGAGCCCCCCCGTGGGCGACAGGGCATACTCCCGGGATGACCGGCTGGGATTCATCTCCGCCTTCAGCAATGCCCTGTGCCGGGTCTATCAGAGTGATGACGCCGGGCAGCGGGATCGGGACATTGCCCGGTTGATCGAAGGATACAAGGGGCTGGTCGATATTCGCGTCGATGATATCGAGGGGCTTCTGGGGCGCGTGTCGGAAAAGGTCAAGGTGCACGCCGCTCAACTGAATATCAACATCGGGAAAAGTCGTCTGATCAAAAACATGCAGCAGAAAGACGGGGAACCGGATACGGAAACCCCGGCCTCGGCGTCCCCTGCGGACGTCCGAAAAAGCACGCCCGCCGAGGTTAGGAAGCGGATCTACAAGGATATCAAGCGGATCGAGGCTGTGCTTGCGGGGGATTTTGCCATCGGTCAGGTGCTGATGGACATTTTAAGCGTGATGCACCGTGAATTCGACTACGACCGCATTGCCATCTGCATCCGGGACGCGGCCCGCAACGTCATCGGCATCCGTCACGGGCTGGGCAAGGATATCGATGCGCTTAGCCGGGAGTTCCGGTTTCCCATCACCACGGTCCAGGATATTTTTCACCTGAGCCTTTCCCGGGAAAAGGACTACAGCATTCCCGACATCAACGACGCCAAATTCAAGGCCCTGATACCCACCTGGTACCGGATGATGAACATGGCCTCGGGCTTTGACCTGTTCGCTCTGGTCATCGACCACGTCCCCATCGGATTTTTTTATGCGGACCATGAGGCCCCGCGGGAGTTCACCCCGATGGAAGACCTGAAAAACATGAAGAAGCTGAGGAACCTGGCGGAAAAAGCCATCAGGATTCGTAAAAATCAGAGATAATAAAATCGTATGGAGACCATCGGTCGGTATCAGATCAAGGCCCGGATCGGCAAGGGCGGCATGGGGACGGTCTACCGCGCCCTGGATCCGGTTCTCGGCCGGATGGTGGCGCTGAAGGCCGTGGCCATGGACCCGGGCTCAGACCTGTCGGGCAGTGAACAGATTGCCCGCTGCCTTCAGGAAGCCCGTCTGTCTTCCCGTCTGATTCATCCGAATATCGTGATCACCTACGATGCGGGCTTCGAGAAAAACCTGTTTTACATGGCCCTGGAATTTATTGACGGCAAGGGGCTCGATCAGCCCGCCGGCCACGGGGAACCGATGAATCCGGTCAAGGCGGCGGAAATCGTGTTCAATGTCTGTCATGCCCTGGACTATATCCACGGCAAGGGGCTGGTGCATCTCGACATCAAGCCCGCCAACATCATGCTGACCCGTCTGGGCGAGGTGAAGCTGATGGATTTCGGCATCGCCCGGCTGCTCAAGGACAGCGGGGCCCGGACCGGGGTGTCCGGATCGGTGCCCTACATGTCGCCCGAGCAGACCGGGGCCGATTACGGCAACGACCACCGCAGCGATCTTTTCTCACTGGGGGTGGTGCTGTATGAGCTGCTCAGCGGCGAGCGCCCCTTTTCCGGGGACAGCTCCTACCAGATCATGTACAGCATTCTCAACGAGACGGCGCGCCCCTTGTGCGACCGCTTTCCGTCCGTGTCTCCCGCCTTGTCGGATATCGTGGTGCGGGCCATGGAAAAGGACCCGGACAAACGGTTCGCGACGGCCAGGGAATTCGCCGACGCCCTGCTCCCCGTCATCCGGGGAAAAGATTCCAAAGCCTTGTCCAGCGAAGACCGACGCAAGGTAGAGGCCCTTCGGAGGCTGGTGTTTTTTCAGCATTTTCAGGAGGACGACATGCAGCGGATCATGGCGATTTCAAGCTGGCAGCTGCACCGGAAGGGGGCTTTCATCATCGAGGAAAGCGAGCATGACAGCAACATCTACATTCTGGTCAGCGGGCGGGCCACCCTGATCATCAAGGACGAAACCGATACCTTCGGCCCGGGGGACTGCTTCGGCGAGTCGGCCGTTCTTTTTCAAAAGCCCCGCCAGGCAAGGGTCCGGGCTGAAACGGACTGCCTGGTGATGAGCATCAACGCCAATATCTTAAACCAGGAGGACCCGGGGCTCCAGGTCCTGTTTCTCAAGGAATTCTACCGCAAGAAAACCCGCCAGCTCGTTCATTCCAACCTCAAGCGGATCCAGTCCGCGACCTGATCGCTCAGATCGTACCCAGTTCGATGGCGTCGAGAACCTGGCGGGCTTCGATGAAATCCGGGTCGATGATCAGGGCCTTCTCGAAGAATTCGGCGGCCTTGCCCGGATCCTTCAGGTCCAGGTGGAGGCGCCCGACATTGTAGAGAATAAAGGTTTCTTCCGGATGGATGCGAAGGGCTTTTTCGTAATTTTTCAACGCGTTTTTGAAATCGCCCCTCTTTCGGTACAACACCCCCAGACTGTTGAAGACGTTGGCCGAATCCTTGCTGATTTCCAGAATGTCGTTGAGGATGGCCTCGGCGTCTTCCACGTTTTCCTTGTCCATGTAGATATCGGCCGCTTTCTGGAGGTATTTCTCCGCCTGGTCGGACTGGCCCAGGGCGTGGTAGGCCCGGCCCATGCCTTCGTAAGCCTTGGCGAACAGGTGATCGAGCTGAACCGCCTTGCGGAAGGCCTCGATGGCCTCGGGGTATTTCCCCTCGGAGGTCCGGATGTAACCGATGTTGTAGTAATATTCTGCGGTTTCCCCTTGGTTGACCATCTCGTCGAGCACATCCAAGGCTTCCTCGTAGTTGCCCTTTTCGATGAGGTCCATGCCTTTGTCCAGTTTTTTCCCTTCTTCGACGAAAGCCGGGGCCTCCTGGGCGCCGGTGACGGAGTCCATTTTCATCTTCAGGTTGTCCCGGTCGTAAGGGGTGACGATCAGCCCGGTGACCCCTGCCAGTCCGGCCTTGATCACTTTGACCTTGGTGAAGGCCGAATCGGTCAGAAAAAAGGGGATGTCTTTGAGACGGTCGTCACTGCGGGCGATTTTCAGAAGGGCCAGGCCGGACATGTCTTCCATGTCCCAGGCGGCGATCACGCAGGCGTAGGATTTGACCCGGAGCAGGGCCCAGGCGTTGTTGGCGCTTTCGGCGGCTTCCAGGGTTTTGAACCCCAGATATTTCATCAGGTCCTTGAGTTCCTTGAGGGCAAAGGCATTGTCGTCGACAATCAGAAAGGAATCGGATTTCATAGGCATTTCTATAAAAGGTCCAGAAAAGGTTTGGGTTTGCCGGGCCGCCTCGTCTCCTCGGGTTCAACACGTTCCCGGATGGGGTCTTGCCGCTTCAGGCGGTCGAGCCCGCTCTGGACAATGTCCCCCAGGGACGGATACGCACCCTCTCCAGGTTGGCAGATGAGGTATTGAAGCTTTGAATCCGGATGTTTCACATGGGCGGTGAAAATAAATTCTGCTGTTTTATAACATTTCGCCTCCAGGCTTTCAAGAGCCGATAATTCAATGGTATCGAAATAGAATTCTCCCCAGGAATTGAAGGTCAGATGGTCGGCGGCGATCAGGTTGCCCCGGGCATCGTCTTTGAAGAGGAGTACGATTTTCTCGATGCGGGGCGGCGCGGTAAAGACCCCGTCCGGTCGGGGGTAGAGATGGTCCAGAAAGGCCCGTATCGTCAGGAAATGCCGGGGGTGGGTGATGAACCGGGCCTCGTTGAGGGCGTTGGCGAAGATGAACCCCAGGACCTTCAGGTAATCCGGCCCGGTGAACAGGGGCGTGGGGTCTCCCTGGCCGTAGACGGCCCAGGCGGTTTTTTGTTCCCGGTCGGGGCCGATCCACAGGGACAGGTTCCGGGCGCGGGTCCGGAGGATCGTCGAACACCGGGGAATTTTGCCGGGCTTTTTCTGAATGAAGGCGGCGGTCCGGTTTTTGAGGATGGAAAGGTCCTCGGGTCTCATGGCGATGACGGCGTCCTCGTCGTCAAGGCTTCGTAAAATCAGTTCATAAAGAAAGGACAGCTTGTCGAACAGATTGTCCTCGAAGGCGATTTTATCCGCCTCGCTCCAGGATGCCATGGCGGAAAGCCGGTTAAGGTCCTTCCGGCCCCGGTCCCAGGCATCGGCAAACCGTGCCAGCAGGCGTCCCTTTGGGCCGCCGGGATCGGTACGCTCAATGTCCGGGTAGCCCAAAAGCCGCAGCATGATGCACTGGCGGATCAGCGCAAGCCCTTTGGGGTCATCCATTTCCCGGTAGAAGGCCATGATGGTGTCGAACACCGTCAGGTAGGGGTCGCACAGGTAATCGTCCAGCCGTGTTTGTCCGAAGGCGGCCTTGACCCGTGAGGAAAGTAGGGCGGACGGCGCCGCGTTGAATGCGTAATAGGCGGCCAGAGACGCTTTAATCAGGGCTTTCACCGGGTCTTTGCGGGCCTTGTACACCTGCCACAAAACAGCCCCCAGGCATTCGCGGCTGTCGATTTCGGTAAGATCCCCGGTGTCGATGTAGTCCGGCCCGGCCAGGGCCAGGGCGGATTCGGGAGAGAGAGACCCGTCAAAATCCTTCGGCATCACGGCCCAGAGCGGGATCTTTCCGGCGATCATGATGAAGGTCCGGTAGAATTCGTCTTTGAGGATCGTCGGCTGGGCCGACCCCGAACTTTCCCCGTCAACGACGGAAAATTCGTTGTGCCGGAGTTTGTTGACATCCATGATGAAAAAGGTCACGTCCTGCTGATGGAGTTCCCTGCACCAGGTCTCGATCAGATGGAGTTTTTGCCGGAGCAGGGCCAGCCGGTTCTCATTAAGTCGGTTCTCCTCGACAATCACCCAGAAGTCGAAGTCCGAATGACGGCTCTGGGTGAGGGTGCCGGCGCTGCCCATCAGGTACAGGCCCAGGATGGGGGCTTCGTCGTCCGCCGGATTGTCCAGCGTGGCCGGGTCCGTCTTGAAACGGCGCAGGCCGAATTTGAAAAAACCCGATCGATCAAAGCGGTAGATGCCGTAAAACCTATGGTCCGAGGCCACGTAGCAGGGGAACTCCGGCCGGTTGACGTGAAGTAGGAAGGGAAGAGCCTGAAACAGATCGGCCCGGGCCGGCGGCAGGTTGCGCAGCAGCTCACGGATCCGCGTGATGGTGTAGGCCATAAACGCCCGGCGGTTTTCTTCGACAGAAGTTTTGAACGATTCCATGGCATCCATCCTAACACGGTTTTGTTTCGGAGGTGAATCGCTATTTTCAGCCGAAGGCGGCAACGAACCGGGCGTCTGCCCTGATGGAAAACGGCGCCTGAGCCGATTCGACAGGGAGACGCCGGCTCACTGTTTCCGGTAGATGCTGGGTGAGATGGTTTTGAGCGGTGTCCGGATGCCCACGATGCTTTCCGACTGGCCGAAGATGAAGTAGCCGCCGGTTTTCAAGGCGGTGTACATGTCGTTGACCACCTTCTGTTTGGTGGGCAGGTCGAAGTAGATCATCACGTTCCGGCAGAAGATGATGTCGTAGGACGCCTTGGGCGGCGTTCCCGTGACCAAGTTGTATTTGCCGAAACGAATGTTCGCCGTGACTTCGGGCCTGACGCGGACCTTGCCTTCCGAATGGTTGACCCCTTTGCGGAAGTATTTGTACAGGTAGTTTTTGGGCACGGCCCTTACCCGCTCCATCGGGTAGACGCCGCGCCTGGCGAGGTCCAGCATGGTATCCGAAATGTCCGAGGCGAAGATCTCGAACCGGAATCCGTGTTCCATCAGCTGCATGGCGATGGTGTAGGCCTCTTCACCGCTGGAGGAGGCGGCGCTCCATATTTTCAGATACCGGCTGCGGTCCAGGGTCCGGATCATGTGTTCGCAGTGCTTGTTTTCACGGAAAAAATAGGTGTGGTTGGTGGTGATGCCGTCGATGAACTGCTCGAATTCCTCGGGGTCACTGGCGATCATGTCGAGGTAGGTGGCGATCGAGGTCAGTTTGGTGGCCCTCAGGCGCTTGGCAATCCGGGCCTTAAGCAGGTCCCGTTTGTTGTCGGTCAGGTGAATGCCGCTGACCGCGTGAACGATGCCTGCAATGTCCCTGAACTGTTTGTCCGTGATGTGGGTGTCGTACACGCGGGTGTTCCCTCCGGAAGGCTGGGTCAAGGTCACTGGGATGGAATAATCTAACACAGTTCTGTTGGAAACTTCAATCAAAGATCGATTATTCGATGCCGTCTTTTCCGAGAACCAGGGGCGGCATTTCCTCAAGGGTCCGGGGCGGGCCGCAGACGGCGTCAACGAGGATCCGGCAGGGGGGGGCCAGGGCTGCGGGCAGGACGGGCCTGATGCGACAGGGCGAAAGACCGGACCTTAGGAGCCGGTCGAGCAGTTCGGTCCTGCGGCTGTCCGGATAGATCAGGGCAAGGCGGCCGCCGGGCGAAAGGAGCGTTTCGGCCGAGTCGACCAGTTGATCGAGGGTCATCAGGATTTCATGGCGGGCCACGGCTTTTTCGTCGGACGGATTCAGCCGGCCGGAGCCCCGGGCGGTGAAGGGGGGGTTGGCGATGATCCAGTCGAGGGACGCAGGCAGGCCAAGGGTTTGGGGACGGGTCAGGTCCCCATGGACAACGGTGACGGCATGCTCAAGGCCGTTTTCGCGGATGTTGTCGCGGGCGAGGGCCGCCAGACGGTTCTGGATTTCAACGGCCCAGATTCTCAGCGTCGGGTGCCGGTATTGAAGCAGGATGGGGATGATTCCCGAGCCCGTGCCGAAATCGACCAGGGTCTGACCGGGCAGGGGGTCGATGAACCGGGCCAGCAGCAGGGCGTCGAAGGCATAGCGGTACCCGTCCCGGTACTGACGGACCGTCCGGGCTCCGTCGAACAGGACATCGGTGGTGGTGGCATCCATGGCGTCGTTCAGGGGGCGACGGGCCCGATCTTGAAGGTCAGTTCACGGACCAGGGGGGCACCCAGGGCCGTATTGAGTTTGTCCATCAGTTCGTTTTTCAGAAAATTCAGATGGTACAGCCAGGCCGAACTGGACACGTTCACCTGGAGCATGTGCCCCTTGAAGGCCGACGGCCGTGCGTTCTGGGCAATGGCTTCCCCCACGGCCCCGTCCCAGATGTCCCAGATACGGATCATGTCGGCGTCGGCGCGGTTGCGACAGACGGCCAGGGATTTGGCCAGAATGCTGCCGATGTGGGTCATGGATTTCTGCTCGGGTGTTTTCATGGGCGAAAGACTACCCAAAGGGGGAAACCGCTGTCAAGGGAAATGAACGGGCCGAAATCAGGGGGTGTGAAATGGCTTGATAATTCAGGTTAAAATTCTTTTTGTCTTGAAAATCACGGGGAATCATGCAAAAACATGAAGAATTTACACCGGGGGCCGGGCGGGTTCCCCGGGCCAGCCCACTATCCCGCGGGGATCTGCATGAGTCGGTGTGTTCATTGAATAATCCGGGAAACGCGTTTTCGCAGAAACGGAAGCCATAATCATAAAACGAACAGGTAAGGACATATGAATTGGGATTGGGAAAAACTAAGAGAGCAGCAGCAGCGGCAGAAAAAAAGTCAGGGCGGGGGGCCCGGGGGCATCGAACCGCCTCCCCTTGATGACGTGATCGATCAGTTCAAAAAGTTCAAGATGCCCGGCGGGTTTCTGATCGTACTGGTTCTGTTTCTGGTGTTCGGGTCGTCGATGGTCTACACCATCGAGGCCAACGAGGTGGGCATCATCCAGCGGTTTGGCGCCTTTGTGCGCAAGGAAGGTGCCGGTCTTCATTTCAAGCTGCCCCGGGGCATCGAGAAATTGACCAAGATCAAGGTCGATGCCGTTCATCGGGCCGAATTCGGTTACCAGAGCGCGGGGCCTTACCGGCCCGGCGATGAGACCGGGGACGTCACCCTGATGCTGACCGGCGACCTGAATGTGGCCGTGGTGCCCTGGTTGGTGCAGTACCAGATTTTCGATCCTGAAAAATACCTGTTTAAGGTCCATGCACCGGAAAGCCTGCTCAGTGATCTGTCTCAGTCCACCATGCGCCTGATTGTCGGGGACCGCAGTGTGGACGAGGTGATCATTAAACGCGACGAGATCGCCATGGCCTGCAAGGATCTGCTGCAGAAGGAGCTGGAGGCGGCGGAAACGGGCATCAAGGTGAAAACCATTGAAATGAAGAAAACCAACGTACCCGAGCCGGTCCAGCCCTCGTTCAACGAGGTCAACAAGGCCCAGCAGGAAAAGGAAACCATGATCTACAAGGCCAACGAGGAGTACAACAAGGCCATTCCCGCCGCTCTGGGCGAGGCCGAGAGGACCATCCGCGAAGCCGAGGGGTACGCCCTGGACATCATCAACCGGGCCGAGGGTGACGCCTCCCGGTTTATGTCCCTGTACGCCGAATACGCCAAGGCCAAAGACGTAACCACCCGCCGGATCTACCTGGAGCGCATGGGCGAACTGATGCCCCGGATCGGGAAAAAATACATCGTGGATGCCAAGCAGAAGAACGTGCTGCCCCTGCTCAACCTGGGAAAACTGGAGGGTGAATCAAAATGAAAGTAAGTGGAATCATCGTCGTTCTCATCGCGGTGCTGGCTGCGGGAGCCCTTTTCTCCATGTACACCGTGGATGAAACCCAGCAGGTGGTCATCACCCGTTTCGGCAAGGTCGAAGGCGACGCCGTCAAGGAAGCGGGCCTTCATTTCAAGGTGCCGTTCATCGACCTGGTCAACCGTTATCCCAAAAACCTTCTGGAATGGGACGGCGAGCGGGGGGAAATTCCCACCAAGAACAAAACCTACATCTGGGTGGACGCCTTCGCACGCTGGCGTATCGAGGATCCGATCCTCTTTTTGAAGAACTGCGAGAATCTTCGGCGGGCCATTGCCCTGATCGGGGACATCATCGATCCTTCGATCAAAAACGCCATCGCCTCTTACGATCTCATCGAATCGGTCCGGAACACCAACCGGGAGTTCGACCACGAGATCACGGAGATCGAACCGGTGTCCGGCAAGATGGAAACGGAACCGATCAACTACAACATCTCCATGGGGCGAAGCAAGATTACCGAGCAGATCCTGGCCCAGGCCAAGGACAAACTGAAGATCTACGGTATCGACCTGGTGGACGTGAAAATCAAGCGCATCAACTACCGGGACGACGTCCAGCGTTCGGTCTATGACCGCATGATCGCCGAGCGGACCCAGATCGTCGAGAAATTCCGGTCGGAAGGACGCGGTGAAGCACAGAAAATCAAGGGTGACAAGGAAAAGGAACTGAAACGGATCACCTCGGAGGCCTACAAGAAAGCCCAGATGCTCAAGGGTGAGGCCGACGCCCGGGTAACGAAGATTTATGCCGACGCCTACGGCAAGGACCCCGAATTTTATTCGTTCATCAAAGCCCTGGACATCTACAACCAGTCTATGGATAAGGACAGCACCCTGGTACTGTCCACGGATTCGGATTTTCTGAAATACCTGAACAGCCGAAGGTAAGGGCGGGAGTCGCTCCGGCGGATGGGAGAAACCAAACAGAAAAAGCACCTTCCACGATCATGGCAGGTGCTTTTTCTGATTCTATACAAAAACAAAGAAAACGGAAAGGGGGTTATTTACCCTTTCTTCTTTGATGTCTTGTACGGGCTAACAATTTCTTGTGCTTATGCTTGCGCATTTTTTTTCTTCTTTTTTTGATAACGCTGCCCAAAAGACCACCTCCAATCTGACGAAGTTTATTTTAACGAGCCGGAACTGTAGCACTCTTCGAATGGGTTTGTCCACATTTTTTTTAGAGCCCCGCCCACGCCACGGTGACGCCGGAAAGACAGTCGAAACGTGATGAAACCATTGGAAACATTCAATGATGAACAGATCGCCGTTGTCAACCAGATGGTTCACATGGCCGAGGACATTGTCAGTGACCATTACAAGATGTCTTCCAGCCAGTGGCTGAGAAACCGCTATGACGTCCGGACCCTGGCCCAGTTGAGCGACTCGGAAATCGTTTTTGGCCCCTACGCACAGATCGTGCGCTATCACGGAACGAAGAACGCATCCCCGCTGGGCTCGGGGGGGTTCGATTTTTACATGATCTGCCTTCAGGACCACGCGATTCTCAAGGCGCTCAGGACCGATGACCGCCTTCGGCTCGACCCCTTTATCCTTTATATTGTCGTTCACGAACTGATTCATATCATTCGTTTCGGCACGTTCATCCAGTTTTTTGATGCCCCCCTGGAACAGCGCGACGCCGAAGAGACCCTGGTCCATCAGGCCACCAGGGATGTGCTGCGCAAGGTGGCCGTCCGCGGAATGGACACGGTTTTCTCTTTTTACGGCAAGAAAAATGAAATATATGAATAAATTATTGAAAAATAATGAAATATTTTTTTATGGGGCTTGCTTGACAATACTCGATCACTGACTATATTATTGCCGTTCAAACGGATTTGACACATTTAAGATCATGGTTTGATTAGACCGGGAGGTTAGACACAATGCCGATTTATGAGTACGAATGCACCGAATGCGGACGGGTGGATGAAATTGTCCAGAAGATATCCGACAAGCCCCTGACCGAATGCAGGCACTGCTCCGGTAAACTCAGAAAACTGATTTCTCAAAGCGCCTTTCACCTGAAAGGCGGCGGCTGGTATGCGGATCATTATGGAAACAAGCCCGGTACCGGTTCCAAGGTATCCACATCCGCAACACGCTCTTCGGAAACAAGCAGCACAAGCACCGACAATTGATCCGGACGTCTCCTGCCTGCCTCCGGCCCGGCAGGAGACATAACGGATGAATGGTTTTTATCATGGGTTCGTCAGGCTCCACGGCCTTTTTTACCCATAGGCCCGTGATGATATGCCGATGTATAGCGTCTTCGATTTATTGATAAAATCGTGATTATCGATCTGAAGAATTAACAAAGTTGACCAAAAAAGGAGTAGCACACAATGAAAATCAGACCATTACAGGATCGTATTCTGGTGGAACGGCTTGCGGAAGAAACGAAAACCAAAGGTGGCATCATCATTCCCGATACGGCAAAAGAAAAACCCGCCGAGGGAACTGTCGTGGCTGTCGGTAAAGGCAGAATGGACAAGAACGGCAGCCTGATCGCCATGGAACTCAAGGTGAACGATCGCGTTCTTTTCAGCAAATACGCCGGTACCGAAGTGAAACTCGACGGCAAGGAATACCTGATCATGAGCCAGGACGATGTACTCTGCGTCGTGGACGCCTGATTCACCCCTAACCGAACGATCAATTCCAACTACCGAAAGATGGAGGTTCTTATACAATGGCTAAACAGATAATTTATGATGCAAAAGCCCGCGAAAAGATGCTGAAAGGCGTCAAGACCCTTGCCAACGCCGTAGCGGTGACCCTGGGCCCTAAAGGACGCAACGTCGTCATCGACAAATCCTGGGGTTCTCCGACCGTAACCAAAGACGGTGTTACCGTGGCCAAGGAAATCGAGCTCGAAGACAAGTTTGAAAACATGGGCGCCCAGATGGTCAAGGAAGTGTCCAGCAAGACCAGCGACACCGCAGGTGACGGTACCACCACCGCCACGGTTCTCGCCCGGGCTATTTACGAAGAAGGTCAGAAACTCGTCGTGGCCGGCAACAACCCCATGTCCATCAAACGCGGGATCGACAAAGCCATTGAAGCGGCGGTCAAAGAGCTGTCCAAGATGAGCAAGCCCACCAAGGATCAGTCTGAAATCGCCCAGGTCGGCACCATTTCCGCCAACAGCGACAGCACCATCGGTACCATCATTGCCGAAGCCATGAGCAAGGTCGGCAAGGAAGGCGTGATCACCGTCGAGGAAGCCAAATCCATGGAAACCACTCTGGAAGTCGTGGAAGGTATGCAGTTCGACCGCGGTTACCTGTCTCCCTACTTCGTGACCGACACCGAAAAGATGGTCGCGTCCCTGGACGGCCCCTTCATTCTTCTGTGCGAAAAGAAGGTCAGCAACATGAAAGACCTGCTGCCCATCCTCGAGCAGGTCGCCAAAACCGGTAAACCCCTCCTGATCATCGCCGAAGACGTGGACGGTGAAGCCCTGGCCACCCTGGTCGTCAACAAACTCCGCGGCACCATCAGCGTCGCCGCCGTCAAGGCCCCCGGCTTCGGCGATCGCCGCAAGGCCATGCTCGAAGACATCGCCATCCTGACCGGCGGCGAAGTGGTGTCCGAAGATCTGGGCGTGAAACTGGAAAACATCACCCTTGACGGCCTCGGACGCGCCAAGAGCGTGATTATCGACAAGGACAACACCACCATCGTCGACGGCGCCGGTTCACGGGAAGCCCTCGAAGGCCGCGTGAAGATGATCCGCGCTCAGGCCGAGGAGACCACCTCGGACTACGACCGTGAAAAACTTCAGGAACGCCTGGCCAAACTCATCGGCGGTGTGGCCGTGATCAGCGTCGGCGCCGCCACCGAAACCGAAATGAAGGAAAAGAAAGCCCGCGTGGAAGACGCCCTCAACGCGACCCGTGCGGCCGTTGAAGAGGGTATCGTTCCCGGCGGCGGCGTGGCCCTGGTCCGCTGCATCGACGCCCTGGGCAAACTCAAGGTCAAGGCCGAAGAGAAACTGGGTGTGAAAGTTGTGATGCGCGCCATTGAAGAACCGCTCCGCATGATTGCAAACAACGCCGGTGTCGAAGGATCCGTGGTGCTGAACAAGGTCATGGACGGCAAAGACGCCTTCGGTTACAACGCCGCCACCGACACCTTCGAAGACCTGATCGCCGCCGGCGTCATCGACCCCACCAAAGTGGTGCGCTTCGCCCTGCAGAATGCCGGCAGCGTGGCCTCCGTAATGATCACCACCGAGGCGATGATCGCCGATCTTCCCGAGAAGAACGAACCGGCCATGCCCGGCGGTGCACCCGGCATGGGCGGCATGGGAGGCATGGGCGGCATGGGCGGCATGATGTAAGCCCAGTCGTCCGACGGGGCAGGCCCCTTGTGCCTGACCCTTGTTCCATCAGACCGGATACCGCATGCTCCCAATGGGGAGCATGCGTCTGACGATTCAAAAAAGCCCCCGGCAACGGGGGCTTTTTCGTTTGACGGCCGGAGGGACGGCCCGCCATGCGCAGGGGTTCGTCCGGACGGAACCTTATCCGGTATTCTCTTGACATGGCCCGGCACCTTTAATAGATTACAGGGCAAATCAAAACCGGTACCTTCAACCGCACGCGGAGTTTTTCACATGACCCATCAATCCTTAGGTGTCTTCCAAATGATCATGGGCGCCAGTCTGGTCGTGAAACTGGTCCTTCTGATTCTTCTGGCCTTTTCCGCCACGTCCTGGGCCATTATCATCATGAAATTCAGAGTCATCAGCCGGGCCCACCGGGAAACGGCCGACTTTATCGACGCATTCTGGAAAAGCCGCAACCTGGCCGACGCTTACTCCAAGGCCAGGCAACTCAAGGAAAGCTCGGTGGCCCGGGTGTTCCGTACCGTTTATATGGAACTCAAACGGCTGGCCCAGCCTGCCTCGGTCGGGGATGGTCAGGGCGATCAGGCGGGGGGCGCCAGCCTGGATACCCGATCCCATGTCGAGCATATGCGGCGGACCCTCCGCAAGGCCACCAGTGAGGAAGTGACGCGCATGGCCCAGATGATCCCCTTTCTTGCCACCGCGGGCAGCACCGCACCCTTTATCGGCCTGTTCGGCACGGTCTGGGGTATCATGACCTCGTTTCAGGGCATCGCCAACAAGGGCTCGGCCAACCTGGCCGTGGTGGCCCCGGGTATTGCCGAAGCCCTGGTTGCCACGGCCGTGGGGCTGGCCGTCGCCATTCCCGCGGTCATCGCCTACAATTATTTTTCGCAGAAAATCCGGGTGATCGATTCGGATCTGAAAAGCTTCTCCGCCGATTTTCTCAACATCGTCGAGCGGGATATCTTTCGCCCCAAAGGAGAGACGGCATGATGGTCGGCGGTGACGGGGGCAGCCCCCTGATGTCGGAAATCAATGTGACGCCCTTTGTGGATGTTATGCTCGTGCTTCTGATTATCTTTATGGTGGCCGCCCCCATGATGACCCAGGGGGTGGACGTGGCCCTTCCGGAAGTGACGGCCCAGTCCTTGAAGCAGGAAGAGGACGTGCCCTTTGTGGTCTCCATCAACCGTGAGGGGCAGGTGTTCATCAACGATTTCATGGTGGATCAGGGTAAACTTGCGGCCAAGCTTACGGCGATTTTCAAGGAAAAACCCACGCAGAAAGTGTTTGTCCGGGCGGACAAACAGGTGCCGTATGGAACGGTGATGGCGGTGATGGGCGGTATCCGGGAAGCCGGTATCGAGAAACTGGGCCTGATCACCGACCCCTTGCCGGAAAAGAAAACCTGAACAGGTGGACATCGGTAGGCCATGATACGGATAGCTGCTTTCGCGGATCGGATGGACCCGCAGCGACGCCAGTGGACGGCGGCGCTGGTCGTATCCGTCCTGCTGCATATCGGGCTTTGCATCGGCATCGCATGGTTTCCGCATGCGGATCGGTCCCGTCCCCTTGCCTTGAAATCCATCGATGTGGATCTGTCCTATCTTCCGGCTCCTAAAGGGTCCCTGCCCGAGGCGGCCGCGCCGCCTGCAAAGACCAAACCGGCACCGGTGAAAAAAGCGGTCAAACCGGCGGTTCGGCAGGCTGCCGCGAAAAAGGTGTCCATCGCTCCGAAAAAAAAGGCCGCGCCGGTCAAAAAAAACAGCGTCAAACCCGAGGACGCCATCGACAAGGCCATCAAACGGCTTGAAAAAGATCTGGCCTCATCGCCCCGGCCCACGGTCGATCCGGTGACCGAGCGGATCAAACAGCTGGAACGTGAAACCCGGACGGATGAACCGGTCCGTCAGGCACCATCGGAACGGGCCGGGACCCAGGATTCCAAGACGGCCGGGGCCGGGTCGGCCTACGATGTCAGCCTCCTCGACCGGTATCGGCACAATGTGAGCATGGAAATCCGTGAACAATGGGCCTTTTCCGAGCAGTTGGCCGCCGGGCGGACCGATCTGGTCACCAAGGTGACCTTCGAAGTCCTGCCCGACGGAGAGATCCGGGGCGTACGCATCACCCGCAGGTCCGGCAACGACTACATGGACAGCTCAGCCACCATGGCCATCGTCAAGGCCGGCCCGGTCCGGCCTCATCCTCCGGGACTGAATCTCCCTTTTATTGACGTCAAACTCGAATTTACCCCCAAGGGTCTGGAATGACAGTGACAACAGCCATGGTATACAACGCGTGCAGCATGATCATAAAAATCCTTGCCGGTCTGGCGGCCTTTGTTCTGGTGACGGCCGCGATCTGCCCGGCCGACGACAACGGGTATATCACCATTTCGGATCCCTTTATCCGCAAGGCGCCCCTGGCCGTCACCCTGCTGATGCCCGCCCGCGGTATCGATGCCGAACGGCGCCTGTCGGCCGAGACCTGTCGGACCTTGTCCGCCATGCTTGAATTTACCGGGTATTTCAAGCTGATCGACCACGCCGCCTTTCTTGAGGACCCGTCGGTCAAGGGCGTTGATGTGTTCAAGATCAATTTCAGGAACTGGACCATGATCGGGGCCGAGATGCTGGTCACCGGAAGGACTGAGGTCCAGGGGGACGAGGTGGTCACCGATCTTTACCTGTACGACACCTTCCGGGAACAGCAGCTGGTGGCCAAACGCTACCGGAGTACAGAAGCCGGTCTCCGGGATGTGGCCCGGCGTTTCGGCACCGAGATCCTCCGGAAGTTCACCGGCAGCGAGGGCCTGTTCAACAGCAGAATCGCCTTCGTGTCCACCGGCACCGGCAATAAGGAAATCTATGCCTGTGATTTCGACGGCTACGGTCCGGCCCAGATCACAAGGACCCGGAGCATCACCCTGTCTCCGGCCTGGTCGCCGGACGGGACCGAGTTGGCCTACACATCCTACGAACGGGGCAAGCCGGATCTGTTTGTCCTCAATCTCGACCGGAAGCGGGCGGATCTGCTGACGGCCGTGACCGGGACCAACATCACGCCCGCCTGGGTTCCCGGGCAGAAAACCCTGGCCGCGTCCCTGTCCTTCGACGGCGGGCAGGGAATTTATTTATTGACCCGGGACGGTAAAATTCGTAAAAGATTAACAAATAAATGGAGCGACTGGGGGATTGATGTCTCACCGTCTTTTTCATCGGACGGGAAACAGATGGCGTTCGTATCCAAACGGTCGGGTTCTCCACAGATTTACATGCAGCATCTGGATTCAGGAAGCGTCAAGAGGTTGACGTACCAGGGCAATTACAATACATCTCCTTCATGGTCACCCGCTGGACATAAAATTGCTTACTCCGCTCTTACCGAGTCGAAATTCGAAATATGCGTCATCGATCTCAGGACGGGTGCGATTGAGCAGTTGACCCACGATGCCGGTGACAATGAGGCTCCTTCGTGGTCTCCCGACGGCAGCATGATCGCCTTTTCATCGACCCGTGAGGGAGCGGCAAGGATTTATGTGATGACGGCCTCGGGGACGGACCAAAGACGCCTTTTGTATTTGTCGGGTGAGCAGACAAACCCCAAGTGGTCACCGAACATAGTCAACAAATAAAATGAACTGAAATGAGGAGGTAACATGAACAGAACCTGGTCGATCAAATTCCTGTTGGTATGTATGATTCTGTCGTTGATGCTGGTCGTGTCCTGCGGAAAGAAGGAAGTCCAGACCGATCCCGCCGCCGATCAGGCTGTGACGGACACGACGGACGCCGTCGAGGAGCCGGCGGATGCCGCCGTTGACACCGCCACCGAAGAATCGCTTGCCCAGGCCCAGGCCGCCGAGGAAGCCGCTCGTAAGGAAGCCGAAGCCCTGGCCCAGGCCGCCAATGATTTTATCAGTGTCGATGTGTACTTCGACTACGACAGCTCCGTGATTCTGGACTCTGAAATCTCCATCCTTGAAAGCAAGGCGGACTGGCTGCTTGCCAATGCGGACGCCACCATCATCGTCGAAGGTCATTGCGATGAACGCGGCACCACCGAGTACAACCTGGCCCTGGGGGATCGCCGCGCCGAACGCGCCAAGAGTTTCCTCGTGAACCTGGGCGTCGACGCCTCCCGCATCACGACCATCAGCTACGGTGAGGAACGCCCCGTGGCCATGGGCCACAACGAAGCGGCCTGGTCCAAGAACCGTCGCGCACATTTCGTGATCAAGTAATCGGATCATCACCGCGTCGCGGACGTTCGGGGGCGGTACGCTCTTTTGACGCTGCGGCTGAACAGACACTGAACGAGCAGCAGAGCCTCTGCTGCTCGTCATGTGTTTTGACGGCACGGATGATGGAACGCAGGCAGGACCTATGAGCATACGAACAATCATTACGATACTCCTTGCGGTATGGATTTCCGGTTGTGCCCTGAGCCGGGATGTGGTGTATCTCGATGACCGCATCGATGTCGTCGAACGAAAGATCGCCCGCCAGAGCGACACGGTGGACGGTCATTCCCGGACCCTCAAAGGCGATTACGCCCGGCTGAACAACCGCATGGATCAACTTGCCGAGCAGGTCCGCCGGATCGATGGACGTTTCGAGGAAAGCGGGTACGCCCAGGAACAGAACCGGACGGCCCTTGCCCGGTTGCAATCGGAAATCGATCGTCTCGACCGGCTGCTTTCGGATCTGACCCGGCGCCTGGGCCATGTGGAATCCTATGTGGGCTATGAGGCGACGAAAACCCCATCGGTCGCTGCGCGTCCGGCCGATGGGACCGGCACGGCGAAGCTGTCCGAGACCCAGTTGTATGACGAGGGCCAGAGCGCCCTTGACAAGGACGATTTTCAACGGGCCCGGGACGCCTTCGGACGCCTGCTCCGGGATTTTCCCAAATCGTCCCATGCAGACAACGCCCAGTTCTGGATCGGGGAATCCTATTACAGGGAAAAATGGTATCAGAAGGCCATTTTGGAATATCAGAAGGTCATCGAGAATTATCCCGGCGGGAACAAGGTGGCCGGGGCCTATCTGAAGCAGGGGCTGTCTTTTTTCGAACTGGGAGAGGCCGAGAACGCCAGGTTGATTCTGAACGAACTGCTCAAGAAATTTCCCAAATCCGGTGAGGCCGGTCTGGCAAAAAAGAAACTCGACAGTCACGCCGGAAAATAGATGACCATGGGGGGGACCAGAACCATCGTCGGCATCGATCCGGGGCTGGCCGGAACGGGCATCGGCCTGGTTTCGGGCCGGGGACTCACGGTGACGGCCTATTCATTCGGCAGTATCAGGACCAGTCAGTCCGAATCGCTGGCCCGCCGTCTGGACCTGATTTACAGTCGGCTCGGAGCCGTTCTTCGTGATCAGGTCCCGGACCTGATGGTGGTCGAAGACGTGTTCTCACTGGAACGTTTCCCCAAATCGGGCATCCTTCTGGGAAAAGTGACCGGAGTGGTGCTTCTTGCAGCCGCCCACCACAACATCCCCGTGGTGGAGGTGTCGGTGAGAGAATCCAAGAAAATTCTGTCCGGAAACGGAAACGCGGACAAGGAACAACTCGAACGGGCGGTTCGGCGTTACCTTGACCACGGGACGCCCATCCGGCCTTTTCATGCGTCCGATGCCCTGGCCCTGGCGCTGATCGGACTGTTTAGATATTGATCCCCCGCCCATGCTGAAAGAGAGAAAACACGTCCGATGATCGCCTACCTTGAGGGACATATCATCAAAAAAGAAGACGACCGGATTATCCTGCTGGTCAATCAGGTGGGGTACGAGGTTCTGGTTCCCGCCTATGTGATGGAAACCCTGAAAGGCCGGCCTGCCGATGAACGCGTTTCCCTTTATATCTACTATCATCAGACCGAGCGCCAGCCGCGTCCCGTTCTGATCGGGTTCAACCTGGAGGCGGAAAAGGAATTTTTCCAGTATTTCATCAGTGTGGAAGCCATCGGGCCCATGAAGGCGGTCAAGGCCATGACCCTGCCCGCCGGAGACATCGCCCGGGCCATTGAAAACAAAGACGTCAAGATCCTTCAGAAACTTGACGGCATCGGCAACCGGACGGCCCAGAAGATTGTGGCCACGCTCCATGGGAAGATGGGCAAATTCGCCCTGATCCGTCCGGGGGACGAGGCCGACGTGCCGCTGGAACCCACGGATTTTGCCGAGATGGTTCTGGAGGTGCTCATCACCCAGCTCGGGCATAAACCTGCCGATGCGAAACGCATGGTGGCCGAGGCCCTGGAACGTGATCCGTCGATTTCCGGCCCCGAAGCCCTGTTCGACGAGGTGTACCGGGGGGAAAGCACGAAACAAAGCGGCTGATCGCATGAAACGAGGCCCTCATGAACGATGACGTATTGACCTTTTCTTCAGTGAAACAGGGGCTGGTCAGCAAAAAGGCCCTGCCCCTGGACGACAGTCAGGATATCCTCTCGCTTCGGCCCGAGTCCTTCGACGACTACGTGGGGCAGCGGGAGGCGGTGGAAACCCTGAAGATCGCCATAATGGCCGCCAAGATGCGCGGCGAGCCCATCGAACACGTGCTGTTTCACGGGCCTCCCGGTCTGGGGAAAACCACACTGGCCCATATCATCGCCAACGAAATGGGGACGGAACTGACCATCACCTCGGGTCCGGCCCTCGAAAAGGGCGGGGATCTGATCGGTGTTCTGACCCATCTGGAACAGGGGGACATTCTGTTTATCGACGAAATCCATCGCATGCCCAAATCCGTCGAGGAATTTCTCTATCCGGCCATGGAGGATTTCGCCATCGATTTCGTCTTTGACAAGGGGGTCCACGCCCGGAGCCACCGATTCCGGCTCAAGCAGTTCGTGCTGGTGGGGGCCACCACCCGGGTGGGGCTGCTGTCCGCACCGTTGAGGGACCGGTTCGGTATTTTCCGCAGTCTGGATTTTTATTCCATCGAGGATCTGGTCACCATCACCCGTCGTTCCGCCGACCTTCTGGGGGTGACCATCGACGAGGCCGGTGCGAACGAGCTGGCCAAACGGTCCCGGGGGACGCCCCGGATCGTAAACCGTCTGATCAAGCGGGTCAGGGATTATGCCCAGGTCCGGTCCGACGGGGCCCTGACCCGGGACACCGTCGAGGCGGCCCTGGCCCTCGAAGGGGTCGATGAAAAGGGACTGACCAACCTGGACCGCCAGTTTCTTCGAACGATTATCGAGTATTACCGGGGCGGTCCCGTGGGCATCGAGGCCATTGCCGCCACCCTTCAGGAAGAGACCGACACCCTGGTCGACGTGGTGGAACCCTATCTGCTCAAGATCGGCATGCTGACCCGGACCTCGTCGGGCCGCAAGGCCTCGGAAGAGGCTTACCGGCATATGGGGTTTCATGTCCAGAGGACCCTGTTTTAAGCCATGGCCGTCGTCACGTTCATTACGGATTTCGGAACCGAAGACGAGTACGCGGGAGTGATGAAGGGCGCGGTGCTGACGGTCAACCCCCAGGTGACCCTGGTGGATATCAGCCATCATATTCCGCCCTTTGACGTGTTCGCCGCGGCCCGGATGCTTGAGGCCTCCTTTGCCTTTTTCCCCGAAAAGACCGTCCATGTGACGGTGGTGGACCCCGGGGTGGGCAGTGATCGGGCCATCGTGGCCTTCGACATGGCGGGCCATCGCTTTCTGGCCCCGGACAACGGGATTCCGGCCCGGCTGATCCGAAGGCGGACCGTGGACGCGATGGTGCGTCTTGCGATGCCTGATTGCTTGAGTCCCACCTTCCACGGCCGGGATGTCTTCGCTCCGGCGGCGGCCCGGCTGGCCGGGGGATGCGCGCTTTCTGAACTGGGGCCCTCCTTTGACCCGGCCGATCTGGTGGCCCTTCCCGAGACACCGGGGCGGCTGACTCCTGAGGGCCGCCTCCATGGACGGATTGTGGCCGTCGATCACTTCGGAAACCTGATCACCGATCTGGACCGAGGGGGTCTGGTGTCGGCCTGGGGGGCTTTTTCAGGGGAGAAACTGACGGCGAGCGTGGGGTGCGGACAGGTCCGCGGCCTTTTCAACCATTACGATCAGGGTCCGGCCAAGGGCCCCCTGATGGTGGTGGGCAGTCGCGGCTGTCTGGAGATTGCGGTCAATCGGGGGTCGGCCCGGGACCTGTTCCAGGCCGGAGTGGGGGATGAAATTGTGGTGTGGATGGACGGGACAGGGGCCCGTCTGAACGATAAGGAGTGAGAGTGATTGTGTCTGTGACGGTATGGCTCGGCAGGCGGGGGCGGTGTTTCAGTCCGGCCCCCGGGTTTCTGGTTGTAATCGCATGTGTTTTGGTCTCGGCGTCCTGGGCCCGCGCCGGCAGATTGCCGTCATCCATTGTGGCCATGCCCGGTCCGGACAGCACGGTGCTGCTCGTGGAAAAATCCTCTCAGACCCTGGCCCTTTACCGGATGGCGTCTGAACCGGTTCCGGCTGTGACCATGCCCTGTTCGACCGGCAAGAGTGCGGGACGCAAGGCGGTGTCAGGAGACCAGAAAACCCCGGAAGGGGTGTATTTTTTTGTTGATAAATACCTGGAAAAGGATCTGTCGCCGATATACGGGGTCATGGCCCTTCCCATGGATTATCCCAACCTGCTCGATCAGGCCCAGGGCCGCAACGGCAGCGCCATCTGGATGCACGGCACGGACAAGGACCTCAAACCCATGGATTCCAACGGCTGCGTGGCCCTGGAAAACCACCGGCTCGAGACCCTGTCGCGCACCATCTCGCTAGATCTGACGCCGATCATCATCACGGAAACCATCGTCTATGACGATAACGCGGACAGGCAGGCGCTGACCACCGCCGTCGACGGCCTTCTGGACCGATGGGCAGCGGCCCTGGGCCGGGGGACCTATCATGAATTTCTGGCCCTTTACGCCCCGGAGTACTGCCCGGATACGGCCTGGTGGAATGCCTGGCGTCAGACCCGGAGCCTGCCGGGCGAGAGCGACGGCGCGTTTTCCGTTGACATCGACCAGCGCGGGATTTACAGAGACGGGGAGGTGCTGGTTACGATGTTCCGGCTTACTCTGGTCCGCGGTCCGCACCGCCGGCCCGTCGGCATGAGAAAACTTTACCTGAAAGAGACCCAAGACGGGTTACGGATCATCGGTGACTCCCAGCGGGTTCTTCAGGCGGACGGCGGCCGTCATCTGAAACACGACGCCCCGCTCCTGGTCCGGGCCGCCGAACTGATCCGGGACCAGGAAATGAAAGCCGTGCAGGCCCGGACGGAAGAAGAGGTCCGGCGCATGATTGACGGCTGGCTCACGGCCTGGAACGCAGGGGATATGGAGACCTACGGACGGTGCTATGCCGATGCCTTCGTATCGGGAGACATGGACAAGGCGGCCTGGCTGGCCCGAAAGTCCTATCTGGAGTCGGTATACGATTACGTCCGGGTGTCCATCAGTGATCCCGTTCTGACTGTTGGCAAGGACAGGGTACACGCGGTGTTTCGTCAGAATTATCAATCAAGCGGTTATTCGGCCGTGGGCCGGAAGACCCTGGTGCTGGTGAACGAGGAAAAAACATGGAAGATTCTTCAAGAGATCTGGAAAAAGAACTGAAAAAGTATGCGATGCCCAATCCGTTCAAACGTTCGGGACGGTGGCAGCTTCTTTTTGTCAGTGACGACGGCCGGATGGTCACGATCCGACGGTACCGGCAGCTGGCCCTGACCCTTGTGCTGGTCCTGGGGCTGTCGCTGTCGGCGGCGGTGTTGTTTTCGCTGCTGTACATCAACACCCTGGACGCCAACCGGTCCCTGACCACGGCTCTTTACAGCGCGGAGAAGGAGAGGCGCACGCTCCAGCAGGATAAGGAACATCTCCAGGCCCAACTGTTTATTCCCAAAAAGAAACTCGATACGGCGTCTTCGGCTCCGGCGGCGGAGAAAAAGGCCGAGGAACCCCCGCCTGCGCCGGTGAAGAAGGCCGTCAAAAAAGAAGACCCCATGCGAACGGAGATCAAGGACCTGACCGTGACCAAAGACGAGGCGGACAACGAAACCCGGGTCCGTTTTATCGTCAAGAACGTCAGTGAACTCAAATCCATCTCGGGGCGGGTGTTCGTGATTCTGAAGCCGGAGTCGGACCGGGTCGAGGACTGGCTGACCATGCCGCCGGTGGCCCTGAAAGACGGCAACCCCGCCACGCCAAGCCGGGGACAGTTTTTTTCCATCAATCATTTCAAGAGCGTGAATTTCAAATTCACCAACCACTTTCCCGACGATCATTACAAGCGTATGACGGTCTTTGTCTTTTCAACCGATGGCAACAAGGTCTATGAACATACCTTTGATGTGGATCTGGTGGTGATCCGAAAACCGGTTCCGGTTGAGCCGCCTCAGCCCGTCAACAAACCGGCGGACATGGATTCGGTTGAACCGGCGGACACGGCCGCCGCTGAGGAAAACACCGGGGCCGTTTCGGTCGAGCCCGCAGACGTCGGGCAGGGAGACTCGGCCGATGAGGATTAGCACCGGTCTTTTTCTCGCGGTCCTCTGGCTTGCGGCGGGCGTGACGGCGGCGGAGGCGAAACGCACCCACACGGTGTTTTTCGAGGGCAGCGACCATGAATTGAATGTGTATCGGGTCTACGGCAAGGAAGAGGGGAAAACCATCCTTCTGATCGGAGGCATCCAGGGAGACGAACCCGGCGGTTTCCTGTCGGCGGACATCTATGCGGACATGAGCCTGACCCGGGGCAATCTGATCGTGGTACCCCGGGCGAATTTTTATTCCATTCTGCTGAACCAGCGGCAGGTCAACGAGGACATGAACCGGAAATTCGCCGACGACAGCCGGGAAAACTACGAAACCGAGGTGGTGTCCATTCTCAAGGAGCTGATCGCCGAAAGCGATTGCCTGCTGAACCTCCATGACGGATCGGGATTCTACGCCGAGACCTTTGTCGATGATCAGAGAAATCCGAACCGTTACGGCCAGTCGATCATCGTGGACTGCGAACGCCATGAAGTAGACGGCCGAAAGGTGGAACTGGGCGATTTGGCCCGTCGGGTGGTCGAACGGATCAACCGGGAGATTCCCGATCCAAACCATCGGTTCCACGTGAACAACCACAACACCTTTTCCGACCGGTCGCCGCACAAGGTCCAGCGGAAGTCGGCCACCTTCTACGCTCTGACCCGATGCGGTATTCCGGCGTTCGGGGTGGAATCCAGCAAGTCGCTGCCCCTTGAAATGAAAGTTCGTCACCATATATACGCCATCAATGCCTTCATGGATGAATTCGGCGTGGTGCCGGAGGTGCCGGCCGTGAACCTGGATCCGCCGGAACTGAAATACCTGGTGGTTGCCGTGAACAACACCCTGCCCCTGGTGGTGCGCCACGATCAGGTGCTGACCATCCGTCCGGGCGATACGGTGGTCGTCACCCACATCGAAGCGAATTTCAAGCGGGGCCTCAGCGCGGACATTCTTGGATTCGGCTCGGTCAATGATTATCGGAAGCCCCTGGTCATCGACCGCTCGACGCGCATTACGGTGCGTAAGGATTTTTACCCCTGCGGCAGTGTCTATCTGGCCCTGGACGAGAACGGGGGCGGACACGGCAACTGCCTGACGGTCTCCGATCGAGCGGGCAGGGGCGGATCCATCCTTCTGTATCGCGTCACGGTCAACGGGCGGCAGCGCATCGTCGAGAACTACGGCACCGTCAGGCTGGTCAGGGGAGACACGTTCTCGGTGGAGGACGTGATTTCCGATGCCTTCGATCCGGCGGGCCTCACGGTCAATGTCAAGGGATTCGTGGGCCCCTCCTCGGTCAACACCGGTGAGGATCGGGGATACGTCATCCAGACGGCCAGAGATCTGTGGCCCAAGTACTCCCTGGACAAAACCGGGCGGAAATATCAGGTTGTAACTCAGGATGAACGTGCTATAATCGGCAAACTTTTCATTGAACTGGACGCCCCCGCGTTGAATTACCTGCTGCTGAAAACAGATGACCGGACCATCAGCTGTTTTGAAAACGGGGGGAGGATCGGGCTTGATGTCGCGCCGGGCGGCAGCCGGAGCCTCCGGCTCGTGGATCTGATCACCAATGTGGACACGGACGCCCCGGATGACCTGGCCGTACGGATTTCAGGGCCGGACAGACCGTCGGTCCCGCTTGAGCCGGACAGGCCGTTTGCCATCGAGGATGTCATCAAAGACGGGATCAGGCGCCCCTCGTTTGACCGCATCGACGTGTTTCGGGACGGGGTGCTGATGGGCGCGGTTTCAATCAATTACACTCAGGAGATGAATCGGGATGAGCAAGTCGAAAAATCTGTCGATCATTGATCGTGACCTGGTGGTCGACGGGAATATTTCAAGCAAGGGCCGGCTGGTGATCAAGGGAACGGTCAAGGGCGAAATCAAGGGTGAAACGGTGGTGATCGCCGAGGAAGGGGCGGTTTACTGTGACGCCAAAGTGACAGGGATCACCATCGGCGGAACCTTTGAAGGGGAAATCGAAGCGGCCGAGGAGCTGGTCATTCTGGCCACGGGATACTGCGCGGGCAAGGTGGTTTGCCGGGATCTGATTGTGGAGAGCGGCGGCGTGCTCAATGCCGAAGTTACCTGCAAGACGACGCGTCAGCCCCAGAAGAACGGAGGCGGATCCGATTCGGACAAGGCCATTGAACTTTGATTTTATCGTTCGGCGGGAAAAAATTGCCTTGACAGAAGATGCCAATTCAATTATTTATTTCGAGTTATTTTTTTGAAACTTGATCAGGAGTAGAAACGTGAAGAAATCCACATATAGCGCGAAGCGATCAGATAATGAAGAAAAATGGTATGTTGTCGATGCCGAAGGTCAGGTTCTCGGTCGTCTCGCGTCGGCCATCGCCGCCAGAATCCGCGGCAAGCACAATCCCCTGTACACCCCGCATGTGGACACCGGGGACTGGATTGTCGTGATCAATGCCGACAAAGTCGTCATGACCGGAAGAAAACTCAAGGAAAAATTCTATCACCGCCACAGCGGGTACATGGGTGGGCTGACCACGACCTCGGCCGGTGATCTTTTGAAAAAACGTCCCGCAGACGTGATTCGCTTTGCCGTCAAAGGCATGCTTCCGAAAAACAGGCTGGGAAGTGATCTGAACAAGAAGCTCCGCGTGTATGCCGGCCCCGACCATCCCCATGCGGCCCAGCAACCGGAAGCGCTTGAACTGTAATCTTGAAAACCATCTGATGATCAATTATATCGAGGAAACGTTTTAACATGGAAAACACCTATTACGCGACCGGTAAACGGAAGAATGGCGTGGCCCGAACCTGGCTGACTCCTGGCAACGGCAAGATTGTCGTGAACAACAAACCTGTGGAAGAGTATTTCAGTGCATCGGCCCGTCTGATTCTGACCGAACCCCTGAACCTCGTCGGGGCAAGCGACACCTATGATGTCACCGTCACGGTCCGGGGCGGCGGAATTATCGGTCAGGCCGGCGCCGTTCGTCACGGTATCACCAAAGCCCTCATTCAGGCAGACCCCGAACTGCGCACCGTTCTCAAAAAAGCCGGTTTCATCACCCGCGACTCCCGTGTGAAAGAACGTAAGAAATACGGACAGAAAGCCGCCCGCGCACGGTTCCAGTTCTCCAAACGTTAAGATTTTATTTCTTCGCCGCGTGACATGTCAAGGGAGCAGGCCCAGCCTGTCTCCCTTTTTGCATTAGTCGGCCGGCGGAGTGCCCTTCTCTCCGGCGACCTCCCGGATCTGTGCTTCCAGATCGTTCACGTACTGAGCGACGGACGGTGAAAACCGGTCCACCCAGACCGGACCCGGCATGATCGGGCGGCGTGATTCCGTTTGACTGCGACGGTCGATCCGTCCCGACCGGTTCATGGCTGTCGTGTTCATGGTCGTTCCTTTCCTTCAACGTTATCGTCACACGCACCGTCCACGTTAATTCAATCCGTGATCATCGACTATGAAATGGGTCACAGACAAAAAAAAGGATTGACCTTATAAGCGAATGATGACTGTATATATCTGAATTTCTACGTGAGTTGAACTGGATGGTGAACCGGGATGAATGACGACACCCATACGACAACGGGCGTGCAGGAACAGGTGATCAGGGACTGTCTGTCAGGCGGTCAGTCTTTTCTGAAATTCCCCCCGGCCGTCGAACGGGATTTCAACGACTATGACTGGGAAAAACGACGACACCGGTATATTTTCCTGAGCATCTTCGCCGTCCTTCTCTATGATTTGTACTGTATCGGCGATCGGATCATGCTGCCCGATATTTACCGGACGGCCTGGCTGATCCGTCTGGGCGTGGTCACCCCTCTGATGACGGCATCGATCGTTCTGCTCACGGTCAGGCGGCTCAAGATCTTCCAGGAGGCCCTGGTGTCGTTCCAGATTCTGACCGTTTCCCTGGGACTGATCGTCATTCTGGCCCTGAGCCGTCATCCCAATGTGGAACACTACCACACGGGCATTCTGGTGATCGTGATGTTCGGGAATATCGCCGTCCGGCAGCGATTCATGTACGCACTTCTGACCTCGCTTACCATCTTTCTGCTTTACGTGTTTTTCGCCCGGCATTTCGTCACGATGAGCGTGGACACCGTCCACAACACCGGGCTGATACTTTTGACCACCACGATCCTGAGCCTGATCGCCAATTATCAGATGGAAAAGGAAGCCCGGAAGGAATACCTGCTGACGGTGCTCCAGGGAATCGATGCCCGGAAGCTGGCCGAAGCGAACAAACAGCTGGAGCTGCTTTCCATTTCGGACAGCCTGACGGGGCTGGCCAATCGCAGGTTTTTCGATAAAACCCTGGATGTGGAATGGCGGGCCGCCATACGAAGCCGGTATCGGCTGTCTTTGGTCTTTCTGGATATCGACAGTTTCAAGGCATACAACGACAATTACGGCCATCCGGCCGGGGACGCCTGCCTCATAGCCATCGGCAAGGTGATCCGGGACAGCATCAATCGTCCCAGGGATCTTGGGGCCCGTTACGGCGGCGAGGAATTCGTGATTCTTCTGCCCAGAACCGAAGCGGCCGATGCCCTGCGCCTGGCCGAGGTGATCCGGCGCCGGGTCGAGGGCCTGAATCTTGAGCACCGTTATTCTACGGCAGCGAACCGGGTCACGGTCAGCATGGGTGTGGCCAGTGTCTGCCCGGCCCAGGGGGACCAGGCCGATATGCTTCTTGAACAGGCCGATGCGGGCATGTACTCGGCAAAAAAACAGGGCCGGAACCGTGTCTGTCTGTATGAGGGGCCTGATGACCACTGACGGGCCCGGACGCCGTCCCACCGTTCTTCTTGTCCAGCCGCCGATCCGGGATTTTTATTTCACCCGGAAGCGGACAATGCCCTACGGGCTGATGTCCGTGGCTGCCGGTCTTGAGCGTGAAGGGGTGTCGGTCATTCTGATCGATGCCCTGGCAACGACCCGGTCGAAAATCCTGCCCTTGCCCCCGGACATGGCCTACCTTGAACCGTATTACGGCCAAACCGACCTCTCTCCCTTCTGCCTCTTCCACCATTATCGCCATTACGGGTACAGCGTCGAGCATATCGGACGACTGGCTAAAGAGAGCGGGGCCTTTCTGGTTGGCATTTCATCGCTCTTCACGGCCTATGCCGACGAGGCCCTTGACGTGGCCCGGATGATCCGCAAGGTGCTGCCCCAAAGTCGAATCGTCCTGGGCGGCCATCATCCCACTCAGTTGCCAGAGGCGGTGATGGCGGAATCCTGCGTGGATTTCGTGATTCGGGGGGAGGGGGAGACCGCTCTGGCCCGGCTGGCGCGATGCCTGTTGTCCGGCGAATCCTGGGAAGGGATTGACGGGCTGGTCTATCGAACGCAGGACGGGGGCCTTCACATCGGTCCGCCTGCGGTGGTCGACGACCCCGATGCCTTTCCCCTGCCGCGCATGGATCTGGTCAACCATGATTTTTATGGACGGAAAACCGGGAATTCGGCGGTGATCACGGCCAGCCGGGGATGTCCCATGCGGTGCAGCTACTGCTGTGTGGCGAGGCCCGCATCCGTGTACAGGAAACGCTCGGTTTCGGCCGTGTTTGAGGAAATCCGCCGGGCTGTCGAGGATTACGGCGTCCGGTTCATCGATTTCGAAGACGAAAACCTGACCCTGGACAAGGGCTGGTGTCTGGATCTGATGGAACGGATCACCCGAGCGTACGGGCATCTTTATCTGGAACTTCGGGCCATGAACGGGCTGTTTCCCCCGTCTCTGGATGAAACCCTGCTAAACGCCATGAAAGACGCCGGTTTTTCCGCCCTGAACCTGTCCTTGTGCACCACCGATCCGGACCAGCTGAGGCGGTTTAACCGGGTCGACGTCCGAAGCGCCGTGGATCGGGCGCTGGCCTGGGCCGACGATGCCGGCCTTCCGGCGGTCTGTTACATCCTGGTCGGTGCGCCGGATCAGGACCCCCTGACCTCGACGGCCGATTTGGTTCATCTGGCCCGGCGCCCGGCCCTGGCCGGTGTGTCGGTGTATTATCCGGCGCCCGGCAGTCAGGATTACGCACGGCTCGACGCCCGGGGCGTCCTGCCGCCCTCCTATGCGCTGATGCGGTCATCGGCTGTTCCGGTGTCGGATACCACCTCCCGCCTGGAATCGTTGACCCTGCTCCGGCTGGGGCGCATGCTGAATTTTTCCAAGGAACTCAAGCGAACGGGCCTGACCCTCACGCCCCGAGATTTGGTCCCGGGCCGGAGTCTGGACATCGGGGACCGGCGCGAGGCCGGGCGCATGCTGATCGAAGCCTTTTACCATGGCGGCCGGATCTTCGGTGTAGACGACCGGGGCCGGGTCTACGAGCACAAGACGGCGTCCCGTTTGTGCCGGGCCTATCGGGACGGCACGCGGGATCTGTTTTGCGGATAAGGCCTGCGGCATGACCCGCAGGCCTTCCCGGTCTAGTGGATGCTGCTCATCACGTAATCATCGGGGTCATCGACCCAGAGCGCGTCGCCCCGGCCGGTCACCCGGGTGAAATCAAGCCGGGCCGGATGCTCTTCGTCGATGACAAGGGTGTTGTCCGAGGGCCGGAACACCGGAAACAGATGGGGAAAATCCGAGGCGGATACACTGATCCGGAGCCGGTGACCTTTCTTGAACACGTTGACCGTGGGCCAGATTTCCACCACATACTTGTAGGGTACCCCGGTCAGAATGGGGCTGGGCTCCTTGAACGGACGGTCGTAGAACGGATCGAAGGGCCGGTAGGCCGGATCGGGTTCGGCGGGATGTTCGGCATCGTAGGCCCGGTTTTCAGCACTCAGCCATCCCGAGGTGACGTTTCGTGCCCGGCCTTTGGGGAACACATCGTTGACCTCCACCACCCACTGGACATCCCGTTTGTCGATGAAATGCTGCACGCCGCCCAGGTCCATGCCCAGATTACCCATGCCGGCCACCAGGTCGTCCACCTGATCCTGGGCCAGGGGCGCGGTGAAGTCGGTTTCGGCCCAGAAGGTCAGGGTCATGGGCCCGGCGATTTCCACATCCTCCTCAAAGGGTTCGGTCGTGAAGGTCAGGGAGCCTATTTCGTCCAGCCGCTCGTCTTCGAAGGGCATCAGGTGGTCGATATTCATGTTGAGAAGCGCCTTGGAGGCCTGGGAGAGGATGGCGGGCACACCCATCAGCCAGCGGGTGGAGGACCGGGACACCAGCCCGTGCAGCAGCAGCGGACGGTGTTTGAGCACCGGATTCTCCTTGGCTTTGTAAAACCATCTGAAGAACCAGAATGCGTTGTAATAGTCCTTCTTGCCGGGAGTCTCAACAAGGGCGTAGTTGTTTTTGCCGTTCATGGTTGAAAACCAGTCCCCGCTGACGGCATCCGACTTGGTTTTGGACAGGAACAGGGTCGATGCCCTGGTCCGCGTCTCGGGCAGGGGCCAGGATTTTTCCGCCCGCCACCGTTCCTCACCGAGGATGTACAGGAGAACCGGGTACTCTTCCATGAACGGATCGTCGAGGCCCTTGATTTTCCAGTCGAACCAGCGACCGGCGATGTCGCCGTTGATCAGGCCGTTCATGCCCAGGCCCAGGGACCCGTCGATGTGGTACCAGGGGCCGATGATCATCGACTTGTCCGATGGGTCATGATGTTTGAGGCCGTGCTCCCAGGTGTTGATGGTGCCCCGGGTGAAAATGTCGAACCAGCCCCCGGTCATGAAGACGGGAAGCTTTGCGGGGATCACCGTGGTTCCCAGATCGGCCGGGTAGCCGTCGCCGAACCGCCAGCCGCCTTCGGGCTTGTCCGGCCAGTAGATCATGGTGGATTTGGAATCGAAGAACGCGTTCTTGTCGATGTTGTCTTTTTTCAAAATCCAGTTGACCGTCACGGGGATGTTGTTGATGTGGTCCTCCCAGATGTCCGTGGCTTCCCGGAGTTCGTCGGCGGTGGGGCTGAACGCCGTGTCGTCGCCGAGAAACAAAAGCGGCGGCAGGGCGGCCATGACATCGACCATGCCCAGCCACATGGGAATGAATTCCAGGTCCAGGTTGCCGCCGTGCATGACGATGTCCCGGTAGGTGTCGGACATGGGCACCAGGGGGAACAGGGCCTTGAGGTGGGTGGGGATTCCGTCGGTCGATTCAATCTGACCGGCGGCCAGAAGCTGGCTGATGCCCATGTAAGACGGGCCGATCATGCCCACGGTTCCGTCCGACCACGGTTGGGACGGAATAAACTGATCGATCACAAAGCCCAGATCGAAATGCTCCTCCGGGGCGAAGGACAGCCATTCTCCGCCGGAGGAACCGCTGCCGCGCACATCGAGCGACAGGACGTTGTAGTCGTGGTTGAGAAGGCTCATGTACAGCATCAGCATGACTTCGCGGCGGTAGGGCGTGGCGATGACGATGGTGGGGCGGCCAAAGGGACGTTCCTCACAGTAGGGCGGTTCGGCTTCCACGGCGGGACGCAGCACGGTGGCGAACAGCTCCGCCCCCGGAATTCCCGCGGCAGGGTTGTCCGGCACCGTGATTCTTACGTTCAGATCCAGGGCGACATCGGACAGATGGAGATCTCCGAGCCGGTCGAAGATTTCCTGTTCGGCGGCAGGGCCGAGGGTGCCCGCGAACAGGGGCGACGGGGCCGTCAGACAAAGCACAGCCATACAGAAAAAAGCACGTTTGAGCATTTTTCCCTCCTTTGGGGCTGATCGGTTTGTGTGTAAGGCGTGTGTCGAAAATGCAGGCGATACGTGAGACAAGAGTATGTTAAAAACAATCTCACGGCCGTATAAAAAATGCAACGAAAAAATGAATCGTGTTCATGGGTCTGATACATGTCCGGCGTCTTTGAGGGGGACGGTCTATCCGATGTCTCACGGAGACAAAAAAGTCACAAAGAGGGTGTCGTGGGCTCAAACGGTGTATTTCCTGCCGGCACGGGTGACGTGTTTACGTCTAAAGGATTGATCTGAGATCAATCCGCTGGGATTCTCACGGAGGCCGTTTTTAGATTTCTTCAAGGATATGAAACATGCGATTGCCCCGGGCAGCACGCCCATCGATCTTGAACGGAAGGAACGATCATGGTAAAGTCTCTCTCGCACAGTAAAGGGATCTTTAATGCAACGGTGAGGGACGGCCATGAACGATGCGTTTAACCTGATTGACGGCATGATTGAAAAGCTGGGCGCCTCGTCGCCCCTTCTGGTGTCGGTTTACAAACTCCTGGCGGCGGTTCTGGTGGCCCTGGCCGCATGGCTGGTGCTTCACCTCCTGATCCAGTCCGTCGACCGGCGCATGAAAACCACCCGGTTCGCCGAGGTGGGCGGCCGCCTGGCCCTTCCGGCCAGGCGGATCGGCATGTTCGCCATCATCCTGATCACGGGTACCTACCTGATCCGGGTCTTTCGGCTGGGCGTCGTGGCCAATGTCTTCTACGCGCTGATCCTTCTTCTGGCCACGCGGCCCCTGATCGCCTACGTCAAGATTGTGATGGAGTTTCTTGAAAAAAACGTGGCGGACCGCACCGAGACCAAGCTCGACGATATTTTTTTTGAACTGATGAACCGGTTCGCCGCGGTGATCATCGGTCTGACCTCCCTGGTCATCGCCCTGGATATTCTGGGCATCAACGTCATGCCCTTCATCGCCGGGGCCGGGATCGTGGGGGTGGCCATCGGCTTTGCCGCCAAGGATACCCTGTCCAACCTGATCGCCGGAATTCTTCTGATCATCGACCGCCCCTTCGAGGTGGGAGACCGCATCGAGGTCTGGAGCGCCCCTTCGGGCAGTTCGTCCTGGGGCGATGTGATCGATATCGGCCTTCGGGCCACGAAAATCCGCACCACCGACAACATCATCGTGATCATTCCCAACAACGAAATCATGATGCGGGACATCGTCAATTACACGATCACCTCCAGCGCCATAAGGGTTCGGGTCAATATCGGCGTGGCCTATGACACCGATGTGGCCAAAGCCAAGGAGGCCATCCTTTCGGTTGCCAAATGCGTGAACTGGGTGATGGATGACCCGCCCCCCAAGGTGGTGGTCCGGAATTTCGGGGAATCGTCGGTGGACCTTCAGCTGAGGGTCTGGATTTCCGACGCCCGAAAACGGATGGACACCATTTCCGAGATCACAGACAAGGTCAAGTCTGCCTTTGACGCCGCCGGTATCGAAATCCCCTATCCGAAACGGGACATCACCATCATCGAGAAAAGGGCGGGCTGACCGGGAGTGAGTTCTGCCACAATCCCTTCTTGATTTTCACAGGGAACTGTGTTCTTTTAAAAAGGTCGATGCCGGGTGCTTCTCCTGCCCGGCGATTTTTCCCAAACACGATGATCGAGGAACAGCCCATGGCCAAACGGTCCGGATGGTTTGTCATACGGCAGGTGCTCGCCGGATTTCTGATTGTCGGTCTTTCGGCCTGTGCGACGCATTCCGCCCGGCAGACGCCCGACGAGCGGGGCCTTCTCAAGACGGCCCTGGTCGAAGGGGAATACCTGATCCGGGCCAACAGCTGCTCACGGGTGCCCGCCGCCAACTTTCTCGCCGGCGGGAAAGCGGTGTTCGGATCCTGTTATCTGACCAATCTGCGGCTGATCTACGAAGAATCCGAATGGGCGAAAACCCTGGCCGCCGTGGCCAAAGCCGTGCCCACCCAGGGGGATTTCGGCATCGAGCATCTGCTCAAGGGCGCTTACAACGTGTTCAACGCCCGCTACGTGATCGAGATGGGGAAAAAGGGGGAACTTCGCGTGGTCTCCCGCCCCGGTCGGGTGATCATTCCTCTTTCGGATATCCGGGCCATGTCCCTGTCCGGATCACGCTTTTCATCCGTTTCCCCCGATGATCCCGACCGCTGCCGGTGGCTGACCATCGAGACCGGAGATCAGTCCGTTTTTGTATTTGAAATCTACAACCTCCCGCCGGACAAGACCGGCATGATGCCTGTGTTTGAAAGCGGGCTCTGGCGGCGGGAGATCGATCGGGTCCGTAGCCGGTCGTTTGACTGAAGCAGCCGTCCGGCGACGACGGACGACGTGATGGGGAGGGCTGGTATTGGCTTTTGTGAATCTGAAAAAGAAAGAAATGCAGGCGAAGATCGTCTATTACGGCCCCGGCCGATGCGGAAAGACATCGAATCTTCAGTACATTTTTTCGAAAATGCGCGACCAGATCAAGTCGCAGATGGTCAGCGTCAAAACCGAAGGGGACTGCACCCTGTTTTTCGATTACATGCCCCTCGATATCGGAAAGATCAAGGGGTTTGACGTGAAAATCCAGCTGTACACGGTTCCGGGCCAGGTGATGTACGAATCCACCCGAAAACTGGTGCTCAAAGGCGTGGACGGGGTGGTCTTTGTGGCGGATTCCCGGGAGTCGCGCCGTCAGAAAAACCGGATTTCCCTGAAAAGCCTGCACGACAACCTGAAATTCCATGGCCGGAGCATCTTCAATATCCCGCTGGTCATGCAGTACAACAAGCGCGACCTTGCGGGCGGTGAAACCCCCATTCTCGACATCGACACCCTTCACGAGGACCTGAACCGTCAGCTGAAGGTGCCCCATTTCGAAGCCAGCGCCCTGTCCGGCGACATGGTCGTCCCCACCTTGAAAAAAATCATGAACCTGACCATGGCGTCTCTGGAGGACGAGTTCTCCTGACCGGCCTTGACAGGCCCCGCTCATTTCGGATATGACCCTGAAAAGTGTGACCCGGCGGATATCTCAGGGGCCGCAGGGTCGTTTCGGGGGAAAGACGTCCAAGGGATCATCGCCACACGAAGATATGACACACATCATCCACGACAGACGGGAGTCCGGAGCCGCGGCGTCGGTGCTTGCAGGGTTTTTTCTGCTGGTTCTGTCAGCCTGTTCCGCATGGGCTTCCGGGCCTGTCCGCCTCGACTCCTGGCAGATGTCCAGGCATCCGTCCTTAAATCCCGAAACGGTCCTGGAACAAGGCGATTTTATCGCGGCGGATCCCTCGGTGCTCTTCCGCGTACCCGGCGAACCGGTCCGGGGCATTCGCTCGGTCTGGCTGAAAAGCCGTGTGAATCTTGACGACCCCCGATGGGTTTACGGCCTGTCGCTGGGACGGGTTTACGTGACGGACCAGGTGTATGTGAACGGCAGGCTCTGCGGGGAAACGGATCGGGTCGGCTCCTTCCATTATCCCCGGCATTATCATCTGCCTCCCGGGATTCTGACGTCCGGCGAGAACGTGATCCTGATTCGCCTGGGAATTTACGGACGGGAGTACGGCGGGATTCCGGGGCCGGTGCTTCTTCTCGACCGGAAGGGGTTCAACAGCCGTCAGATGCTCGATCACCTGCTGTTTGTCCATATCCCCTTAGGGGTGATCATTCTTTACCTGGGCACACTGATGATCCTGTTTATGGCCTGGGAACCGGGCGTCAACGGCCGGGCCGTGGCGGTTCTGACGGGAATTGTCCTTGTCTGGGTCACCCATCTGCTGATGATTTATTCCCCGATTCAGCCCTTTGGCGTGGGCACCCGAAGCAATGTGCTCTGGATGTGTACCTATATCAACTCCCTGCTTTTTATCCGCTTTATCCATCTGACCTATGTCAGGCATATCGGGCCCATGAACCCCCTGTTTGTGGGTTTTGTGGGATTGGCGGCCCTTGCCCTCCTGATCTGGAACGACAGCACCGCCCCGGCCTATCCGGGCCGCATGCTGGGACCGGTCGTTCTTCTTATGACCAACCTGATGGCGTTGGCCCTCCTGGTTCGGCTGACCCGGCTCAAGGGATTTGCCGCCATGCGTCTGATCTGGGTGTTCGGATACGCCCCCAGCCTGTCCATCACTCTGGATATCGTCAACTATCTGTACGGTGATCACGGGGTTCCCTTTTACCATGTGTACGTGATTCCCCTGATGAACCTTCTGGTGTTTCTGCTGTACCGGCGGCAGTTTATCCGCAACCGGGTCACGCTCGAGAGTTTGCGGAAAAAAATCCATGAGGCGTCCTTCCACCCGGACCGGGAGGACCGGAAAATCGCCCTGACGGCACAGGTCGAATCCAGGATCACGGCGCTCAAGGAGCACATCGCCCACCATTTTACCCAGCCCCTGTCCCGGGAAAGCCTGGCCGGGCACATGGGCCTGAGCCCGGATTACATGAGCCGGATGTTCAAGGCCCATGAAGGGGTAAGGATCAACGACTATATCAACACCCTGCGTGTGAATGAGGCCTGCCGCCTTCTGCGGGAGTCCGACCTCAAGATCATTGACGTGGCCTTTGCCGTAGGGTTTGAAAGCCTGGCCACCTTCAACCGGGTTTTTTACCGGCATCGCCGCATGGCTCCCAGCGAATACCGCCTTCGAAACATCCCCTGACGATCCCCGGTTCCGCGTGCCCGGAATCCCTCCGACCGATGACCCAAGTCCGGTGTCGGGCCGGGCCCGGGATTGCCATTTCAAGCCCCCGGGGTCTTTGTGTGTCCGAACGGCCCTTTGGCCCGCCGTTTTTTTTCACGGCACCCGCCTCCCTGAAACCGCCGTGCCGGCCGTTTTTGTGTCTGAAATCGTCCGAAACTGACGTGATCAATTTCCGCGACACCCTTTTTTGAAAAGCCTGCCCCGAAATGCCGTGGTAGATACTCCACGGTGATGAACGACCTATGTGTGTATTATCCTAAGGATGACGATGAAGAAAAAAAAGATTCTGGTGATCGGCGGCAGCGGCTTTCTGGGGAAGGCGCTTGTGCGTCAGTGCCTTGGACGGGGAGATCATGTGGTCAGTTTTTCGAGGGGTTCCCATCCGGAACTGACCCGCCTTGGCGTTCCTCAGATCCGGGGCGATGTGGCCCATGCCCAGTCGGTATTCGAAGCCTGCAGGGGCATGGACGCGGTGTTTCATCTGGCGGCGCGCATGGGATTCTGGGGCCGGTTCGCCGAGTACTACAAAACCAACGTCAAGGGAACCCGCCATGTGATCGCCGCCTGCAAGCGGAACGGTGTCCCGGTGATGGTTTACACCGGGACCACCCGGTCGCGTCTGGACCGTTCCGGCCGCTATGTGGACGAAAACGACGGCGGCTATCCCGAACGGTTCACGACCAATTACGCCATGTCCAAAGCCTTTGCCGAACAGGCCGTCCTCAGGGCCGCAGACGCGAATTTCCGGTGCATGGTTCTCCGACCCCACATGATCTGGGGGCCCGGTGTTCGAGTGGCGATCCCCGGCCTGCCCCAGTTCCCCCATCGGCTTGTCCGGATTGGAAACGGTAGGAACCGTGTGAGCGGCATTTATATCGACAATGCGGCCAGAGCCCACCTTATGGCCGCCGATGCCCTGGCCGACGACGCCGCTTTGTCGGGAACGGCTCTGTTTTTGGGGCAGGATGATCCGATACCTCTGTGGGATCTGATTGATCGGTCCCGGAAACGGCCGGGCGGCGGGAGGCCGGGACCGGCCCTGCCGCCCTGGGCGGCCCGGTTTCTCGCCGGGGCCCTGGAATGGGGTTACAAAGGGTTCAATCTCAGGGGGTACCCCCCGGTGACGAAAAGCCTGGTCGACGAGCTGGCCGGGTCCCATGTGTTTGATACCGGGGCGCTTCGGGACGTGCTGGGATTTGTTCCGCCCATATCCGTGGAGGCGGGTCTTGAATGCTATGAACGCTGGCTTGAGAACGCATGCCGTTTGGCATGAAAATCAAAGGAGGGTTGAACGTGACAATGGGCAGATGGATCACAGGCTGTTTTCTGGCGGCGTTGGTGATGGTGACGGGGTGCCGTTCCATGGGCATCGGATCGATTCCCCTTGAAACGCTCAAGGAAAAATACGGGGTGTCCGATTCCGAATTCATGACGGTTCAGGGCATCGACATCCATTATAAGGATGAAGGCGAGGGGCCGGTTCTGGTTCTGCTGCACGGCATCTGCGCCTCGCTGTACACCTGGGACGGGTGGGTCGAGGCCCTCAAGGACCGGTATCGCATCATTCGCCTGGACCTCCCCGGCTGGGGACTGACCGGACCCGTCGGAAATACCGCCGTCGATCTGGAAAAGATGACCGTCATCATGGATGAATTTCTCGATCGCCTGGGGGTCGAGTCCTTTTATCTGGCGGGCAATTCCCTGGGCGGTTATTTTGCCTGGAACTATGCCCTGAAGCATCCCGATCAGGTGAAAAAAACGGTGCTGCTCGACCCGGTCTGCTATCCCCAGTCCCCGCCCTGGTTCATGCGTGTGGCCAAATACCCCCTGTTGAGCTTTCTTCCCAGACGGATACTTCCCAAATGGATGATCACCATGAATGTGCGGGCCGTGTATGGAGATAAATCCCGCATCGATCCAGGTCTTTATGATCTGTATTTCGATATGGCCATGCGCGAGGGAAACAAGCAGGGCTATATGGATGTGTTCCGGTACATGGCCGGGCAGTGTTCCAACGAGGCCCTGTCCCGGGGCGTTTCCGAGATTCGTGTTCCTGTGCTGCTGATGTACGGTTCCAGGGACAAATGGGTTCCACCCCGCCATGGGGAACTGTGGAAACGCGATCTGCCCGGGGTGGAGTGCATCATTTACGAAGGGGTCGGCCACGTGCCCATGGAGGAAGTGCCGGAGTTGACGGCGGCCGATGCCGATCTGTTTTTCAGCCGGTCCTGAAACAAAACGGGGTCAGGATCTTTTTTCCGATCCCAGCTGACCGCAGCCTGCGGCCAGGCTGCCGCCCTTGCTCCACCGTTTGACGACGAACAGGCCCCGGTCTTCGAGATAGGACGCGAACAGGTGGACCTCCTGATCGGACGGGGCCGTGTGGGCAAACCCCGCGGTGGGGTTCAGGGGGATCAGGTTGATGCGGACGGGCAGTCCCTCGAGAAACGTCGCCAGTTCGGCGGCATGGGTTTCGGCATCGTTCAGGTCTCTGATCAGCACGTATTCGATCAGAAACAGGCCTCGCCGGCGCAAGGGATAACGCATCAGGGCCAGTTTCAATTCGGTCGTGGGGTATTTCCGGTTGATGGGCATCAGCTCATCGCGCAAGCGATCGTTGGGGGCGTTGAGGGACAGGGCCAGATTGATCGAGGGCCAGCCCAGCGCGGCCAGGCGGTCGATGCCGTCAACCCGTCCGGCCGTGGACAGGGTGATGTGACGATGGGCGATGTCAAAGCCCCGCTGGTCGCTGAGTACCCGGACGGCCCGAATCACGGCGTCCATATTGTCAAAGGGCTCTCCCATTCCCATGAACACCAGGTTGCGGATCGGCTGACCGAGCACGAACCGGGCCGCGAACACCTGGCCCACGATTTCAGAAGCCCGAAGGTTCCTCACGAATCCCATGGCACCGGTTTGGCAGAACCGGCAGTTCATGCGGCAGCCGATCTGGGACGAGACGCACAAGGTGGTGTGGTGACGCATGGGGATGATCACCGATTCCGATTCCAGGCCGTCGTCGAAGCGGCAGAGGAACTTGATGGTGTCGTTTTCCCGGACCAGTTTGCTGATCACGGGCATCGGAACGCTAAGGTCCGCTTCCAGCCGCCGGGCCAGAGCCTTGGACGCCTGGAATTCCGGTGCCAGAGACCAGTTCCGGTTGCCCCGGGCCAGGATCTCCCGGAACAGGGCCCGGGCATGGTATTCCCCCTTGCCGTAGGTCCGAGTGAGTTCCCCGCAAAGTTCATCGAATGTCAAGGCAAACATGTCCGGCATGCATCCGTCTCCCGTCTTGAAATATCCGGCGAAACCATACACGAAATCATCTGTTATTTCAAAGCCCTTTCGGAAACGGACCTTGAATTGTATTTACAAAGCCGGGGGATGTGTTAGAATGACGTCCAAACCATTGTGAATTGTCGAGGCATGAATGATCGAACGCATAGGCCGATTCCGGAAGGTGGTGGTTCTGGCCATCGTCTGTCTGAGTTTTTCAAGGGCGTCTTTGGCCCTGACCGTTCACGAGGAGAATGAGATCTCCCGTGAATTCATGCGATACATCCATCAGCAGTACGACCTGGTGACCGACCCCGAAATCGCGCGCTACATTCAAGGGCTTGGAGACCGCATCCTGGCCAACTATCCTTCCCAGCCGTTCACCTACCGGTTTTACGTGATCAAAAACGAGACCTACAACGCCTTTGCCGGTCCCGGCGCCCGGATTTTCATCCATTCGGGGCTCTTTGAAGCCCTGGGCAGCGAGGATGAACTGGCCGGGATCATCGGTCACGAAATCTCCCACTCGGCCTGTCGCCATATCTCGGAAAACATCGACCGATCCGGGAAAATCGGGCTGGGAACCCTTGCCGGCGTGGCCGCGGGGATCTTCATGGCTATCTACGGGGACCCCGCAGCGGGCAGCGCCATGACCGTCGGCTCCCTGGCCGGCGCCCAGACGGTGGCGCTGGCTTACAGCCGTGAAGACGAAATCCAGGCGGATCAGATGGGCCTGAACTATCTGATCAAGGCCGGTTATCGTCCCGAAGGCCTCATCGACGCCCTTCAGGTGATCCGGAGCCGTCAGTGGTACGGCAAGGAGCAGATCCCGGCCTACCTGACCACCCATCCGGCCCTGGAAGACCGGATCAGTTTCATCACCGGCTGGATCGAGCAGAATCCCGTGGCCCCGCCGGATAAAAAACCGGGAGACGCCCTGGCCTTCCGGATGATTCATGCCCGTGTCAAGGCTCTGTACGGTGATCCCCAAAAGGCTCTGGTCTGGTTTGACGCCATCCTTGGCAAGACCCCCGACGACCTGCCCGGGCTTTACGGCAAGGGCATGGTCCTGTCGCGACTGGGCAAGGCGGAGGAGGCCGTCGCCTGCCTGAAAAAGGCCCTTGAGAAACGAGCCCTTGACGTGAGCGTGCTCAAAACCCTGGGCCGGGTCTATTTTGACAACGGGATGTATGCCCAGGCCCGAAGCGTGTTTGAAGGGGCCCTGAGCCTGGTCCCCCGGGATTATGAAGGAAACCTTTACATGGCCCGTCTTCTGGCCCAGTCCGGCCGGTACGACCAGGCCATTGCCCACATGATGCCCTTTGCATCCGACCAGAACGGTGACCCGGGTATTTTTTATTATCTGGGTGATATCTACGCGAAGAAGGGCATGCCGGCCGAGTCCTACTATCATCTGGGCATGTACTACCGCAACCGGATGGATGCGAAGAATGCGTTGACCCAATTTGAACGGGCTCTGAAACTGGCGGAATCTGACGATTTGAAAGTCAGGATCCAGGCCAGGCTCGACGAGGCCCGGGGCGAAGAGAAAAAACAACGACAGGCCGCCGAGGGGAAAGCAGGTTCCTCCGACGGCCTGAGCCGCAGGGGATGGGAGGGCCCGTGACCAAACTTTCGGCCAGATCCTCCATTCTTATCGTCGATGACATGCCCTCGAATATCAAGGTGCTGGGCGAAGCCCTGAAGGATCTCTACGACATCCGGTTTGCACGCAGCGGCAAGGAAGCCATGGCGCTGGTCGATGACACGCCGCCGGATCTGATTCTTCTGGATATCATGATGCCCGGCATCGACGGCTATGAAGTCTGCCGCGCCCTGATGGCCGAAAGGAAAAGCCGTGATATTCCCATTGTGTTCATCACGGCCAGGGACGACGCGGTCGACGAGGCCAAAGGCTTTCAGCTGGGCGCGGTGGATTACATCATTAAACCCTTCAATCCGGATATTGTAAGGGCCCGGGTTCGAACCCATCTGGAGTTGAAGCGCCACCGTGATCATCTGAACGATCTGATCAAGGAGCGTACCCGTCAGCTGATCCATGCGGATCGTCTGGCGACCCTGGGGACCCTGTCGGCGGCCGTGGCCCATGAAATCAAAAATCCCCTGTTCTTTATCGGGGGGAATGCGGAAATGGCCCTTCAGTATTACCGCAAGGGCGATTACGATCAGATTCCCGTCAAACTGGAAAAAATTCTGGAAGGCACGAAGCGGATCGGCCGTCTGATCGAAAATCTCAGGGGGTACTCCCAGAACAAGGAGCGACAGCGTCTGACCTGCCGGGTGTCCGACATCGTCAAAGACGCCCTGGATCTGATCGGCCACCGGTTGAAGACCAGCCGGGTCGTGATCGCCATAGACGATATCCCGCCGGATCTGAAGATTGTCTGTGATGTTCAGGCTATTTCCCAGGTGTTCGTGAACCTGATCACCAACGCCCTCGATGCCGTCGGCGACCGGGAGGGCGAGGTGACGATCCGGGGTGAAAAAAAAGACGGGGTGGCGGTGGTCACGGTTCGGGACACGGGGACGGGGATCAGCCCCGATCGGGCCGAAAGCATTTTTGCCCCCTTTGTCACCTCAAAACCCGGCGATCAGGGGACCGGCCTTGGACTTTTTATCGTCAGGCACCTGGTGGAAGACCATGACGGAACGATCCGCCTGACCCGTAACGACAAGGACGGGGCCGAGTTTACGATCCGGCTGCCCGGAGCGCCGGATCAGGAATGTTTATCCGGCGCCGCAAGGGACTCATGACGCACATGGACCCGGATCCCCTCGGGTGTGGGTCGGTCAATGGTTCCTGTGGTCTTGATCTGTCTTCCTTCAAGGGGATGTTCGAATGACAGGGTGATTCGGTCACCGGTGTGAAAGGTTTCGCCGGTCCTGATGATCATATCCTCGGCGGAGACCATGCGCGCCATGCCCTTGAACAGGCGGTCGTTGACCACGAACATCACCTCGGTCAGGGGCTCGATGCCGGCGGCTTTCCGCCCGGCCCCTTTGCCTTCGACAAACGTCAGGGTCTCCATGATGTCCTGGGGGGACATCTGGAGAATCAGGCCGATCAGGGTTGATGTTGCCTTGGACACGGACATTTTTTCGTTGCGGGCTGCGACCGTCATAAGCCCCCCCTTCCCATGATGGCGGAATGCCTGTCGCGGCATCCCGGATTGATGGATCTCTCTGACCTTATTTATATCAAAGGATGTGCCATGAGGTGAACGGTCCGCCGGGGCCGGATGCCCCGGCTTATCCGTGCCTGTGAAGTGATTGTCGCCGGGCCGGTTAACTGATGACATTTCGGTCAACTGGGCATATACCGACAGGCGGGCGCGGCATTTCATCAAACGTGGGTTGACCCCCTTCGGTTAATTGGGTATACAGTAAAAAAGTACCAATTACGGTCAGGCCGTCCACCTCCCGTACGGTGATGGTCAGCCCACGATTCCCTTGCGGATCGGCCCTGATCCTGATCCTCCCCGGTGAATCGTTCGGGGGGACATGATGTCGGCATGGTTTTCTTAGGCTTTGGCACAGTCGTTGCTCATATTGACTTGAACGTTGTACCGATTTCGTAGGAAGTCACTTCAGGATCCAAGCGGATGTCCATCCTCCCCATCCCCCCCCCACCGGATGTCCGGGCGGTGACTGGAGTGACTTTTTACGAATCCTTTTAAAAGCGGCGTCGTGAACTCGATTGCACATTCACGGGTTCTTCGAGGGGATTGGCATTTGGACAAGGTAAGTATCAAGTATTATTTCCTGCTCGAAAGCGGCGCCAGAAAGACGTTTGCCTTCGAATTCGAACCCTTCCGCTCCGTCCCCCAGTGGCGTTCGGAAGATCTTCCGACCTGGACCCGGCTCGAGCATCATCAGTGCCCCATCTGTCCGTACGACAGCGCCGACCATCCCCACTGCCCCCTGGCCGCGAATCTGGTGGACATCATCAAGCGGTTTGACGGACTTTTATCCTATGAAAAGGTCTATGTGAAGGTGGTGACCGATGAACGGGACGTGTCCAAGCACACCACGGTGCAGCACGGGATGAGTTCGCTGATGGGGCTGGCCATGGCAACCAGCGGCTGTCCGCATACCTCGTTTTTCTCGGCCATGGCACACTTCCACATGCCCCTGGCCAGTGTCAAGGAAACGATTTACCGGGCGGTGACGTCCTATCTGCTGTCCCAGTATTTTCTGCGCAAGGAAGGAAAAGAGGCGGATTTCGATCTTACGGGACTGACGGAGATCTACACGAATCTTCAGCAGGTCAATATTTCGGTGGCCAACCGCTTAAGGTCGGCCACGGAGAGCGATTCCACCGTCAACGCCATCATTCTTCTGGACACATTCGCCCAGTCTCTGCCGATCATTATGAATACGACCCTCGACGAAATCCGGTCGATGTATGCCCCGTATTATGCCAGTACCATGAAGCTGGTGGAAAAAAAGATTCAGTCCTTTCCCGAGGATCAGGTCGACCCGTTGAAACCGTCCTGACCGGCCGTTCGTCACAGAGACAGGGTCCGTTCGATGTCCCGCCTGACTTTAACGATCCGGATGTGCCCCGCTTTCCACTGCTCGTACATTTCCTCCTGCTCGTCCAGGATGTCGTTCAGAATTTCCATGTTTGTCAGCGGATTCATCAGCACACAGCGGAGTACCACGATTTTACCCGGCAGGGCGCCGGGGAAGACGGTTTCCTGCTCGAGAACGGTTCGTGAGACAAAGCTTTTGCCGGCCTCGCGCTGGACCTGCTGAAGGGTGCGGTTCATTACGTTGAGTTCGTCGTTGATTTGGATTTTTCGGTCCTCATCGGCGGTCTTCAGCTCGGCACGGAGGTGTTTGGGGCAGAGCCGATAGGTAAGGATATTCAGTTCCGGCCGGGTGATCAGCTGGAAGTTCTCCCGTTTGTCGATTTCTTCGGCAAAGGCCTTGGCCAGTTCGATGCCGTGTTCGATCAGCATGCCGTAGCCCCGGGCCCCCATGATCTTCAGTGCCCCGTCCAGAATCAGGCAGTTGGCCTCGCGGGAACCGGCCAGGGTCCGGATGCCCAGATCCACGCTGCCCTTGCGGTTGACGTAGTTGGCGTGATAGGCGATGGCGTCCAGGCTGCGGGGGTTTCTGAAATACACCATGCCGCAGCTCATGGGCATGTAGAACTGTTTGTGGCCGTCGATGGTCACCGAATCGGCCAGTTCGATGCCGTCGAGCAGGTGTTTGTATTTTTCACTCATCAGGGTGGGGCCGCCCCAGGCGGCGTCGGCATGGAAATGGATCTTTTCACGCCGGCAGATTTCGGCGATGCGGGGCAGGGGATCCACGGTGCCGGTTTCAGTGGTGCCTGCAATGCCCACCACGGCGATGACCTTGGTTCGTTTGTCCTGTTTGAATTCGGCCAGCCGTCGTTCCAGGTCGTCGATGTCCATGCGATTGTTCCGGTCCACATCGACGGTGACGATGTTTTCGTTGCCGATGCCCAGAAGGCCGCCGGATTTTCTGAATGAATAATGACCCCGCCGGGAGACGAGAACCACGCACCGGTCGATGTCGTAAGCCTTGTAGGCCGCAAAGAGGCCTTCCCGCTCGACGCCGCGGAAACCCGGCTTGGGTCCCAGTTCGGCGTTCCGGGCCACCCACAGGGCCGTGAGGTTGGCGGTGGTGCCTCCCTCCATGAAGGAGCCCAGGGAGGTGTCGGTATTCTGGACATGTTCCGTGTAGAAGGCATCGTCCAGCTTGAACAGCAGGCGGTGTATTTTGGCGACCACCTGTTTTTCTAAGACGGAAACCACCTTGGAGGTTTCGAGTTTGACCACATTCTGGTTGAGGGCCGCCGTGATGGCTTTGAGGTGGACCATGAAATAGGGGATGGCGGCCGTCATGTGTCCCACAAAATACGGGGAGGCGATGTTGACCGCATGGGGGGCAAGGCCGCTGAAGACCCCGGTGACCACGTCGGCCAGCTTTTTTTCCGGACAGGTGTTGATGACGGTGTCGGTGAAGTCGTCGGCCAGTTCCTTGAGGCTGATTTCTTCGGTGATCCCCACATTCTTGAACAGGAAATCATGCAGCTCGAATAGAATCTGCCGCATGTGCTCGATGAGGGTGGAGCGGGTTTCCGCGTCAGCCGGGCAGGTGAATACTTGAATCAAACCGATCCAGTCTTTGACCAGTTCATAATTGTGGTGTGAACTGTTTTTTTTCATCATTTTTTCCGGATGTTATAAAATAAAAAAAATAAACCGACATACAAAAACCCCATTATATAAACGTCTTTTTCGAAAAAAACAATAAAATATCATTCATTACACGTTTTCATGTTCGAAACACTGTTTATGGGTCTCCCGGCGGGGCCGGATCCGGTGCGCGTGAGCGGGAACAAAGGCGATGGAACGTCGGGGATTGGTATGATAACTATCGAATTTTTTGATTTAATATATACGTTTTGACACGCCGGTTCAATAAATAATATGCTTGTCTTGACATCCCACCGGATTTAGCCTAAATTTTCCTCGTTTTGAACGTGGATCAGGCGGCGGATCATGGCGATCGGCGATGAAAGCGGGTGCTTCCGATGACCGGAAAAACACGAAAAATTCTTGTGGTATCCGCTCTGGTTCCGGGTCTTGCCGCGGTGGTCCTTTTTTGGGTGCTTGCGACCAACGAGGCCCCCGTTCCGTCCGACAGCGTGGGGGCGGGTTCTGCACCGGACCTGCGCTATGCCGTCGAATCCCCGGTCTATCTGTATTTTCAGGACAGGCATCAGGATTTTCTGAGCCCGGAGGAGCGGCTGATCGTTCATCCCGGACATCCGGTGGACCATGCCGCAACCATTATCCGGCGGCTGATCGAGGGCCCCCGGCGGGACCGCGTGCCGACCCTGCCTTCAGACACCCGGCTTCGCACCCTGTTTATCCATGATCAGACGGCGTATGTGGACTTTTCCCGGGAAATCCGTGACCATCATCCCGGCGGGGTTCAGACCGAACATCTGACCATCGTCTCCATCGTCAATTCACTGGTTCTCAATGTCCCGGAGATCAAGCGGGTCAAGATCCTGATCGACGGACGCGAACGAGACACCCTTGCCGGACATATCGATATCCGTGGGCCCCTTGCCGCGAACATGCTGCTGGTCCGATAACATGACCGATCAACCCTATGGCGTGACATTATGAAACGAATCAAAACGGAGCAAATCAGAAACATCGGCATCATGGCCCACATCGATGCGGGTAAAACCACCGTGACCGAGCGTGTGCTGTACTATACGGGAAAATCCTACAAGCTGGGCGAAGTCCACGACGGCGAAGCGGTCATGGACTGGATGGCCGACGAGCAGGAACGGGGGATCACCATCACCTCGGCGGTCACCACCTGTGAGTGGAAGGACTGGCAGGTCCAGATCATCGACACTCCCGGCCATGTGGATTTCACCATTGAAGTCGAGCGGTCGCTGCGGGTACTCGACGGCGCCATCGGCGTGTTCTGCGCCGTGGGCGGCGTGGAGCCCCAGTCGGAAACGGTCTGGCGTCAGGCCGATAAATACCATGTGCCCCGCATCGCCTTCATCAACAAGATGGACCGCATCGGCGCCGATCATCTGAACGCCATCCAGATGATGCGTGACAAGCTCCATGCCCGGCCGCTGATCATGCAGATTCCGGTGGGTACCGAAGAAAAGTTCAAGGGGGTCGTGGATCTGATCCGGATGAAGCAGATCATCTGGGACGATGAAAGCCTGGGCGCCGCCTACACCCTGACGGATATTGATTCCGACCTGATTGACGAGGCGAACGACTACAGGGACCGGTTGATCGAGTCCGTGGCTGACCACGATGACCGGATCATGGAGGCGTATCTGGCCGAGGAGCCGGTGTCCATCGAGGATTTGATGGCCGCCGTCCGCAAGGCCGTCATCGACCTGAAGCTGGTGCCGGTGTTCTTCGGCAGCGCCTTGAAGAACAAGGGCATCCAGCCTCTGCTCGACGCCATCGGCGCCTTTCTGCCCAGCCCCTTAGACGTCCCGCCGCCCCACGGGGTTCATCCCGAAACCGGCGAGCCGGTGAATTTTGAGGTCAAAGACGGTGCCCCCCTGTCCGCCCTGATCTTCAAGGTATCGATGATCGAAGGGCGCAAGTTGTCTTTTGCCAGGGTATACAGCGGGAAACTGAAGGTGGGCGACGATCTGTACAATCCCGGTCTGAAACGCAAGGAAAAACTGGCCAGGATTCTGAAAATGCACGCCAACAAGCGCGAACGCATCGAAGAGGCGGGTGTGGGAAGTATCGTGGGGGTAGTGGGCCTCAAGGATTCATCCACCGGGGACACCCTGTGCAGCGCCGCCCATCCGATTCTGCTCGAACGCATGGAGTTCTACGAACCGGTGATTTCCATCGCCGTGGAACCCAAAACCGTCACCGATCAGGACAAGCTCCAGCAGGTTCTTGAAAAATTCGTCGCCGAGGATCCCACCCTCAAGGTCCGGGTGGACGAGGACACCGGTCAGACCCTTCTGTCCGGCATGGGTGAACTGCATCTGGAGATCATCATCAGCCGCATGCGCCGGGAGTTCAACACGGATGTCAATGTGGGCAAGCCCCAGGTCGTGTACCGCGAAACCATCGCCAGGCCCGCCGAATCCGTTGCGACCTTCGATCGCGATGTGGCCGGTCAGAAACACTTTGCCGAGGTGGCGGTGAAAATGATTCCCACAGACCGGGGCAGCGGTGTCAGCTTCCGGTCCGAGGTGGGTCCCGAACAGATTCCCGACGTCTACATTGCGTCCATTCGAAAGGGCATCATGGATTCCTTCGACAGCGGTTCCCTGATGGGCTATCCGGTGGTGGACGTGGAAGCGGTCCTGGTGGGCGGCTCGTTCAAGGAAGGTCTGGGATCGGATCTGGGCTTTACCGTCAGTGCGTCCATGGCGGCCCGGGAGGCCCTGGAAAAGGGCGACCCCTTTTTGCTGGAACCGATCATGGATGTGGAAATCTTCGTTCCCGACGCCTTCATGGGCGAGGTGATCGGCGATCTGAACAGCCGGGGCGGCAAAGTGGAATCCATCAGCCCCAAATCCGGCCTCCAGATGATCAACGCCTCGGTGGCCCTTTCACGGATGTTTGGTTATTCCACGGCCATCCGTTCGGCGACCCAGGGCCGGGGCACCTTTACCATGCAGTTCTCCCATTTTGACAAGGCGGCTTCGAAAAAAGGCTGAGACGCCCTTCAGGCCGTGAGCAGGGCCTCGATCGCTTCATAGACGCCGCCGCCGTCATTGGATGCCACCACCTGAAACCGTTCTTTCAGGGCCGCCGGGCTGTTGGCCGTTACAAAGGCCCGACCGGCCCAGGTCAGAAGATCCTCGTCGTTGAAATCATTGCCCACCGCCGCCGCGTCCCGGGGCAGGATTCCCAGCCTTCGGGCCAGCCAGTCGGCGGCTCGGCCTTTGGATACGCTCCGGGGAAAGATTTCGATCCACAGGCTTTTCCCGTCGAAGGGTGAGGCGCAGGTGATGATCGAGTACATGGAAAGGCGGCGGCGCAGGTCATCTATGATCGCCGCAGGCGAGACATCGGGGAGAATCACGATAAATTGGGACGCGGGCGGCAGGTCGGCCCGGCGCGAATCCAACGGCCGGTGGTAGCCCTGGTAATAATTCAGCCGGGTCAGAAAATCGGGGCCGGCATGCCCGGCGTGCCGGTAGCTGAACACATGGTTGTCCGGCATCGCATGCTGGAGCATGAAGTCCAGTTCAAGCTGATCGAGCACCGAGACAATGAATCGGGTATCCGACACGGTAAAACCGTCGGTTTTGAGGGTTCGGCCCTGGGGTTCCGGATACTTTGCCACCCCCAATCCCGTGGAAAAAATCAGGTAGTCCACGGGCAGGGGACTTGCAAGGGACCGCTGCAGGGAAAACAGGGACCGTCCCGTGGCCAGCACCCTGATCACGCCCATCCGTCCAAGGTGATCGAGTCTGGCAAGGGCCTTGTCGCAGGCCCGCCGATCGGATCGGAACAGGGTCCCGTCAAGGTCGGTGATAAACATTTTCATGGGGGCCATGCCGTGATCCTCCTTCGGTCAGGGTAAGCGCATGTTTCATATCCTTATGGTCAAACCATTCAACCACCCGGTCGCTGCGCTCCCCACAGGGCATGACCCATGGGTCGTGCGGGATAGACATGCGATGGTCCTGCTCCTTCGGTTGACGCCGCTGTTTTTTTTTCGTATCATTCCCCGCGATCATGACCGGGCCTGTCTATCACGTATCAGGAAACAGGGTCCGGATAAAAGGAAAAACATCAGGCCGGCCAGGCGGAAAGCGGGATCATGGAATTTGAACATGTGGACACGGGCATCGAGTCGCTGGGCGACGCTAAAATCGATTCACCGTTCATGCGTGATGAACACAGCCTCGATCATTCGAGTTTCGTGGATGATTCCATGCGGGTGCTGCTCGACGTCAATGAAAAAAATCTGTATCGGATGCTCGAAGGGGGCCGAAAACCGCCGGCCTTTGAAATCGCCGGGCCCCGAAAGAAAATCTATTTCGATTCCAGCAAGCTCAGGTGCGCTCTGGTCACCTGCGGCGGCCTCTGTCCCGGCCTGAACGATATCATCCGTGCGGTGGTGCTTGAGCTGGTCCATCGCTACGGGGTCAAGCATATTTACGGGATCAAGTACGGGCTCCAGGGTTTTATTCCCGAATACGGCCATGATCTGGTGGATCTTTCGCCTGAATCGGTGGTGCGGATCCTCGAACGGGGCGGATCCATCCTGGGATCATCCCGGGGGCCCCAGGATGTCGACGCCATTGTGGATTCGCTGGAACGCATGAACATCGGCATCGTGTTCATGATCGGCGGGGACGGGACCATGATGGCCGCCACCCGGATCCATGAAACGATCCGTCGCCGGAATCTCAAGATCAGCGTGATCGGCATTCCCAAAACCATTGACAACGACATCTATCTGGTGGCCCGGTCTTTTGGATTCGACACGGCGGTGGAAATCGCCACCCAGGCTATCCGGGGGGCCCACAACGAGGCCGAAGGCTATCCTTACGGTATCGGACTGATCAAGCTGATGGGCCGCCATTCCGGTTTTCTGGCCGCCACGGCGGCCCTGGCCCAGCAGGATGTCAATTTTGTCCTGATTCCCGAAGTCGATTTCGATCTGGACGGCGACAAGGGCCTTCTGGCCTGTCTGGAACGCCGACTGAAAGAGCGGAAACATGCCGTGATCCTGGTGGCCGAGGGGGCCGGGCAGAAATTCTTTGGTGAGGAGCGAACCGAACATGATCCGTCGGGCAACGTGAAGCTCAAGGACATCGGTCTTTATCTGAAAGATCGGATCATTGATTACTTTAAAGAGAAAGAGCTGCCGATTGCTCTCAAGTACATCGATCCCAGTTACATCATCCGGAGCCTTCCGGCGAACGCCAACGACCATGTGTTCTGCAGTTTCCTTGGACGGGATGCCGTTCACGCCGGTATGGCGGGCAAGACCAACATGCTGATCGGTCACTGGAACAATCATTTCGTCCATGTGCCCATGAAATCTTCGGCGGGCCGCCGAAAACAGGTGTCGCCCCAGGGCAAACTCTGGGTGTCGGTTCTGGAGGCCACGGGGCAGAGTTCCCTTACGAATGCAGCGACAAAGGTTCGGTGATGTGTTTTATCGTGCCGAAAACAAAAGGCCCTCACCGCAGATGGCGGTGAGGGCCTTTTGTTTTTATAACGGGTGTGTCTATCGGCCGTAGGCGTTCATGATGGCCTTGACCGCTGCGATTTCACGGTTGGCACGGCCGGCCTCATCGGGCGTGGACGCGCATTCCAAAGCCTTGTTCAGCAGGCAGAGCTTGCTTTCGAAATCAGGCGTTCCGGTTTCATTCTTCAAAGCGAGGGCCTCGCTCATGTAATGGGAGAACAAGAGGGGCAGTACATCGGATTTGGTGTAGACATCCTTGGCCTCGGCCGGAACCTGGGTGCCGGGGATGGCGGCGATCAGCGTTTTTCCCGTGGGGGCGAAGGCGCCCTGGTACACGAGGGTGGCGCCGTGTTTGGCCTTGACGTAGTAGTTGGCCGTGTTGCCCCGGCTCAACAGAAGCAGGACCACCGCAAGCACCGCCACGCAGGCGGCGACGGCTTTGACGTTGATTGCGGGTTTGGCGGCCTTGACATTGTCAATGACGTTGACCGTCGTGGTCACGGCGGCCTGTTTCATGTCGGCCGCCGCGCTTGACTGGGCTTCCGCCTGTTTTTTCGCTTCTTCCTCGGCCTTTTTGCGTGCTTCCTCTTCGGCTTTCTTTTTGGCCTCTTCCTCGGCCTTTTTGCGTGCTTCCTCTTCGGCTTTCTTTTTGGCCTCTTCCTCGGCCTTCTTGCGCGCTTCCTCTTCGGCTTTCTTTTTGGCCTCTTCCTCAGCCTTTTTGCGTGCTTCCTCTTCGGCTTTCTTTTTGGCCTCTTCCTCAGCCTTTTTGCGTGCTTCCTCTTCGGCTTTCTTCTTGGCTTCTTCCTCGGCCTTTTTGCGCGCTTCCTCTTCGGCTTTCTTTTTGGCCTCTTCCTCGGCCTTCTTGCGCGCTTCCTCTTCGGCTTTCTTCTTGGCCTCTTCCTCGGCCTTCTTGCGCGCTTCCTCTTCGGCTTTCTTCTTGGCTTCTTCCTCAGCCTTTTTGCGTGCTTCCTCTTCGGCTTTTTTCTTGGCTTCTTCCTCAGCCTTTTTGCGTGCTTCCTCTTCGGCTTTCTTCTTGGCCTCTTCCTCGGCCTTTTTGCGTGCTTCCTCTTCGGCTTTCTTTTTGGCCTCTTCCTCGGCCTTTTTGCGCGCTTCCTCTTCGGCTTTTTTCTTGGCTTCTTCCTCGGCCTTCTTGCGCGCTTCCTCTTCAGCTTTCTTCTTGGCTTCTTCCTCAGCCTTTTTGCGTGCTTCCTCTTCGGCTTTCTTCTTGGCCTCTTCCTCGGCCTTCTTGCGCGCTTCCTCTTCGGCTTTCTTTTTGGCTTCGTCCTCAGCCTTCTTTTTTGCCTCGTCGTCAGCTTTCTTTTTTGCGGCGTCCGCGGCTTTTTTCGCCTCGGTGTCGGCCGCGATCATGGCGTCTTTCTGAGCAGCATCATCGGCGGGTTTGACGTCCTCGGTCTTGGGTGCCGGAGCGGCTTTGCCTGCCGTGGATTTTTTCGTGGTTTTTTTTGCGGCGGCTTTTTTGGGGGTTGATTCCTTCTTCGTCGATTTGCTTTTCTTTTCCTTGGCCATGTGAATCCCCTTTGAACTTATATTGAATTTAGCTTAAGATGCGTAAACTGACTATCTATCCTAAAGGCTGATCGCCAACACATATATAATGTTGCAGGGCGATTGTAAACCATTTTTGAAAGAAAATTAGGCCTAACTAATGAAAAATAATCATCTTTCCGGAAAGCTGGACAGGCTGACATCCATCCTGGCCGAAGGCGGTCCCCTGACCGTGGCGTTTTCCGGAGGGGTGGACAGCACCTTTCTTTTGTCTGTGGCGGCGACCCTCCCCGGGATCCGTGCCCAGGCCATCATCGCTAAAACCCCGTTACTATCAGGGGTTGAGGAACAAGAAGCCCTGTCGTTTGTCAACGACCGACAGATTCCCTTTCATGTGGTCTCTCCGGATGTGATGGCGGTGCGCGGGTTTGTCGAAAACGGGAAGGACCGGTGCTATGCCTGCAAACGGTGCCTGTTTTCCGCCATCATCGAACGGGCCGCCGAGACGGGGCGGCCACGGGTGGTCCACGGGGCCAACCGGGATGACGCCCGTGACTATCGTCCCGGCATGAAAGCCGCGTCGGAACTGGGCGTCGAAAGCCCTCTGGCCGAAGCCGGATTTTTCAAGACGGATATCCGTGAGGCCTCCCGCCGTTTGGGGCTGCCCTCGGCAGACAAACCGGCCATGGCCTGCCTGGCCACCCGGATTCCCTACGGCGAGGCGGTGACGGTTGAAAAATTGCGGACGGTGGAGCAGGCGGAAACGGTGCTCCGAAACGCGGGGTTTGTCGGGGCACGGGCCAGGCATCACGGCCCCCAGGTGCGGATCGAAATTTTATCGGAAGATTTTGGGCGTATGCTTTCGACGGGGGTCAGAACACGGCTGGCTGGGGAACTCAGAGCCCTGGGGTTTACCTATGTGTCGCTGGACCTCGACGGATACGCCCAGGGAAGCATGAATCGGCTGATCGACGTGTGACCGGTCCCATGCCCGCCCTTGCGGCGTCGGGCATGGGACCGATTGGTTTGGTATCAGAGTTTGGCCAGAAGGTTTTCCCGGTACTGCGTGAAGAAGGGGTTGTCGCTGTTCAGGCGGGCCAGGATCTGCCGGGCCTCTTCCTTGTTTTCCTTGCCTCCCAGATCGATCAGAAGTTCGGAGATGTAGACGATGCCTTCGGGGTCTTTGCCGAAGAACGGGGTGGCCTGGTATTGTCTGTAATATTCCAGGGCTTTCTTTTTCTTGGCCAGGGGCCAGGGAAGCACCGACCAGAACCGGCCGATGCCCACAAGGGCGCCGCCGTTTTCGTAATCCGGATTGAGTTCGAGCACCTTTTCAAAGCTGGTCTGGGTCTTGTCCTTCAAGCCTTCCTTGAGGGCCGTGATGATGCTGACGCCGTCCGCATAGACCCCGACATTCAGGGCATAGTAGTAATACCCGTCCGGATGATCGGGCTTGAGATCGATGGCTTTCTGTGCATACGTCATGCCTTCTTTACCGATTTGGGCGCAAATGTCTTTCCAGCCGTCCACACCGGCCTGCTGGGCGGTGATCGCGTAGTAACGAAGGGATCGTGCGCATTTCCATGTGGCCTCGAAATGGTCCGGTTCAGCGGCAAGAACCTCTTTGTAGAGATCGACCGAAGCCTTATAATCGGCCAGGTTGCCGTTTTTGTAGGTGAACAGGGCATCGGCCCGGCTCATCAGTTCGGCCGTATCGGCGAAAACCGAACCGCCGGTCAAAAGGGTCAGGGACATCAGGCAGAAAAGAATCGTTTTTTTCACAAAAAACCTCCATGGGTAAAGGCTGAATGGTGTGCGCAGCGAAACATCCGAGGCTCTTCCGTTCCGCCCGGGTGATCTCGGCCGCGGTTTGCGGGGCTGAACACGGCAGTGAAACCGGATCACCGTTCATTTATCATACCGGGTTATTTTTTCAATGCTTTTATGGCAAGGATCAGAGCCCCTTTTCCAGGCGGCGGACCGTGAACATGTCGCCTTCGAGGTTCTGATTGAATTTGACCCCGCTGATGGTGATGTCCGTTTTGTGGAGCACCTCGTCGGCCCGGCGCTTGATCACCTTGATGCTCAGGCTGACCCAGATCCCGTCGATGACCTGCATGTCGTCGAAGTCGATGAGTTTGACGGCGTCGCCGTCGTTGGTCCAGGCCTTGATCCGGGAGATCATCAGGTTGTCCTGCCGGACGGCGAGGATGGATTTGGTGTAGCCCGTCTCGTCAATGACGGCATCGGACCTTGGGTCGGCCTGGATCAGCCAGCATCGTTGCCCCTTGAGGTCGATTTCCTTGAGCAGGGTGAAATCGTAGTCGGCAAGTTCCAGGGATCCCATGTCGGAATAGTTCAGATCCGACCCCATGAAGCTGCCGTCCTTGTCGCTGGAGGCGATGCGTTTGGATTTGCCCAGAGAGGGGAGGTAGAGGAACTGATCGTCGTCTTTGTCGGGGTCGTCGTAATCCAGGGTGAGAAAACCCGTGTCTTTGACGTTGGGCGGGTCGACGATGAACATGATGGTGTGTTTGTCCTTGCCCTGATCCTTGGAGAAAATCTTGAAATGCTTGGTCCTTTGGTCGTTGTTTTTGTCGATCAGGACCATCAGCATGTCGCTGGTGCGGTTGTCCCCGTCGTTCCGCGCGTCGACCCGCTGCATGATGTCCCGGGCCTTGGGGTCATCGGCGGCCGAAGCGGGTGCACTAAACGCAATCAGAGCCAAACATACCAGCCATCTTGTGAGCCTCTTTCCATACATGACGAACCTCCCCTATCGGTGTCTCTGTCGTGTGTCGTTGTCGTGTGAGGGCCTTTGTGAACGCGATCGGAAACGATGGAAAAAGGATTAGGTCGGTTGACCCTGAATGTCAAGGCCAAAAAAAACCGGGCCCGCATGTCGTGCGGACCCGGATGGGTTTCAAGCTAAGGCAGCCCTGCTACCATGTCTTTATACACTTTCCAGGATTTACTAACTATTTTTTCGAGATTGTTATGTTGGTTTTTGTGATATCATTCCGGCGTGTCCACGGGATGATTCACATGGCCATCTCTACTTAAATTAAACCCGAATTATAATGTTATAAAGGTTTAGGCCAGTGGCTTTGCGTCCCATCCTTTCGGGTGGTTTGCTTTTAGCTTGATTTCAGTATAGGGAGCTTCGGGTGTGAAATCAAGGGGAAATTATCAAGCAAACTTAGTTCGTTTCAAGGTATGGGGCAATGCCCTTTAATCATAGTTTAATCATCTGAATTTATGTGATTTTTATTGTTATGACACGGGCGTCCCGGCGGGCGGTGTTCAGGCCGTTTTCAGGGGCGTTTGTTTGACGCCCGGGTGATCCCTGGAAGGTAAAAGACGGGTTGAGCGGGTGTGAAAACATCTACCCAGGTCCGGTCGTTCCGACCATGCTGCCTGTGAAATAGATCACCCATGAACGTGGCCGAAATCAGGTTCTGGAGATGCCGGGGGCATCGGATACGGCAGGGCCGGTGGGGCTTGCGGGTGTTTTCTGGGGAAGAGCGCGGGTTTTTATGTGAGTGGTATAAAAATTGCTTCGCTTTCAGGCATACACCGATGACCGATGAATCGTTAAACGGTCCCGCCATGGGGGCATAAAAATCTTTTCATTTGTCATCCGGTTTGCTAAAGAATCATAACACATTGGGTGCGCGCAAGGGATTCACAGGGGTTATGGACAGTTCATCAGAAAAAAACGAACGCCGCAGGCACACACGCTACCGGGTCAGGGAAGGGGCTTATGCCGCCCTGAGTCCCGATTTCGGCAAAATGGGTCAGATTATCGATATCAGCCGCGGCGGACTGTGTTTCCGGTACATTGCCTCACTGGATCATCAGGCCAGGGAGGATTGCGTGGAGTCCCATGTCTTTGTCGGCGACGAGGGGATTTACTTGGAAAAGATGCCCAACCACCTGGTCGAAGATGTTGCCGTCGAAGATGACGATGTGCCCAGCTCCATCATGATGAGCCCCCGGGCCATGCGGGTGGTTCGCCAGCGGCGGGTCCGATTCGGCGAGCTCAACGGCAATCAGGCGGCCCAGCTCGACTATTTCATCATGAACCGCACCACCGGGCGCGTCTGACGCCGCACCGTTTTCCGCTACCCCTTACCCTCTCCGTATTTTTTTAAAAGGAACGACGACCGGGGCCCCTTCGGGTGATCGTTCCGTGCGTCATGCACCCGGCCCAATCATGATGGGCTCGTATAATGTGGATCGTGTCGGGCCCTGTTCTGTTTTTTAAAATGAGTATCCCGCAGTAATACCAGGTCTAATTCCGATAAATCGTTCAGTTCGTAAAGCTGTGGTATTTGATAATTCTTCCTGACCATAGGCTATGGCAAGGCTCAAAGAGAGATCCCATCCACTCCCCCAACGCCAACGATAGCCGCCCCCAAAACCTCCTTCTGTGTTTGTTTGCTCCGTATATTTGATGCCGTCTTTCGTTTCATCATCCGTTAAATCCCATTTGGAAAAATACCCGCCAATAAACCATGAATGCTTTGGTACTGAAAAATAATATTTAAGCCCCACACATTCTGGAATACCAAAAGACAAAGCAACGTTGCGATATTGTATTTCCGCTCCAACCAAACCCGTGAATGCCGATAAGCCAATGCGCGGTCCTATGAACCAATTTTCTTGATCAGATATCTGATTTGCCGCGGCATCGTGAATGGTACAAAAAAAGATACAATGAAATACAAATAAATATACTAAAATGTTGCGCATGAATGATGATCCTTTGTGCAAATGAACGTGCCCTGGAACGGGACGGGTATCGCCCCCAAAGCAAGCATCCATGGCAGGGGCGGGGCGTCAGGCGGATCAGGCGCCGGCGATCAGGTCGCAGACCGCCGCAAGGGCCTCGTCCAGGCATTCGGGCTTGGAGCCGCCGGCCTGGGCCATGTCCGGGCGGCCGCCGCCGCCGCCGCCGACCATGGCGGCGGTTTTTTTGATCAGATCCCCGGCCTTGAAGCGGTCGGTCAGGTCCTTGGTCACCATGGCGATCAAAAGGGCCTTGCCGCCGGATTCGGCGCCCAGAAAGACGATGCCCGACTGGAGTTTGTCTTTGAAGCGGTCGGCCAGGTCCCGGAGCTGGGCCGGATTTTCCACACTGACCTTCTGGACCACCACCCGGACTCCGGCCACGGTTTTAATCATGTCGTCCAGGTTTTCCGCGGCCTTGCCGGCCATGGCGCTTTTGATCTTGTCGAGTTCCTTTTCCAGCTTGCGGCTGTCTGTGAGCAGTTTGTCCACCCGCTCGGGAAGCTGGTCGGCATTGGACTTGAGGGTCGAGGCCGCCCTGCTCAGAAGGCCGAAGGTGTGCTGGACATGGTCAAGGGCCGCAGAGCCGGTCAACGCTTCGATCCGGCGGACACCGGCGGCGATGCCCGCGTCGCTGATGATCTTGAACAGGCCGATGTCGCCGGTCCGTCCCGTATGCGTTCCCCCGCAGAATTCCTTGCTGAAATCCCCCATGGACACCACCCGGACCCGGTCGCCGTATTTTTCTTCGAACAGGGCGGTGGCGCCGGTTTTCAGGGCGTCGTCCGCATCCATTTCCTCGGTGGCCACAGGACTGTTTTGCCGGATTTCCGTGTTGACGAAGCGTTCGATCTCATCGAGGTCGGCCCGGGAAACCGGTGAGAAATGGGTGAAGTCGAAACGCAGGCGGTCCGGCGAAACCAGGGATCCGGCCTGTTTGACATGGGGGCCGAGCACCGTGCGCAGGGCGGTGTGCAGGATATGGGTGGCCGTGTGGTTGATGGCGGTCTGCCGGCGCTTGTCGCCGTCCACGGTCAGAATGACGGCATCCCCTTTTTTTACCGTGCCGCGTGTCACCCGGCAGGCATGGATGAACAGGCCCGTGGGATCCTTGAGGGTGTTTTCGACCTCAAGGGTGAAACCTTCCCCTTTGATGGTGCCGCGGTCGCCCACCTGGCCGCCGGATTCGCCGTAGAACGGCGTCTTTGCCGTCACCACATCCACGGTGTCGCCTTCCCGGACGTCGGCTTTGTCGTGGCCGTCCACGGCAAGCACCAGGATTTCGGACCGGGTTTCCAGAGTGTCGTAACCCGTGAACTCGGTTTTGATGCCCTGGGCCGACAGGGTTTTGAAGGCTTCACCCATTTTGGAGAAACTGATGTCCGCCCGGGATTTTTCCCGCTGCTCGGCCATGGCCCGGTTGAATCCGTCCATATCGAGGTCGACGGCCTGGCCCTTGACCACGTCCCTGATGATGTCCACGGGAAAGCCGAAGGTGTCGTACAGTTTGAAAATCACGTCGCCGGTGATGGTGGTCCGCCCGTTTTTGTCCATCTCGGCCAGTTCTTCGCTGAGCAGGCGGAGGCCGTTGTCCAGGGTGACGGAGAAGCTCTGTTCCTCGTTTTTGATCACGTTGGTGATGAAGGCGGCGTTTTCCGTCAGATCGGGGTAGGCGTCCTGCATGACGGCAAACACGGCCCGGGCCGTTTCGTGAAGAAAGGGGCGGGAGAGTCCGATGTAGCGTCCGTAGCGGATGGCCCGTCGCATGATGCGGCGCAGCACGTAGCCCCGTCCTTCGTTTGAGGGCAGAATGCCGTCGCCGATCAGGAAGGCGGCGGCCCGGCTGTGGTCGGCGATGACCTTCATGGCCACGGCCGTCTGCTCGGATTCGTGGAGTTTGCGGCCCGACAGTTCTTCGACCTTGCGGATGATGGGAATGAACAGGTCCGTGTCGTAGTTGGTGTCGGCGTTCTGCATGATCGACAAAATCCGTTCGAGGCCCATGCCCGTGTCGATGCTGGGCTTGGGCAGCGGCGTCAGCTCGCCCTTTTCGCTTCTTTCGAACTGCATGAACACCAGGTTCCAGATTTCGAGAAAGCGGTCGCAGTCACAGCCCACGGCGCAGTCGGGTTTTCCGCAGCCGTGTTTTTCGCCGCGGTCGATGTGGATTTCCGTGCAGGGCCCGCAGGGGCCGGTGTCGCCCATGGCCCAGAAGTTGTCCTTTTCCCCCAGACGGATGATCCGGTCCGCCGGAACGCCGATTTTGTTGTGCCAGATGTTAAAGGCTTCGTCGTCATCCAAGTAGATGGACACCCAGAGTTTGTCAACGGGCAGCTTGTATCCGTTGGTCAACAGGTCCCAGGCAAAGGCGATGGCCTGATCCTTGAAATAATCGCCGAAGGAGAAGTTGCCCAGCATTTCGAAGAAGGTATGATGACGGGCCGTGTACCCGACGTTTTCCAAATCGTTGTGCTTGCCTCCGGCCCGGACGCATTTCTGGGCGGTGACCGCCGTCTGGTATTCCCGTTTTTCCTCGCCGATGAAGGTCCGTTTGAACTGAACCATCCCGGCGTTGACGAACAGGAGGGTGGGGTCATCGGAGGGGACCAGGGAGGAGCTCCTCACATGGCGGTGGTTGTGCTTTTTGAAATAATCCAGAAACAGTGCGCGTGCTTCGTTGCCGGTCATGGTGTACTCCGTGTCATGAATAAGACGAAAACAGCCGGAACAGGCATCATCACCTGTCCCGGCATGGGTTGACGGCGTCGCATTATGTCCGATTCTGTGTTGCGTCTCATCTTTGGGGAGTCGCACACCTTGATCTCGAACATGTTGCAAGGCTTTCTAAACATATCTATCTTAAGGGCGGACCGGTCAGGCTTCCGCGACCGCCTTACTGTCTTTTTTATCCGCAGCGGCAATGCCTGCCGCCTCTCTCAGCTTCTGATAAATGTCCTCGTAGACGGCGCTGTTGTCCGCCAGGAATTTCTTGGCATTCTCCCGGCCCTGGCCGATGCGTTCGCCGTTGTAGGAATACCAGGCCCCGCTTTTTTCGACCAGATTGGCCTCGACCCCCAGATCCAGCACTTCGCCGGTTTTGGAGATGCCTTCGCCGTACATCATGTCGAATTCGGCTTCCCGGAACGGGGGGGCCATCTTGTTCTTGACCACCTTGACCTTGACCCGGCTGCCGGTGGCCTCGGTGCCTTCCTTGATGGCGGTGCTGCGCCGGATTTCCAGGCGGACCGAGGCGTAGAACTTGAGGGCGTTGCCGCCGGTGGTGGTTTCGGGGTTGCCGAAGACAACGCCGATTTTCATGCGGATCTGGTTGATGAAGATCACCGTGGTGTTGGTCCGGCCGATGGTGGCCGTGAGTTTACGAAGGGCCTGGGACATCAGGCGCGCCTGGAGTCCCATGTGGGCGTCGCCCATTTCCCCCTCGATTTCCGCCCGGGGAACCAGGGCCGCCACGGAGTCGATGACCAGAATGTCGATGGCCCCGCTGCGGACAAGCATGTCGGCGATTTCGAGGGCCTGCTCGCCGGTGTCGGGCTGGGACACCAGAAGCTCGTCGCAGTTGACGCCCAGCCGTTTGGCGTAGCTGACGTCCAGGGCGTGCTCCGCGTCGATGAAGGCCGCGATGCCGCCTTTTTTCTGGGCTTCGGCCACGGCATGGAGGGTCAGGGTGGTTTTACCGGAGGATTCCGGCCCGTAGATTTCGATGACGCGGCCCCGGGGCAGGCCGCCGATGCCAAGGGCCTTGTCGAGGGCAATGGATCCGGTTGAAATCACAGGAACCGCGGCCACTTCACGGTCTCCGAGCTTCATGATCGAGCCCTTGCCGAACTGCCGTTCGATCTGGCTCATGGCGGATTCAACCGCTTTTTCCCTGTCGATGTTCTTGCTCATATCATCCTCCAAGCGTCATGGGTGAACCCCGTGTTGGTCATGTGAAAAAGGTGTATACGATGTTTGTCAGAAAACGGCAAGCAGCACCCTCAAAACGATGTGGGCCATGATGCCGGCGGCCACGTCGTCGAGCACCACGCCGGCCCCTCCGGGGAGGGTGTCTTCGAGATACCGCACCGGAAAAGGTTTCCAGATGTCGAACAGCCGGAACAGCAGAAAGCCCAGGATCACCGACGGCAGGGAAAATCCGATGCCGGCCGTGGTCACCAGAAAGCCTGCGATCTCGTCGATGACCACGCATCCGGGGTCGTCCGCGTTCAGGATGGCCACGGCCCGGTCCGCCACAACGACGGCCAGGATGATCAGTGCGATAACCGACAGGCAGATGACCGGCCAGAGGGCGGGGGTGTCGAAAAAGGACAACAGCCCGTAAAGGGGAATCCCCACCAGCGTCCCGACGGTTCCGGGGGCCGTTTTCGCCCGTCCGGCTCCGCCCCCCGTGGCGATGAACATGATGTGTTTGTCGGTTATTTTCATGAGTGTTCTTTATAGTCTGACCGGGTCAATGTCAAGTTCGTTCATGACATGATCCGGATGGGTGTGCTTCCACTCCCGGAAACGATTCCGGGGGTGACGTCTCAGGACGGTCTCTACCGGTCATCATCCTTATTATCGCCGTTTCCGCTGCTGCGGATCACCTCTTCGTAGATCCGGTACAGGGGGATGTTCCGTTCGCGGGCCAGGGCCTTGCACGATTCGTATTCGGGGGTGAAATGGACCGAACCGTCGGGCCGGGTGATCACCTTGACCTGAACGTCGCCGAACCGGGTCGTGACGCTTGCCGCCTTCCGGTGAAGGACGGTGCGCCGGACGGGGTAGTAACGGACGCCGGTGCTGCTGGTTTCCGTGAGGATCCGCCGGGTCAGGATGTCCCGCCCTTCGCTCCGGCACAGCACGGTCAGCACCGTGCCGGGCCGGTTTTTTTTCATGAACACCGGCTGGAGGGTCACGTCCAGAGCGCCGTCTTCGAACAGGCGCTCCATGACGAAGCCGTAAAGTTCGGGATTCATGTCGTCGATGGTGCTTTCAAGCACGATAACGCCGCCCTCGTCGGCGGGGGGTGCGGTATCGTTTACGGTGCCCGCGATGATCCGAAGCAGGTTCGGGCGGTCGTCACGGTGTCGCTTGCCCGATCCGTAGGCGCTCCGGTTGACGGTCATGGCCGGAAGGGGGCCGAAGGACCCGCACAGGGTTTTGATGATGGCCGCCCCCGTGGGCGTGACCAGCTCCATCCGGGTATCGGTCCCGTAGACCGGGACGCCTTTGAGAATTTCGGCGGTGGCCGGCGCGGGTACGGGAATGACCCCGTGTGCGCAGGCGGTGAACCCCGATCCCAGGGGCAGGGGCGAGGCATGGACGCTTCGGACATCCATGTATTCCATGCAAAGGGCCGTGCCCACCATGTCGACCAGGGCGTCGATGCCGCCCACCTCATGAAAATGCACCCTGTCTTTGGGGCAGCCGTGGATACGGGATTCGGCCGCAGCGATTTTTTCGAACATGGACAGGCTCAGGGCCTTGACATAGTCCGACAGGGGCGAGGATTCGACCCGGTTTCGGATGGTCCGGTAATCCATGGGGTGGGTTTTGCCGGTCTCGTGGACAAAGAGGTTCGTGGCCTGGATGCCGTGGCGGCTGACCCCCTCGGTGGTGATGTCGAAGCCCTCAAGGGGCAGCCGGGCCAGTTCGTGGACAAGATAGGACACCGGTACCCCCAGGTCCACGAAGGCCCCCAGGGTCATGTCGCCGCTGATACCGGAAAAACAGTCGAAATAAAGGTCCATCAAAGATCTCCGGCGTGTCTTCGGACGCAGGCAAGTAACAGGGCCGCCGTGTTGACCATGTCATCTAAGGCGATGCATTCTTCGAGGGTGTGGGCCGCCGTCATGCCGGTGCCCAGAACGCCGGTGACGATGCCCATGCCCGAAAAGATGTTGGCGTCGGCACCGCCCCCGCTGGTGACGGTCTTGAGCTCGATCCCCAGATCCCGGGCCGCGTCCATGGCCAGTCGGATCACCGGGTGGTCGTCGGGAATGTGGGTGCCGGGAAAGTCCAGATGGGTGGTCATGGCAAAGGTCGGGCGGCCGGGAACAGGCGATGTCCGGGCGGCGCCTTCGATGACCCGCTCAAACGACTGCCGGATGTCTTCGATGATTCCGTCCATTTTTTCTTTGCTGTGACTGCGGACCTCGCCCACGATCACGGCCTCTTCAGCCACGATGTTGGTGGCCACCCCGCCCGTGATCGTGCCCACGTTGCAGGTGGTTTCATAATCGATTCGGCCCCAGGGCAGATCGGCCAGGGCCCGGGACATCAGAAGGATGGCGCTCACGCCTTTTTCCGGTTCGGCCCCGGCATGGGCCGCCTTGCCGGTGACCCGGATGTCGAAATGGGTGGACCAGGGGGCACGGGTGACGATGGCCTTGCGGTCCGTGGCGTCTAAAATGTATCCGAAACGGGACGCGATGAGGCTGAGATCGATATGCTTGGCACCCAGAAGGCCGATTTCCTCGCAAATCGTGAACACCACCTCCAGGGGGCCGTGGGGCAGATTGTTTTCCCGGATCACGTGGAGGACTTCGAGGATGATGGCCAGGGCGCTCTTGTCGTCGGCTCCCAAAATGGTGTTGCCCTGGCTGCGGAAGATGCCGTTTTCAAAGCCGGGGACCACGCCCCGTCCCGGCTCCACCGTATCCATGTGTCCGCAGAGCATCATGGGCGGGACGTCGACCGTCCCCGGAAATCGGGCCACCAGGTTGCCCGTGTTTCCGCCGACGGCCGCACCGGCGTCGTCGACGGCAAGGGTCGCCCCCAGGTCCGTCAGCATGGTCTGGAGATGGTCTGCGATCTGTTTTTCTTCCCGGGACACGCTGTCGATTCTGACAAGGTCGGTGAAAAAGCGGGAAAGCCTCTCTGGGTTGATCATGGGTATGCCCTCGGCCTGATAAATGGTGTGTGTCGATCCCTGCGGGTCGTCTCGCAGGCCACACACCATACCCCGGAACCGCCCGGAGATTCAATCGAAAAAAAAGGGCAGCCGGTGCAAAGGGGTTGACAAACCCCCCGATTTTATTTATTTACGGGGTTCTTCCGTACCATGGAAGCACGCAGCGTTCTGGTGATGCTCCCGGACTTCAAATCCGGTGTGGGGCGCTAATCACGTCCCGGGTGGGTTCGATTCCCATGTGCTTCCGCCATTTTTTCCCCATTGTGTAAGCACTATGTAAGCAAATTTCATCATTTTAATTTAATCCCCCACCGTTTCCCCGGGGCATACAATGTATCAATCGGCGGGAAGCTCAATTTCGAAGCCTCCCTGAATGATAAAATCCTTAAGTAAATTAGAGGTTTTGATATTGACTTTGACAGGTTGGAGATTCTGGCCTTCTAAGGCTTCAAAATAGGCCTTTGCCTTTGCCTTGTCCACGGTGGCTTTCAATTCATCAAAACGTCCGTATTCGTTGATGTTGGCCTCGGTGATATTCGTATTCATCAGGGCTGAAAGCTTGGTTTTATCCAATCCGAACAGGTGAGCGACAGCGTCTATCTCACGTTTTTTAGCCTTCAACTGGTATTCGGTGACGTATTCTTTAAACGGGCGGGCGGAATCGATCGTAACGTCTCCGCGCTGGATGTCGTGCAGGAATATATCGGCCATCTTTTGCTCTTCCTGTGTCAGCGTTGCAAACGACCGATGCAGTTCGGCCAGTGTGGCGTTGATTGTTTCAGCATCATCACCGTTCTGGAGCGTCTTCAGATATTTCTCGAACCTGGAATTCATGTAATCGGCATCGATTTTATCCGTGTCGATTTCGGTCAGATGGCCGTCAATCTCGTAGGGGATACTGCTTCCTCCACCTCCGTCACCGTCGCCGCCCGATGCGAGCTCTTTGTAGCGCAGGGCCAGTGTCAGGTAGTGATCGTGTGTAAAGTGCAGCGCCACCATGGATTTTTTTAAATCTTTTTCAAACGGATACGTCAATGTGTCCCATGTGAAGCCCTGGATTTTTGCCGCTTCCAGAATGGTATTGAATACCCTGAACAGCTTTGCAAATTCACCCCGCTCGGTCAGGTCATCCGGGAGTTTCCTGAAGTCTTCGACGCCTGCCGCATCGAACAGGCCTTTGATATCATCAAACACCTCATTCATCCGACCCAGGTTGCTTTCGAGGCGGTCGGCAAATAGCCCCATGGGCTTATTCCCTGAATAGAGTTCCACCGCTCTTTCGATATTTTTTTCCATGGTATGTGGCTTGCGATAATAACGGATCGTACCGAAGGGTTTATCCGGGCCAAACAGACGGTTCGTCCGGGAGAACGCCTGTATGATATTTTCATATTTCAGCACCTTGTCCAGATACAGGGTGTTCACCCATTTCGAATCGAAGCCGGTCAGCATCTGATGAACCACAATCAAGAGATCAAGCTGCTTTTCCGACGTGGTTTCAATGCGCTGGTACGGTGTTTTATGGGCCAGCCGTGCCGACACGTCCTTTTTGAACTTCGCATGGGCTGCCAGATCGAAATGTTGACCGTAGGCGTTATTGTAGTCTTCGAGAATTTCCACGAGGCCTTGGGTTTTAAATGCTGAATCGCCTTCATTGTCTTCATTGGGGTCAAACAGCGCCGTGGTTTTCAACGTCGGGCATTCCTGTTTGAACAGACGGTAATAGGCAATCGCCTCCGGGATACTGCTGGTGGGGAAAATAGCATGGAACTTATAGCCCTGACTCAAGGTGATCCAGTTATCGCAAATATCCTCGACCACCTTGTCCCGATGCTCATCGCGATCATACTGGCTGGACGGCAGATGGTCCTCGATGCCCTTCACCCATTTGCCCGCCGCATTAAGCTCACCGGCCATCGTTACATCGTTCATATACCGGTTGAACACCTTTTTCTTTTTCGGATCGGCAAGGGCCTCGGCCACCGTTGCAGCCCTGGCTTTTTCCAGCGCGACGGCCGTCCGCAGATCACGGTCACGATAGGTCATCACCTTGTAAGGATCAAAGCCCAGCACATTTTTATCCCGTATCCCGTCGGCAATGCTGTAACGATGCAGTTCATCGCCGAAGACATCGGCCGTGGTATTGTCCTTGTGTTTATTTTCGTCTTGAATCGGCGTGCCGCTGAAGCCGAAAAAAATCGCGCCGGGAAAGTTTGTTTTGATGGCCTGAAGCATATCGCCGAAGGTGGAGCGGTGGCACTCATCGATAATGAAAACCAGCCGCTTGGCATTGATGCGAGAAAGGTCGTGGGCATTCATGCCGCCGTCCTCGTCCTTGATGTTGCTCATCTTCTGGATCGAGGTGACGATCAGGGTGTTGGCGGGGTCGGTGCTGGTCAGCTTGCTCACCAGCACCGCCGTATTCTCCGTGGCCTGCACCGTTTCGTTTTCTTCGGCAAAACCCTGGTACTCGCGCAATGACTGGGTGCCCAGCTCGATCCGGTCCATCAGGAACACCACCTTGTCCGCATCCTTGGAGTTGGCAATCAGCTGCGCCGACTTGAAGCTGGTCATGGTTTTGCCCGAGCCCGTGGTATGCCAGATATAGCCGCCGAGGCGGTCCGGGTTTTTCCAGTCGGTTCTGGTCACCTTGTCGGAAATTGCATGGGCGGCGTAATACTGATAGCTGCGCATCACCTTGAGCGTTCCATCCGAATCGTCGGCCACCGTGTAAAAGCCGATCAACTGGTGCGCCATGGGAATCGACAGCAGCGTCGAAATGACCGTCTTCCAGTCGCTCACCGGCTCATTGTTGAAATCGGCCCAGTGAAAGTAGAAATCTTTATTGAAGCGCCCGTCCGGCCCCGGATTGGCAAAATAGACCGCCTCTTTCGGCTCCATGGCCACAAAAAGCTGGATCAGGGCGAACAGCCCGGAAAAAATCCCTTCCCTGGAATACTTTTCAATCTGATGACAGGCCTGACTGACCGGGATGCCGCTTTTTTTCAGCTCCATATGGATCACCGGCATACCGTTGATCAACAGCAGCAGGTCCCCCCGCCGGTCGTGCATAAGTTTCGAGCTCCGGGCAAAACGCGGTTGCCGCACGATCTGGTAGCGGCTTTGACCCGCCGCAATTTCTTGACGATCATAGATTTTGAGGCTCACTTCCTTGCCGAAGTGCTGCTCATCCGCCGGGTTGTCGCGGGTGATCGACACCGTCTTGCCGTTGATAAAACCGTTCAGCTTCAGCGGGGTGCGCAACTCGGCGATTTGCTCCATGATCTGCTGCATCTCGCCCTGGGTCAGCGGGATATCGTTCAGCCGATCCTTCCCGCGATTGTTTTCAAACAGAATCGTGGCCCAGTTTGCAAGGAGATCCGCCTCAGACGGGCTTTGAATCACCTCCGGCTCCCAGCCGTAACGGGACAGTTGCTGGATGACGGCGGCTTCAAATTGGGCTTCGGTGGGAAAGGTCATAAGGGCAGTTCCTTCTATCATCAGTGGTTTAAACAAACATTTTTTCCAGACAGGCTGTCTTGATCTTTTTCAGCTTTTTTACCTGTGTTCCATGCTGTGCGATCAGCTCGTCCAGTTGGCGGAAGTAGACGCCGATTATTCTCTGTTCTTCTTTACTTGGAAAAGACAAGATGGCATCTCTAATATCTGTCGAATTTATTGAGTCAAATGTTGATCCCGAAGAAAATTGTTTCCAATATCCAAACTCATTCATTCGTAATAATGATTGAAAAATAAACTCATTACCCTTAATTCCAGCGACTCCACGTCCAAGAACTACATCATATCCAGTTTTTCCAACTTCTCCCACAGGGGCTCTAACACTCAAGATTATATCCCCAATATCAGCTGTTTTTGTGATCTGCGTGGTCCATACGCGTGGAGTTACATAGCCATTCTTCATATCTGCATTTCCCTGCACTAAAATAAAATCTGTAGGGTTATTCGTATAGTTTGAACCACTTGGAGATTGCCCCATTATAGTTATTGCTTCATCTCCCAGTTTTTTTTCTTCCCAAGGTTCAGAAAAGCCTTTGAAACGAATTTCAGGGGCGATGGCACCGGGGGCTGGAAACATCTTGTTAAGCATAGCCTTTTTCAGCGTCACCAGCTTTTCATGCTTCCGCTGATGCAGCCCAATTATCCGGTCTATCTCTTCAAAATACGAACAGATTTCGTTTTGCTCGGGTAGCTTGGGAATCACGACTTTTCTTTTCTTCCAGTCAGCGGCATCAAAGAACAGTTTTTCAATATCAACGCCGTAAGAGCTCAGAAAGAACTTCCGATACATGCCTGGCAGAGTCGAAAGAATCGTCAAAAATTCTGATGAGATAGTTTCATTCCCCACCGCTACCATGTATTCGTTGGAGACGATTGCTTGATCAAGGTGATGAGGGACGAGTCCGGTTGCCCCGTGAACCACCTGTCGTTTGGAAATGATAAAGTCTCCCGCTCTTAGTTGAGAGTAACTCTTTACCAATATGTCTTTCCCGTGGAGGTGACCGCGAGAGACCACACCACCATTTCGACGCCGAACAGTAACAAGCTCGTATCGCTCATTATCCTTCAATTCGATGGGGCGTTTTATTTCCGTTAAAACCTCTCCTATCGGTTTCTCGTCCCACTCCTCAGAAAAGCCTTTAAAGCGGATTTCAGGCACTTTTTTCTTTGTTTGCTCCTCCATCTTATTCGCCCTTCAAAAGTTTTTTAAATTCGTCGAGTCCCTGCATATCGAAGGCATTGCCGTCGAGTTCGTCGATCAGACTCGCCAGGCTGGCCTCGGTCTTCCGAATGGCTCGGGCGTTGTCGGCGTAGGTGATGGTGTATTTATCGGCGAGCGCTTGCAGCTTCGCCGTCAGTCTGTCGATCAGCATCGTGGGCAGTTGATGGAGGGAAGCGATGAGCGGCCTGATCCATTTGCGTTCGAGCAGTTCGTGAACCGCGTCATCGTTTAGGCCTTCGATGGTGCGTTTGGTGAGCAGGTGCATGGCAGCGGCTTCGGCCCTTATTTCAGCCTTCAACGCTTTTTCTTCGTCCAATAAGGCACTCGCTTTTATCAGCTTATACGCAAAGGAATCCTCCGGGAATTCAAAATCACTCTGCAGCTTTTTCAAATAGCTGGTTACTTTGGCCTTGTTGTAGGTTCCGTCTTTGCTTGCTTCCATTTGAGCCCAATCCACCTGAGGGTGTCCTTCTATGAAAGCTTCTTTTTCAGGTTTCTTTGCCTTGGCATCAAGCAGGTCAAGATACGCGTTCAATGCGCGGATCTCTTCCGTTTCCACGCCGGACAAAAGCTCCTTGAGTTCAATTTTTATCGCAGTTGCGACGAATTTGTCATTGGCGTCATTCAGGACGCCAAATTCCCCATCCGCCTCGGACAGCGTTTCGATGACCTCTTCCAGATTTGCACCGATGTCGCTTAGCCGCTGCTCTTTGGTTCGGAGGGCTTCCAGCTCCTCGCTCAAATAGGTGGTCTGCACCAGCTCAAAGGGCATGATGCGGCCTTTCCAGCCATCCTGCGCCTCTTCCTTTTTGCCGTCCCTGGTTTTGATCACCATGTTCGGCTCGACCACCCGGGAGGCATCGAAACCTTCGGTCTGGAGTATTTCGAGGTCAATGGCGATCTGCTGCCACTGGTCATCGAGCGATTGGTAGGCATGATATCGGTCGATCAACGGAACGGGTTCCAGCCGTCTGAAAATCTCTTCCCCGATACGGTGCTCCTGCTGGGCAATTCTGAGTGTGAGCATCGCCTCGATAAGCTCGGCCTTCATCCAGTCGTTAAAATCGATAAAGGCGGCGGAAAAGCTGGCGTTAAAGCCTTTAATTTCGGTATGCTCGCGAATCGTCTGGCCGAGATCGTCCACCTTCGGTTCCACACAGGGGGTATCGTTTTGGGTAAAAAGGGCATCCCGCAAGGTCGGGAAGGCCTGCCAAAAGGTGGCCAGTGCATCGAGCTCGCTCTGGGGAATTCCGCCGAACATGGAGGCATAAATATCGTAGCTTTCGGCGGGTTCCGACGAATCCACATAACGCGGAATGTTGAGGTTGTAATCGTTTTGGCGGATGTCGCTTTTCGTCACCAGCCTACTGTAGCGCGGAACACTTTCACGGGCGATGACGGTGTCGCAGATTTTTTTAATGTCCGACGCGCGCAGCTTGTTGTTCTTCCCTTCCTTGGCAAAGCCCTTGGACGCATCGACGATTAAAACGTCGGTATTGGGCCGTTTTTGCTTTAGAACGAGAATAATGGTCTCAATACCCGTGCCAAAGAAGATGTTCTTTGGCAGCCCGATGATAGTATCGATGTGGTTGTTTTCAATCAGATTCTTGCGGATCGTGCCTTCTTCGCCGCCCCGGAACAGAACGCCGTGGGGCAGGACAATGGTCATGATGCCGTCGGGCTTCAAGTGATAGAGGTCGTGCAGCAGGAAGGCAAAATCGGCTTTTGATTTGGGAGCCAGCCCGAAGCGGGAGTAACGGGGGTCGCTCTCTTTATGCGCCGGGTCCCATTTTTGCGAGTAAGGCGGATTCGAAACAACGGCATCCACATAGAGTGGGTTGTAAGTGTTGATCGGATCGGTTTCATCGAAATAGGGCCAGTCGTCTTCCAGGGTGTCGCCGTTTCGGGTGAAAATGTTGTTCGGCAGGATTCCCCGCATCACCAGGTTCATGCGGGTCAGGTTGTAGGTGTTCTCCTTGAGCTCCTGGGCGTAATATCTGATATTGTTGACATCGTCCATGTGCTTGGCAATGCAGTGGCCGATGTTGATCAACAGCGAGCCGGAGCCGCTGGTGGGGTCGTAAATCTGGATCTTCTGCTTTTCTTTGACGTGGTCGGCCACGATTTCCGACATCAGGAGCGATACTTCGTGCGGGGTGTAAAATTCCCCCGCCTTCTTCCCCGCATTGGCGGCAAACATGCCGATCAGGTATTCATAAATAAAGCCCAGCACATCATAGCCGAGCCTGCCGTCCATGGGGATATCTTTGATAAGCTGGAGCAGCTCGCTGATCGCCTTGGTCTGTTTGGCCGCCGTGTCGCCCAGTTTGCTCAACCCCGTTTCCAGCGTCTTAAAAATGCCGTCGAACAGGCGTTTATGGTGGGGATGAATATGGCGGCTGAAGGCTGAAAGGGCATCGCGCACATGGGAGACATCAAAATCCCTGCCTTGGGCAAGCCATGTGGAAAACAGGTGGTCGTAAGCCATGAAGTAGCCGATATTGTCTTTAATGTAGCCCGCCGTTTCAGCATCTTCTTCCGAAAGGGCGCGGATATCCTCTTCGCTGAAATCCTCACGTTTGGCAAACGCGAGCTGTTTGTCTGAGAGGTATTTGTAAAAGATGAAGCCGAGGATATAGTCCTTATATTCGTTGGCCTCAATTTTCGACCGCATCTGGTTGGCCGACTCCCAGATTTTTGCGGCAAGCTGCTGTTTATTCATCGCCTGACGTTTCCTATTCTCTTTGATGATCTCAAAATTGTTCTAATTGCCTCCTGATGGGTCAATGATTAATTCTCACAAAAAAACGCAAAAGTAGGATTGAACGGATGGTATGTCACAGCGGCATATCCAGTCAAGTCGTTTCCCTGATAACAGAAACAATTTTATTCGTCTGGATAAAATTCACGACACAAAAAGGGTTTTAACCGATTTCAAGGGAAAAAACATTAATTTCAATATGATCTGTAGTTAATCCCAGTCCCAGTCCCAGTTCTTGTTCAACAAAACATTCATCATGGAAACACCCTCAACTTTGAGATGAAGCATTTTTAAACGAATCTCTACCCACTTTTTTTCATGCATATTCTTGGGTTTCAATAAAGGCAAAGGGTGAAATGCTCCACGTTCAGCGCCGATTATTTCCCTTAATTTATTTAACTTACGAAAATTTCTTTCCAAGGGCGTTTCATTACATGAAGCATATGTTATGTTAGAACACACCCTACATAAAAACCGGTCTTCTCCTGCATAGAGTATTGCAACACGCTTTCCACAATGAGGGCAGGTGAACCACGGTCTTTGACTACCGAAGTGACAATCTGTATAGGTGATATCGATTTGTTGCTTAAACCCATTTCGAAGGGACGAAAACGATAGGAACAAATAGCCATCGTGAACAGCAACATTGAGCCGATAATGGATTTGGCATATTCTGGCCCATTGAAAATAAAGCTGTGATCCCGGGATAAGGCCGCAACTTTTTTTTATGTCTCGAATATCGATACCCGGCACTTCTCCGGTCAACGGCTTTTGATGTCTGAATTTTCGTCCGGAGCCTGGCCCCCCCATGCTTCACCTGTTTTTTTACCGAAATCATTAGAAAAAAATAATTAAGCAGTGGTCAGAATTTAAGGAGAAATAGCACGAATCCCAACACGAATCCCAATGTGTATGAAGAGATACGGAAAAAATTGTCTTGGTCTCAGTCGAGGTATACAAGAGTCGTCTCAAAAAAAAAGAGTGTGTACAGAAAAGCGGTTAACTACTATGTGCACATTGAGGGTTGCCTTTCCTGTTCCAGATTCTCTACTATTTCTATGAATTTTCAGAACGATATACAATTTTTTGCTCATTTTTTTGTTTTTTTGATCCGTGTACACATTGAACTTTTTTTTTATTTTTTCAAAAAGGGTACACACTGAGAATTCATCGCCAAGGTTCACGCCTTCAAAAGCCTTCGATGGTCATCAAGTATCTTTTTGGTTTCTTCTATTGGCAGGGGTTTTAAATGATCGATGTTTTCCTCTGCCTTGATTCCTTGCCTGTCAAAATAGTGCAAAACCCTATCCCTGTCAGAACGGCGACAAAGGCAACCATCATGAACCGGCAAAATCACGACATCATCCCTCATGCCCATTTCAATGATATTCATCATGATCGCCGCTTCAGTGTGTTGTAATCGCCCCCAATTGGGCTTGTAAAGGAGATGTATGATAGGCTGATGGAATGACTCAAGCTCAAGGATCATTTGAAAAAGAGTCGTTTCATCCACTTTTTTGTCGAAGCGCTTTTTATAAGTTCTGATCACGGCCCTACGACCATCATTAAGTGAGTTGACTTTCCGCGTATTCATCATCAACAGCATTGCTTTTTTAGCTATGGACCTATTTGAGTCTTTAAATAGGTAAGGGTCACCATCCGGCATTTCCATGCCTTCAAGCCGGTAGAGCAGTTGGACATGCATCCCTTTGCCATCTATATCCGATGTCAATTCGCCGTTGATGGTAATGGCTCTCCGAAACTCTTTTTTGCATCCGATCCAGAAAGCACCATACAACCGGCCACCTTTTGTAAGATCTTTATCGTTAAACACCATATAGGGGATTATTTTGGCCGGATTAGGGAAGGCCAAGGGTTGCTCCTTACGATAAACGTTGCTTTCAACCTCATTAAACAGGTCAAATGTATTCCGGTCGATTCCGGTCTCAATGCTTTGCTTTTCATAAAATTGACCAATCTCTTTTAACCTGCGTTTTAAAGCTCTTCGCTGTTCTGTGTCGACTTTTGCCATGTTGCTGTCCTTTTCTTCGATGTGTAAGACAATGAGTTCATCCGGGTATAAGGTCGTGGCATCGGGTATGAATTCCCTTGCTTTTGGTCGGTATTCGATGATGGAACGTGTATGATCGCTCTGGCGTTCTCTGGCTATGAACCCCAGTGTTTCAGTGTGATTGAGCACATCATGAAAAATGACCCTGCCAAAACCAAAATCGTCTTTGGCTTTCCTGGAAAAGTTGGGAATGATCAACTTATTTCCGTTTACCTGGTTCGCCATGATACATTCAATGGCTTTCCCCCGGGCTTGTTTGATTATATCGTTTCTTGGCCGGTCCATTGGATATTGAGAGAAAAAAGGGTTCTCGATGTCGTGTTTCCTGGGTTTGAGCCCGAACTCAAAATATGGGAGCGACTCATCTGAGAGTCGTACCTTCCGTTTGTCTCGTTTCATATCCAATGGACCTATGGCTGCTTAGTGATTAAGATAGCTTCAGATGCGAATTAGTCTTCCAGAAGGTGCTTTGCATCGTCATATGGCCACAATAAGCGGCCGTTGGGCAGCTTTTTAGGGACAAGGCCCAGATAGTTACCGTTTACGCAATAAGAACGTCGTAGCGTATGGGGTTTGCATCCAAGCAAATCCGCCATTTTCTGGGTCGGGATTCTTGTTATTGACTTGCTTTTACCGCTGAAAAAGGTGGGCTGGACAGGCTGAGTTGTTTTTTTGTGTGACATAGTGTCTCCTTATCAATTGAATAATTTCAAGAATCGATTGATCTCCATTCAAGCGAATCATTATGAATTGATAGTCGGACAGTATGTGGGATGTTGTCTATGGAATGGTTTCGTTGCGGATTTATTCAAAAAACGGAGATACCTAAATCAGCTCACGCCATGCATAATCGACAAGCTCCTTTCCTCTGTTAATGGCATGAGCGGCACAGTCATAGTCACAGCCTAAAGGCTTTGCATTTTCCCCTTTGGATTTATAGAGAATTTTGGCAATTTCCTCAATCTTCTCTTTATATATTTCGGAGGCATCATAAGCGCGCAGACATTTTATGTAGTAGTCTGTAGGCTGGTTCAATTTTACAGGCTGTTCAAATGAGGTATGCTTAAGGGCCGCTCGAATTCCCTTGGCGAAGGCCTTGATGTCGAGGATTTGTTGTTCAATATCACCGTATATGTTTATGGATATCGGTATATCTCCTTTTATAAGTTCAAGATTTGTCCACGTTCTCTCCTCGGACAATTTGACGGATTTTAAAATCTGTCCACCCAATTTCATTTTGGCGTTTTCTTTTTTCCGGGGAGTATCGGCTTCTGTAGCTATCTTTAAATTATAGTCAAGCATTCCTTGTTCTATAGATGCAATTTCTGTTCTTTCCCCATGGTAATTGTAGGCAGCACAGGTAGGGGCCTGAAAACCGATTCGGGCGGTTGCGTATCCTTCATGATCGATATCATAGCTTGGGAATTCTGGGCTTGGGAAGAAACCGTTATAGATACCAAAAAAGTTATAGCTTGCCTCAATGATTTCAGGAGTGCAATCAGGCTCGAGAATCCATTCTTTCTTGTTAACGGAGTGTTTAGTGACATAATGGGGGTATTTCTCGGCAAGGATTTGATATGTTGTTTGAAAATCCTTACTTCGCCTTAGAAATTCCCATGCGAGCGTAAATCGTATATATGCTTTAAATGTATCACTCTTCTTTTTTCTTTGTTGGGAGTTTTGAAAGCCCTCGGAGATGAATGTATATTCTTTATCATTACGCCAATCCGGTACCCAATCAGGCTTGTTCTTCAAGTGATAGTCTCCTGTCGATATCAAGAATTCTGAATTAGTTTTAACGGCTGGTATTTTGGTAGGATTACTTTAATACCAGCTTCGTTCAATATCCACTCTTCAATTTTTACATGCCACATTCTGAGAAGATCAATCGGACGTTTTTTATAGTGTTTTTCAGCGGTCGCACTCGGTTTATGCCCCATGATTTGGGCAACGATGCCTGCCGGGACTTCGACCCATTCCGAAAGGGTCCCAAATGATCGCCGTAATCCGTGAATACTGAGGTTATCGATGCCTGCCCTTGATAAGGCTCTGTTATGGGGGTGGCGCGGGTCAGATATTCGCCCTGATGTAGATGCAAGGCTTGAAAAGACGTATTCGTTACGCCGTGGCAATGATAGAAGCAGGCTTTTGATGTATGGTGTCAAGGGGATTGTGCGTTCACCCGATACCTTGTCTTTAATAATAAGGGTTTCCCATTGAAAGTCCACATCGTTCCACCTCAAACCGGCAAGCTCGTTTTTTCGTGCTCCTGTTAAAAGAATAGATTGAAGAAAAAACCCCATGACTGTGTTTTCAATGTTACATACAGCATTAAACCATACTGCAAGCTGTTCTCGCTGTAGGCAGTCTGTTTTTGATTCCATTTTGGGGATATATTCACGTTTAAGCCATGTGGCGCATGCATCTGAAGCGGCTATCCCTTTGTACTCCGGCTTAGTATCACACCATCTCAAGAAAGCACGCAAGAGCGAAAAGGCTAATCTCGCCCTTGCTCCTCGTTCAATTGTTTCATCCCTTAGCCATGCCTCTATCGTTCCAGGGACGATTTCCGATAATTTCAAAGGCATCAAAGAGGCAAGTGGCCCAGGCTTTGTAATGCCTTTACGGTGTTTGTATTTTTTACCCCCCGGGTCGGCCATTTCGATATGGTCTTGGTAATGCCTTTTGCCCCATTTCCCTTTTCGTGATTGGATGTATTCGGGCCATACATCGGCCAGAGTGACAGCCTCTCTGTTTGCCTTGGCTTGCTTCTCTTTTTCTTTCTCTATCCGGTCTGTTTTTTCTGTTCGAGGATCGATGCCTCTGTCAATAAGAGCTTGAAGCCGACGGGCTTCTTGCTTTGCCCCGGGGGTTTCAGGATCGGAAGAATCAATTGTCCAGGCCCGGACATCACCAATTTTTATACGGATTGTTTTACCATCAAGACGACTTTGAAAAACGAACACCTTGCCACCTGGGGTTGCACGGACACCTAAGCCGGGAACATCAGAGTCCCACAAAAAGATTTGTCCTTTCTCTGGATATTCAAAACCACGAATTCTCGCAACGGTCAGTTTCTGGCGTGCCATAAAGCCCTCATGCTTACATGTTATTGTTTTTGAGCGAGTCAGATGTTAAATTGTGTAAGCTCTATGTAAGCAAAAAAGGCCAATGTCTGTCAATGTAATTCTATTGTAATGGCGGGGTTGTAACGGGATAATGGCTTTAATTAAGGGTATTTAAGTTTTGTTTCAATGTTGATCAATTTGATTTGCGTCGGACTTCAAATCCGGTGTGGGGCGCTAATCACGTCCCGGGTGGGTTCGATTCCCATGTGCTTCCGCCACTTCTACCCCTTTTGTAATCCGTGCGCTTGACCATGGCCATTCGCTCGCGTGGCTGCACAATCCGGCTTTGACAGGGTTTTCATGTATGTAATTGATGGCTTGGGTAAAATGCTTTTCATCCCGGATAAACCGATCATAATAATCCCGTTGCCATATTGGAGCGCGGGTGTCCCGCCCGCATTTCCCCCCTTCCTCCAAACGCTTCTTAAATTCATGCGCCGTAAACGACTTCCACGAATGGATGACATCGGATAAGGGAAACCCCTCATAGGTTTTGATTAGCACATGCACATGATTGGGCATCACCACATAGGCGATAAGGTCATACCGCTTGCCATGGAAAAACGCCCATGCATCCACAACGATTTTAGCCATGTCCTTATCGCGTAAAAGACATGAACCGTAACCCTTGTTGAGCTCGCCCTCCATGTGCTTGCGGTGTTCGGCGTTTTGGACATGGCGTGGTGTGGGGGATGATGCGGGCGGGACGCCCGCGCTCCCACTTCTTCGTGCATCGGCGAGGCAATAGGTGATGCCTTGGTAGAGTCCGCTTATATCGAAGTGGGGTAAATATCCCCGACAATGCCATCCCTTGTTTTTAGGGGGTGGGGTATGATGCCTGGTGAACGTCATGATGAGAGTGCCTCCTCGGTGAGTTTCTCAGCGTCCGGGATGCGGAGTCACAGTAGCCGGGAATGTCGGTGTATGGTGGGAGCGCGGGCGTCCCGCCCGCTTTGAGATCCACCGTGGCATTCCCTTTCATGCCTTCTGTTTCTTGAGCGCGACATGCGGGCGGGACGCCCGCGCTCCGCCATGCATGGTAGGTTTTGGCTATATCGGCAATGCCTTGGGGAAGGAGTCCTTTCTGGGTGCAATTGATCATCGAACCCATCTTCCGGGCATCGATGAAGAGCGTTTCGCCTTCCCGGTTCCTGTCGCCGCACTCGGTGTCGGCCTTCTTGTTCCTGGTAATGAACCAGAGACAGACCGGAATCTGGGTGGTGAAGAAGATCTGGCCGGGCAGGGCGATCATGCAGTTCACCAGATCGTTTGCAACCAGCTTCTTTCGGATGGCCCCTTCACTGGTGGTGTTGGTGGACATGGAGCCGTTGGCCAGAACAAAACCGGCCACACCGTTTGTGGAGAGCTTGGAGGCCATGTGAAGTATCCAGGCATAGTTGGTATTGCCCGTAGGCGGGATCTCGTAGCCGTCCCACCTCGGATCGTCGGTCAGTTCATCGGAGGCCCTCCCGGCTTTCATGTTGAAGGGCGGATTGGCCATGATATTTCATAGAGAATCTCTATTGTCAGAACAGCCTCAACTGCTTTCGATAGGCGTCGATGACCACGGCGGGGTCGCTGGTGATGACCAGGTTTTCACGGGCCCAGGCCGGGGCGCGGTTGGCGCGGACCATGGCCAGGATCTGGTCGGCCGCGCTGTACCAGTAGCCGGTCTGTTCGGTGTCGAACAGGACCAGGGGGACCCGCTCGGTGATGGACAGCTTCATGTTGCACAGGGTGATGCCCAGCTCTTCCAGGGTGCCGAGACCGCCGACGTTGAAGATGGGAAAGGAGGTGACCTCGAACCATTTCTGTCGGCTGTGGCGGCAGGAAGACTGGAAAATCTGACAGAAATCCACGTCGGGAACGATGGCCTGGTCGGTGATTTCCAGGAAGTTGGCTCCGGACAGGATGCCGTTTTCATGGGCCAGGACGTTGGCCATCTCCATGACCCCGCTGCCGCCGCCGGTGACAAAGCCGATGCTCTTGCCCCAGAAGGCGATCAGCTCCCGGATCAGGGTTCTCAGGCGGGCGTTGCCCTCGTCGGACAGGGCCTTGTTCGACCCGTAGAAGGCGAACAGCATGGACTTGTGGAAGTCGGGAATCTTTTCGGGAATGACGAAGTAGCCCATGCCGTCCCGCTCGGTGTACATCATCAGCCGTTGGGTGAGCGAGGAGACCCAGTACACGCTGAGACCCAGGGCGTAATATTCCTGGAGCCGGTGGTGGTCCTGCTGGGAAAGAAAGGGACCGTGCTCAAAGGAGGGCGCGAAAAAATACAGGGCGTTGATGCGGTTGTTGTAAACGGCATCGATGATGTCGTAATGCTCCTGGATGTTCGGGAAATATTTGAGCACCAGGGGGGCGGGCGGTCTGCCTTTGTCGATGGGAATTTTCGCGACGGCGTACCGGTGCGGGCACAGGCTGTCGGGCCGGAAATTGCGACGGTCCGTGGCGCAGACGCTGAGGGAGTTTTCACAGGGTTTGTCCGGGCCGTTGATGAAAAGGGGAAGGCTGTCCACCTGTTTATGGGCTTCGGGAAACAGGGCCGCCGGTTTGTTCAGGTAGTAGCAGGTCGACTTCGGCATCCGGTCGAACCGGGATTCCAGGGCCCGCAGATCCTCATACCGGTGGGGTCTGACCGGCGTGCCGTTGACGGCGGGAATCGCGCTCCGGTCGACTTTGGCGGTCCGGTAGATCTTGGCCGGAATCATGGGGTTGACGATGGGCTGGTCGCTTCGGTTGATGATTTCAAGGTAAATGCTGATGCCCCGGGTCCGTATGGGGTCGAGGATGGTGGCGGGCAGATGGTAGCCCAGCTCCCCGAAACGCTCGGAGTCGTTCTGAAGCACCACGAAATGATCGTTCAGATACATGGAGCAGGAGGTGATGATCCCCTGGCCCGGCGGGATGACGATCTGGTCGACCTCCTCGCGCTTCTGGTGCATCCTGAGCAGTTCCTTGCCGTCCTTGCGCAACAGGATCCGGCCGATGGTGTCCGTGTCCAGGGGCTTTTCAAGGGTGTAGAGCACATGATGGGGAGCGATCAGGATGTCCCCGGCGCTGGAAATGGAGGTGGAGGCCGGCAGCTTCATCTCGGACTGGTTGACGGCGTCGAGTACCTCCCGGGAACTGAGCAGGGTGGCCGGGTCGCAGAAGGCCAGGCGGCCGATGCGGAGCCCGCGGGAAAAAAACGGCCGGATGTCTTTGAATGCCGGATAATGTGTGATGACCGAGGAGGCATGCATGGTGACCGTCACCTGGTTTTCGCTGAAATGGCCCGTTTCCAGGGGATCACTGCTGATCATCACGCCCAGCCGGGCGATGCGGGATCGCTCGCTGAAAATCAGATGCTCGGGATGGGAACGGAACTGGTCGATCAGATTCCGGGGAATGGTGAAGGCGGCGGTGAAGGTCATGCCCTGATCGTCGGCCGTGAGAATGTCGGTGATCACTCCGTCGTCGGAATGGTAAAAACCTCGAAACAGCGGGTTGGCTTTCATGCAGAAAAACTCCTTATGCCTGGGGTTGTGTCCGGTGTTCACGCGATGCGTCTGCCTTTTATAGCATATCGGGGAAATGGATAAAGGGTTTTTGCAGCAAGCCTCAGGTTCGTTGCGTCTGACGATCACGGCAGGGGCAAAAAAAGTCCCCCGCCGATACCACAGGATACCGGCGGGGGAGGTGGTGCAGGAGGAGGCGATGGCATCGCCCGGTTGACACCGTCTATTTTACGGCCAGTCCGTACAGACGGTTCACTTCGTTCCAGTTGATGATTTCAAAAAAGGCCTTGATGTAATCGGGCCTGCGGTTCTGGTATTTCAGGTAGTAGGCGTGCTCCCACACGTCCAGGCCCAGGATGGGCACAAGGCCCAGGCTGACGGGGTTGTCCTGGTTGGCGGTGGAAATCACGTCGAGTTCGCCCTCGCGGACCACGAGCCAGGCCCAACCGCTGCCGAACCGTGTGGCCGCAGCGTTACTGAAAACTTCTTTAAAACCGTCGAGCCCGCCGTATTTTTTGTCGATGGGGCCTTTCACGGCTCCGCCGAAGGGCACGCCCGTTTTCAGCATGGGCCAGAACAGGCTGTGGTTGTAGTGGCCTCCGCCGTGGTTTCGTACCGCACCCCGGATGTCTTCGGGCACCGCCTCCAGGTTCACAAGCAGTTCTCTCACGTCTTTTCCCTGAAGCTCCGGATACTTTACAAGGGCTTCGTTGAGCTTGGTGATGTAGGCCTGGTGATGCTTGGTATGATGTATTTCCATGGTGGCTGCATCGATGTACGGTTCAAGGGCGTTATATGCATATCCAAGTTCGGGTAATGTATGTGTCATGGTGACCTCCCGGTGTTGGGTGTGGTTGTTTTTTCGCTTGAGAATAAATTAAGGCATAAAATTTTAGTGTCAACTAAAATTGTTTTTAAAGCGGTATTTTCCCCAGGGCCCGGCAGGCTCGGTCGTAACCCAGGGCGATCATGGCGTCGGCCCGGTCAAATTCCAGCATGCCGCAGGCGTTCCGGGGGATCACGATCAGCTTGTCCGGGGGATAGGCCGCCAGTTTGTGGCGGGCGATGGTGCACTGCATGGCGTCGAAGGCCTGGTTGGCGATGTCGTAGACCCCCCAGTCCTGGCTGCCGGTGATCGTTATGGAGGTTTTGAGGCGGCTGACAAACCGGTGGATGGTTTTTTTCATGGGTGAGGCGGTATCGGAGGTTGCCGGCCGGGGGCGGGGTGGGGCGGGGCTCTCTTCCACGGGGCCGCCCAGGTTCACGGCGATGGTCATGTCGGTATGATCCCCGAAGGTCGGGGCGATGGGCACGGGATTGAGAACCCCGCCGTCGATCAGGTCCGATCCGTTGAATGAGACGGGGGTGAAGATCAGGGGCAGGGAGATGGAGGCCCGAATCGCGTCAAACAGACTGCCGGTTTGAATCCACACCTCCTTTTCCCGCTTGACGTCCGCCGCGACGGCTGTGAATGAAACGGGCAGATCCTCGATGCGGCAGTCGCCCACCAGGTTCACCAGGGTGTTGATGATTTTTTCCCCCTTGACCAGCCCGGTTTTTCCCCAGGCCAGGTCGAGGAGGGTCACCATGTCCATGCGGGTGATCGATCGCACCCACTGTTCGAACTCATCGAGTTTTCCGGCGGCATAGATGCCGCCCACCAGAGCCCCCATGGAACATCCCGAAATGGAACGGACGGCGTAATGGTTTTCCTCAAGAAGGCGGATCACGCCGATGTGGGCCAGGCCCCGGGCGCCGCCGCTGCCCAGCACCAGGGAGACGGTTGTCGGTTGGGTGGTCATCGTGTGGCATGTCCTGTGTTGAGAGTGATGATAAGAGCCGTTCTTTATCTAAGGTGAATCCGCTGCGGTTGTCAAGCCGTCTGACCGGCCGGGGCCGGGCGATGACATGACGATCTCGATCGCGATAATTGATATCCGCTCGGAAATGGGATATGGATAAATCGGTGTCCGCGCATATCTGACAGGCGGATGCGGCAGGCATGACAAAAAACCGACAGGCGGGATCATACGACGGTTCCGCCCCGAAGACCGAGGCCCCCCATGACATCGAAAAACAGCGGCAACGTCACCCGGCACAAAAGCCTGGTGGGCCGGGAGGATCGTGAACGCCTTCACGGGCACAAGGGCGCGGTGGTGTGGTTCACCGGCCTGTCCGCATCGGGCAAATCCACGGTGTCCCATCTGGTCGAAAAGAAACTCCACGCCATGGGATGCTCGACCTACGTGTTCGACGGGGACAACGTCCGTCACGGTCTCTGCGGGGACCTGGGCTTTTCTCCGGAGGACCGAACCGAGAACATCCGCCGCATCGGCGAGATGGTTCACCTGTTTGTGGACGCGGGTATCATCGCTTTGACGGCCTTTATCTCACCCTTCCGGGCCGATCGCCGCACGGTTGAATCCATTGTCGGCGCAGACCGTTTCATCGAGATATTTGTGGATTGCCCCCTTGCGGAATGCATCCGCAGGGACCCCAAGGGCATGTATGCCCGGGCTCTTAACGGAGAGATCCCTGATTTCACCGGCATTTCTTCCCCCTACGAACCGCCGGAGTCCCCCGCCGTCGTCATCCGGTCGGATCGGGAAGACTTCGATGCCGCCGCCGAACGGGTGGTCCGCCATATGCTGGCCGAGGGCCTGGTCGATGCCCGGAAAGGCCGGTAATCGAGGGGGAAAGAACTGAACGCCGTTCTTGAAATTGATCCTCACATCCCGTATAATCTAAATTATACATCCGGTATGTTTTCTTCGTTCGTCTCAACATGATTCCATCCCTTGACCGTTAATGCACAGACCCCGACGGCGTCAGGCCGGTGAGTCTGCGGAACAAAGGAGGTTTCCATGGCATCGTTGTTCACAGGATTTTCAGGCAGGATGTGGGTCGTTTCAATCATGATTGCAGGGACGTTCTGGACTCCGGCCTTTGCACGGGCCCTGCCTTCCCCGGGTGCGTCTCCCCCGGTTCCTTCTGATCGGCCCTGCGTTCCCCGGGTGCATTGCGGCCCCTTTGAAGGGTTCACCCTTGAGAAGGTGTATATCGATGATGCCGGTCATCGCCTGTCCAAGGACATCCGGTTTTACTCCAGCCAGGGTGACGAGATCTCAAAAGACAAAATCAGGATGGGCTGCCGGGTCAAGTTCGTGCTTGACCGGAACCGGGAAGTGGTGGTGATGCAGTCCGAGTGAGACCGCGGCGGCCGGTCCCCCCCCTGTCGGCGTTTTATGTTTGCAATTCCCCGACGTCCGGTTTATCGTGCCTGACATGACAGTGCCCTATGGTACTGCCCATCGGGCGTTTGGGGAAACCCCAGGCGGAAAGGACGGCGATGTTTTCGGATAAAGACGTGTTTACGTCATTGATCAAGCACGGGCTCCTGACCAAAGATCAGGCCAGGGATATTCTTCAGAGCAGGGAGCGGGTTCGGGACAATCCGACCTCAAAGAAAAAGACCGCGTCGGTTTCGGGCGATCATCCGCCGACCATCATTGATTATATCGCCGGTTACGGGGTCAATCGCGCCGACCGTCCCCTGGAACGCCTGGACGAGGACCTGATTTTTGAAACCCTGGCCGGGGACTGGGGCGTTCCCTACCTGAAGATCGACCCCTTGAAGCTCGATCTGAAGCTTGTGACCAGTACGGTTCACAAGATTTTCGCCATGAAGAATCTTCTGCTGCCCCTGGAGCGCAAAGAGGGGGCCCTGGTGGTGGCGACACCGGATCCGTTCAACCGTGAGGCCCTGGACGATCTGAAGCGGGTGGTCCAGATGGATATCCGGCCCGTGGTCAGTTCGAAAAGCGACATCATCAAATACATCAACGAGTTTTTCGGGTTCCAGAAATCCATTGCCGCCGCTGAGAATCAGTTTTCGGGTCCGGCCGTGGATCTGGGCAACCTCGAACAGTACGTGAAGCTTAAATCCATGGATGAACTCCCGTCCACGGACCACCATATCATCAATGCCGTCAACCATCTGTTCAGCTACGCCTTCGACCAGCGCGCCAGCGACATTCACATCGAACCCATGCGGGAGGTGACCCATGTGCGCATGCGGATCGACGGGATGCTTCATGTGGTCTACACCCTGCCGAAAAAGGTGCATAACGCCATGGTCAGCCGGATCAAGGCCCTGTCCCGCATGGACATGGCGGAAAAACGGCGGCCCCAGGACGGCCGCATCAAGACGGACAAGGACGGTGTCGAGGTGGAGATCCGTGTGTCCACGGTGCCCATCGCCTTTGGCGAGAAGGTGGTGATGCGGGTGCTGCATCCGGATTCCATGTTCCAGGATCTGCCGGCTCTGGGCTTTTCCGAGAGCGCCCTTGCGCGCTACGAGGAATTTATCAAAATGCCCCACGGCATCATTCTGGTCTGCGGTCCCACGGGAAGCGGCAAGTCCACGACCCTTTATTCGACCCTCCGGACCCTTGCGAGTCCGGCCATCAATATCACCACCGTCGAAGATCCCATCGAAATGGTCCATGAAGGATTCAATCAGATCGCCGTGCAGCCGGCCGTGGGCATCACCTTCGGTACGATTTTGCGCAACATTCTCCGTCAGGACCCGGACGTGATCATGATCGGGGAGACCCGCGATCTGGAAACCGCCGAGAATGCGGCCCAGGCCGCCATGACCGGGCATCTGGTCTTTTCGACCCTGCATACCAACGACGCCGCCTCGGCCATCACCCGGCTTCTGGATCTGGGCATTCCTTCATACATCATTCAGGCCTGTCTGGTGGGCGTCATGGGGCAGCGGCTGGTCCGGAAAATCTGCGACTACTGCAGGGAGCCCTTCGAGATCGACGCTGAAACCCTGCGCGGGCTCAGCATCGAAACCGGCCAAAGCGGTTCTCTGGTTCTTCACCGGGGGCGGGGCTGTGTGAAATGCCGGGGCACGGGCTACCGGGGCCGCCTGGCCATCTTCGAAATCCTGAAATATTCCGAAACCATCCGGGAGATGACCACCCCCAATGCCGACGTGGCGATGATCAAGAAAAAAGCCGTCGAGGAGGGCATGGTCACGCTGCGTCAGGATGCCGTCCGGAAAATGCTCAAGGGCCTGACCACCTATGAGGAAGTCCTGCGGGTGACCTGGGGCGCCGAATGACCCGTTCTACCGGGCTTTGATCTGGTTGGCCCGGAGCTGGCCGCAGGCCGCCGAGATGTCCTGGCCCATGCTTTTCCTTACGATGGCCGTGTAACCCTTGTCCTGGAGGATGGACAGAAACCGCTCGATGGTACCGGCATCCGGGGTTTTAAAGTCGCAGCCCTCGAATTCGTTGAACGGAATCAGGTTGATTTTGGCCTTGACCGGTGCAAGCAGCCGGGCCAGTTCATGGGCCTGATTTTCCGAATCGTTAATTCCCTTGAACAGAATGTATTCGAACGTGATTTTGCTGCGGGGAGCCATGGGAAACCTTAGGCAGGCATCGATGAGTTTTTCGATGGGGTAGGTCCGGTTGATGGGCATCAGGGCGTCGCGGGTGGCATTGTCCGTGGCGTTGAGCGAGACGGCCAAGTTCACGGGAAAGCGGCGCCCCAGATCATCGAAGCGGTGAATCAGGCCGCAGGTGGAGACGGTGACCTTGCGCGACGAAAACTTGAGCCCGTAATCGGTGTCCATGATGATCTCAAGGGCCCCCGCCAATTGGTCGAAGTTGGCCAGAGGCTCACCCATGCCCATGAACACGATGTTCTGAAAGGGTTTGGCCGTTGGCTCGCCGTCCACAGCGGGCAGATCGTGGAGTACATCCCGGATCTGGGCGACAATTTCCCCGGAGGTGAGATTCCGCTTGAATCCGCCCCGGGCCGTCAGGCAGAACCGGCAGCCCTGGGCACAGCCAACCTGGCTTGAAATGCAGAGGGTGTAACGGTCCTTGCCCGGGATGAGGACGCACTCGGTGTATTCCCCGTCTTCCAGGCGGAACAGGTATTTGACCGTTCCGTCCCGCGATGTTTCTGTATTTGATTTTTCAAGACGATGTATGGTAAAGTTGTTTTCAAGTAATTCACGAGTCTTTTTGCTGAGATCCGTCATCTCGTCAAACGAGTCGGCCTGACGAATATAGAGCCACTTGAAAACCTGTCCGGCACGATATGGTTTTTCGCCATGTTCCTGAAGCCAGTCGGCTAATTTTTTTTGCGAAAAGTCCTTAATGTCTTTTTTTTTCATGTATTTTCCGTGAGAACCGTGTATAGTAAGGAGTTTTTTTGTTCTTGACATAACATGGATTTAATAATAATTCCATCATTTTGTCAGGGCACGGATGACGGCGTTGCGGACGCGTGAGGGCTGGTACCTAAGTTTATGTTCGAAAATTTGAGTGACAAGCTGGCTTCGGTTTTTAAAAACCTCAAGGGGCACGGCAAACTTACCGAAAAAAATATCGAAGAGGCTTTGAAAGAGGTCCGGATGGCCCTCCTCGAAGCCGACGTGCATTACAAGGTGACCAAGACCTTTGTGGCCGGTGTCAAGGAGCGTGCCGTCGGCCATGAGGTCATGCAGAGCCTGACCCCCGGTCAGCAGGTGATCAAGATCGTCAATGACAGCCTGGCCGAATTGATGGGCGGCAGCCATTGTGATATCGACCTTGCGGGGGAAAAACCCGTTTCCGTGATGCTGGCCGGCCTTCAGGGCTCCGGTAAAACCACCACGGCCGGCAAGCTCGCCCTGTATCTTCGAAAAAAAGGGAAAACACCGTTCCTGGTCCCGGCGGATGTGTACAGACCCGCGGCGATCCTGCAGCTGGTGAAAGTGGCCGGCCAGATTGGCGTTCCCGTGTTTGAATCAAGCCCCGACGCGGATCCGGTGGACATCTGCCGTAATGCGCGGGTGGCTGCACAGCAGCAGGGCTGCGATGTCCTGATCATCGACACGGCCGGTCGTCTGCACATCGATGATGCCCTGATGGCCGAACTGGGACGGATCAAGCAGGCCCTTACGCCCTCGGACATCCTTCTGGTGGCCGATGCCATGACCGGGCAGGACGCGGTGAATATCGCCGCAGCCTTCAATGACGCCCTGGATATCGGGGGTGTGATTCTTACGAAAATGGACGGTGATGCCCGGGGCGGGGCGGCTCTGTCCATCAAGGCCGTGACCGGTAAACCCATCAAGTTTATCGGGGTCGGTGAGAAATCCAGTGCCTTCGAGGCCTTCCATCCGGACCGGATGGCATCGCGCATTCTTGGAATGGGTGATGTGCTCAGTCTGGTCGAAAAAGCCACGGAGATGGTCGATGTCAAGAAGGCCGCTGAACTCGAAAAAAAGCTTCGGAAGAACCAGTTCACTCTGGACGATTTCAAGGACCAGATGCTGTCGATCCGCAAGATGGGCTCCATCGGCGATATGCTGAAAATGATCCCCGGCGTGTCGAACAGCAAACATTTCAAAAACCTTGATGTCGACGAGCGTGAGCTGGTGCGGATTGAAGCCATTATAAATTCCATGACACCCGAAGAGAGGCGAAAGCATCAGATCATCAACGGGAGTCGGCGAAAACGGATTGCCATGGGGAGCGGGACCAAGGTTCAGGATGTGAACAAACTTCTGAAGAACTATACCCAGGTCATGAAGATGATGAAGAAATTCAATAAAGGCGGCATCAAATCACTGAGGGGCATGCTGCCGTTTTAAAGGAGAACGCGAATGTCAGTAAAAATCAGGTTGGCAAGAAGAGGCGCAAAGAAAAAACCGTTCTATCGCATTGTTGTTGCGGATATCGAGTCACCCCGGGATGGCAAGTTCATCGAAATCCTGGGTACGTACGATCCTCTGCAGGAACCTGCAGCGGTGTCTTTGAAGGAAGATCGGGTCAAATACTGGATCGGTGAGGGTGCCACCCCCACGGGTACGGTCAGCGATATTCTGAAAAAGAAAGGACTGTCTCAGGTTTCTGCGTAATATCCACGAACCGGATTCTCAAAGCCCAAAAAGGAGATGAGTCATGAAAGAGCTGATCAACTACATTGCACAGGCACTCGTCGACAACCCTGACGAGGTTGAAGTTTCGGAGATCGAGGGGAACCAGACGTCTGTACTGGAGCTGAAAGTGGCCAAAGAGGATTTGGGGAAAGTGATAGGGAAACAGGGAAGAACCGCACGGGCCATGCGCACCATTCTAAGCGCGGCATCGGCCAAGGTAAAAAAACGGACCGTCCTTGAAATTGTAGAATAGGGGAGATGGCCGGAAACGATTATATCCTGATCGGGAAAGTCAGCGGAATCCACGGTCTTCACGGTAACCTGAAGGTGTATTCCTATGCGGAGTCGACGGATCTCTATGAACCCGGCATACCGCTGGTGCTCAGGCCGTCGTCCGCACCGGAAAGGCCCGTGACCGTCAGGTCGGCCAAACCCTATAAAAAAGGGTTGCTTCTGACGGTTGACGGCATCGACGATATCTCGGCGGCTGAACCCTTCAAGGGGGCGGATATCCTGATCGCCAGACATCTGCTCCCCGAACCGGACGAGGATGAATACTACTGGTTCGATATCATCGGACTGGCGGTTGTTTCCGTGGACGGCCAGGCCCTTGGGGTGGTCGAATCGATTTTTCCCACCGGAAGCAACGACGTGTACGTGGTCCGGAACCGGAACGAAGAGAGGCTGATACCGGCCCTCGAATCGGTGATCGTCGGGATTGATCTGGATTCAGGCGTGATGACGGTCAATCTGCCCGAAGGGTTATGATGGATCTGATTGTTCTGACGATTTTTCCGGAAATGGTCGACCCTTATTTCTCCTACGGCATGCTTCGGAAGGCCGTGGAGGACGGTTACATCAGGGCGTCGGCCATGAATATACGGGATTACGCCCAGGGCAAACACCGTGTCACCGACGATACGCCTTACGGCGGCGGGTGCGGCATGGTCATGAAACCCGAACCGCTGGCCGCCGCCATCGGGGCCGCCCGGAAGCGGTGTCCGACGGCCCGGGTCATTCACATGTCGCCCCAGGGACGACCCTTTACCCAGGACGTGGCCCGGGAACTCTCCGAAGAGGACGGCCTCGTGTTTGTCTGCGGCCGGTACGAAGGCATCGACGAGCGTATCTGCCGGAATTACGTGGATGATGAAATATCCATCGGGGACTACGTCCTCACCGGCGGCGAACTGGCGGCTTTGGTGATCGCCGATGCGGTGATCCGGCTGATTCCCGGGGTCCTCGGCGGCGAGGCGTCGGCGGAAAAAGACAGTTTCCAGAGCGGCCTGATCGAACATGCCCATTACACACGGCCCTGCCGTTTCGAGGGCGAGGCGGTTCCCGATGTGCTGCTTTCTGGGAATCATGCCCGCATTGAAAGGTGGCGTCTGGAAACATCGCTGATCCGGACCTTTCTCAAGAGGCCGGATCTCCTGGAAAACCGCTCGTTCAGCCGCGAGGAACAGGATATTCTCAGGGGCTGGTGCACACGGATTGAAGGCATGATTGACCATGAACGGGTGTGAAAGGGCCGCTTCACCGTCCGGGGAGCAGGAAAAAACGGGTCCGGGCAGGCTTTATATCGCACTGGTCCATCACCCGGTGGTCAACAAGCAGGGCCGGGTGATCTGCTCGGCCGTCACCAACCTCGATCTTCACGACATTGCCCGGGCCGCCCGAACCTTCGGGGTGTCGGCCTATTATGTGATCAATCCGCTGGCCGATCAGGCGGTGCTGGCGGAAAAGGTGGTCGATCACTGGAGCAACGGCCGGGGTGGACGCCTCAATCCGGCCCGGCGGGAAGCATTCAGCCTGATTCGGATCACGCCCACGATCGAGGCGATGCTCGAGGAACTGAACATGCAGCGCAGGCGCCCGCTGACCATTCTGGCCACCTCGGCCGTCAAAGGCCCTGCCACGGTGTCCTTCGCCGAGATCCGGACGAAACGGGCCGAAGGCGACGACCTTCTGCTTTTATTCGGGACGGCCTGGGGGCTTGCCCCCGATGTTCTGGGCATGGCCGAGGGACTGCTCGAACCCATCGCCGGGGCCGGGGATTACAACCATCTCTCGGTGCGCTCGGCGGTGTCGATCATTCTGGACCGGCTGACCGTACGGCAGGATGGTCCATGAAAACAGATGGGAATGACGATTGGATATTGACGGCGGGATCATTTGTCTGATATAGACTATCGGATTTTAAAAATAAGCGCAAATTACGTGTTTTATTTGTTTGGGAGATAACAATGAATATCATCAAAAAGATTGAAAATGAGCAGCTGCGGCTTGATATGCCCGTGTTCAAGGCCGGGGATACGGTCAAGGTGCACGTGAAGATAGTCGAGGGTGAAAAAACCCGTATTCAGGTATTCGAAGGTGTGGTGATCAGCCGGACCGGCGGCGGAGCCAACGGCCGTTTCACGGTTCGCAAGATTTCGAGCGGTATCGGCGTTGAACGTGTCTTCCCTCTGTGCTCACCGACGGTGGACAAGGTTGAACTGGTGACCCGTGGGCGCGTCCGTCGTTCCAAAATTTACTACCTTCGGAATCTGCGCGGTAAAGCCGCTCGAATCAAAGAACTCAGAAATTGATGCCCCTTCGGTTTTCATGCGCCGGATACCCATCACCGGTCGTTTGAAGCCGACGTCGGAAGCCTGCCATGTGGTCCTATGAAAAAAAAGCCGCGTCACGCGGCTTTTTGACGGTTGCGGGGGTCGATGAAGCCGGTCGGGGCCCCCTGGCGGGACCGGTGGTTTCCGCGGCGGTCATTCTTTCCGAATTTTTTGACGACCGGGGCGTCGCTGACTCCAAGGCCCTCAGTGCGGGCAGGCGGGACCGTCTGTACGACCACATCATGGCCCATGCCGACCATGTGGGGGTGGGCCTCGCCGATCACCGGGACATAGACCGCCTCAATATTCTTCAAGCCTCCCTTCTTTCCATGAGACGCGCCGTCGATGATCTTGGCGTGACTCCGGATCATCTGCTCATTGACGGTATTTTTACCATCGATTGGGACGGGTCCCAGCAAACCGTCAAAAAGGGTGATGCCCTCAGCGTGTCCATTGCCGCCGCATCCATCGTGGCCAAGGTGACCCGAGACCGGATCATGGCCGACTACGATCGTCAGTATCCGGATTACGGATTCGGGATTCACAAGGGTTACCCGACGAAGCGTCACAAAGAGGCCCTTGCCCGTCTGGGGGCCTGCCCCATTCACCGTCTGACGTTTAAAGGCGTTCGGGAATACGTCTAACCCCGGTCAACCCGATGGGCCAGGTGTACCATGCTGAACTTTCGACAGCTTTTCGGACAATCCGGTGAACATCATGCGGTTCGCTACCTGAAAAAAAACGGCTACCACATACTGGCAACCAATTACCGGAACCGGATCGGAGAAATCGACATCATCGCCAAAGAAGGTGAGACCCTGGTGTTTGTGGAGGTCAAAACCCGAAGCCGGCGTTTTTTTGTTCACCCCAAAGAGGCGGTGACCCGGAAAAAACAAATAAAGATAACCCGTGTGGCCCAGTACTGGCTGAAGGCCAATCACAAAACCGGTGTCAGGGTCCGGTTTGACGTGGTGGCCGTCTTATCGGATCACCGAACCTATGAGATCGAGTTGATTAAAAATGCCTTCACCCTCTAGTACGTCGGATTCGCCTGCGCCGGACCCTCGGGGGACCTTATATATCGTGGCCACCCCCATCGGCAATCTGGACGACATCACCTTCCGGGCACTCAAGGTTCTTGGGGATGTGGATCTGATCGCCGCGGAAGATACCCGACACACCGGAAAGCTTTTGTCCCATTTTTCGATTTCAAAACCCCTGTTCTCCTTTCATGACCACAATGAACGCGACCGGGTCGACCTGCTGCTGGATCGGCTGAATCGCGGACAGACGGTGGCCCTGGTGTCGGACGCGGGAACCCCGTCGGTATCCGATCCGGGCTATCGACTGGTCCGTGAGGCTGCAAAGCAGGGCCTGACGATTGTTCCCGTTCCGGGGGTGTCGGCGGCCATGACCGCACTGTGCGCGTCGGGTCTGCCGACGGACGCCTTTGTGTTTCTGGGTTTTCCGCCGCGGAAAACGGCGCGGCGGCGGGAGTTTCTTTCCGAATTCAAGCACGAGACACGAACCCTTATTTTTTATGAATCCCCCCATCGGATTCTGTCGCTGATTCGGGAACTTTACGATGTCATGGGGTCCCGGGAGGCGGTTCTCGGACGTGAGCTGACCAAACTCCACGAGGAGTTCCTTCGCGGGCGGCTCAGCGACCTTGCCGAGACCTTGTCCGCCCGCGAAAGGGTCCGGGGCGAATGCACTCTGATCGTCTCAGGTGGTGCGGCCGACACCGTATCGGCCGGGGATCTGGTCTCCGATATCCGGCGTGGCCTTAACGACAATGATTTGTCCCCCTCGGCGCTTGCCAAGGCCCTTTCAAAAGATTACCCTCTGAAAAAACAAGAGATTTATGACATGATTCTTGCTATACGATCGCAGGAAGGACCTTCGGCAACGGGTCGGTCCGGGGAGGGCCTGGGCAGGGACGAGGGCGATTGATAGTCATGGCCGGCTGCCTTATATAATAAGGTAGGGGCGAAGCCGGTGCGGGCAACCCGTGATCGGGCTATTGTGAATAATTTCTTGCGGTTTGATGTTTAATTCTTTATAAATGTTTTTTTTGATCGAGTCTGGCTTTTTTCGTTGATCAGGATCACGAGGGATGGATCGCCCCGCAGGAAAAAAACGTCGCGGGGTTCAATTAAAGGGGGTTTGTCATGAGCGAGGGCGGTAAACCGACGGGCAATGAAACCCGGATGCCGAAAATCGATTTTTCCACGTTTATCTTTTCATTGAATTCATCGGCGCTGGTCCATCTGGGTATGCTTAGTGCGCCGGGTACGGACGTCAAAGCCAAGGATCTTCTCCTGGCCAAACAGACCATCGACATTCTCGGCATGATCGAGGAAAAGACCAGGGGAAATCTGACGGACGACGAGGCGAATCTTCTCAAGAACATCCTTCATGATTTGAGGTTGATGTATGTCCGGGAGAAAGACAACCCTTAGATGGACGTTCTTTCGCCTGCGAAAATCAATCTTTTTCTTCATGTGATTGGAAAGAGACCGGACGGCTACCACGAGCTCCAGATGCTGGTCTGCGCCGTCAGCCTCTTCGATCGGGTGACCCTGGATGTCGAAGCACCGCGCGACGAGGTGACCTGCAATGTTCCGGACATTCCCTGTGATGCGTCGAACCTGGCCCTTCGAGCCGCCCGACTGTTCCGTCATGAACTGAACCTGCCCGGATTCACTCGGATTCATCTGGAAAAAACGATTCCGGCCGGGGCCGGTCTGGGCGGAGGAAGCAGCAACGCCGCCTCGGTCCTCACCGCCATGAACGCCTATTACGGATATCCCCTTTCCGATGCGGAACTGGTCCGCCTGGGTATGTCCCTGGGCGCAGACGTCCCCTTCTTCATCCATGGGCGCCCGGCCTTTGTCGGCGGTTTGGGAGAGAAAATTGAATTTTGTGAAATTATAAAGCCTTACACCGTTGTCATTGTCCATCCCGGCCTGCCCCTGTCCACGGCATCGGTCTATAAAAAACTGAATTTTGGATTGACAAAAAGTGAAAAAAAAATTAAAAGTCCTCTGTTGAATAAAGGGTTGGTGGACCCGGTCATGTATCTTTTCAATGATCTGGAGGCACCGGCTTTTTCACTTTGCAGTGAAATCAAGCCGTTGAAAGATGCCTTGACGATGCATGGCGCTGAAGGGGTTTTGATGTCCGGTAGCGGTTCTTCAGTGTTTGGCCTTTATTCCGATCCTGACAACGCCGGCCATGCCTGTGAAGCTCTGACGTCCATATCGGCTCGACGGGGCGAACGCAATCGCTGGAAGGTGTTTTTAGCTGATATGATTGTGTGATCATGGGGCGTCGTCAAGCGGTAAGACACAGGATTTTGATTCCTGCATTCGGAGGTTCGAATCCTCCCGCCCCAGCCATGTGTTAACGAGAAACCGCCTGAACCGGGAAAAGGGGAACATGAACGATCTTTCGATATTTACCGGAAACTCAAATCCCGGCCTCGCGGAAAAGGTGTCCAAATACCTGTTCAAAAAACTTGGCAGCGCCAAGGTCAACAGGTTCAGCGACGGCGAGATTCAGATTGAAATCAAGGAGAACGTCCGGTCAAAAGATGTGTTCGTGATCCAGTCCACCTGCAATCCCGTCAATGACAATCTGATGGAGCTTCTGCTGATGATCGATGCCATGAGGCGGTCGTCGGCTTCCCGTATTACGGCGGTGGTACCCTATTACGGTTATGCGCGTCAGGACAAGAAAGTCGCTCCCCGTGTGCCCATTTCCGCCAAGCTTGTGGCCGATCTTTTGACCAATGCCGGGGCCAACCGGGTGATTACCATGGATCTCCACGCAGGTCAGATCCAGGGCTTTTTCAATATCCCCGTCGACAACCTCTACGCGGCGCCGGTTCTGATCGAGCACATCCGCCGGAAGTTCGACGACCAGGATCTGGTGGTGGTGTCGCCGGACGCGGGCGGTGTTGAACGGGCCCGTGCCTTTGCCAAGCGTCTGGATGCCGATCTGGCCATCGTCGACAAACGGCGGGACAAGCCCAACGAAGCCAAGGCCATGGCGGTCATCGGCAATGTGGCCGACAAGGTGGCCATTATCCTCGACGATATGGTGGATACGGCCGGGACCCTGACGGAAGCGTCCAACGCCATCAGCGAAAAAGGGGCGAAAGAAGTTCATGCCTGCTGCGCGCACCCCGTACTGTCCGGGCCTGCGGTGGGTCGAATCGATAAATCGGCATTGAAAACACTGGTGACGACCGATACCGTTCCTTTGAGCGAAGAGGCAACAAAATGTGCGAAGATTGAGGTTCTTTCAATCGCACCTCTTGTTGGTGAAGCGATCATACGAAGCCACAGAGGTGATTCCGTCACCACGCTGTTTGTTTAATGTGCCGTCATAATTTAATGTCAAGCAAGTTAGGAGGAACAACTTTTGGAACTTTTTGAGCTGAAAGCGAATATACGAGAAAACACGGGAAAGGGTGTGGCTCGCAAGCTCCGCATGAACGAGTGCATCCCTGCGGTTCTTTATGGCCCGAAAACCGAACCGGTGTCGCTGTCCGTGGCCTCAAAAATGATTGAGACCGCCTTCAAACAGAATGACCGCTCCCAGGTGCTGGTCAATCTGACCGTGGTAGACGGCCAGGGGACCCAGGTCCGCCAGTGCCCGGCCATCATCAAGGAAGTCCAGGTGGCGCCGCTTTCCAGGCAGATGCTTCACACCGATTTTTTGGAAATCGATCTGACCAAGAAGGTTCGCGTGATGGTTCCCGTTGAACCCGTGGGTAAAGCCAAAGGGGTTGAATTGGGCGGCATGCTTCAGGTGATTCGCCGTGAACTGGAGGTCCTGTGCATGCCCCTTGAGATTCCCGAAAGCATCCAGGTGGACGTCTCCGAACTGAATGTGGGCGACTCTATCCATGTGGAAGAAATCACGGTGGACGGCATCGAAATCCCCGCCGAAGTGAATTTTACCGTCATCACCCTCGTGGCGCCCAAATCCGGAACCGTTGAGTCCGAAGAGGGTGAAGAGGCGGAAGCGGCTGAATAGCGCGTCCGAGGCTGCGGCCTGACGGCCGGAGCGGTGAGCGTTCTTTGACAATTGACGCAGCAAGGCGGGGGACCTTATGGACGACAAGCGCATTGTTCTGATCGCCGGACTGGGCAATCCCGGCGAGAAGTACGAAAAAACACGACACAATGCAGGGTTTCAGGTTGTCGACATCCTTTCCCGGGAATTTTCTATCCCGTTATCGAAAACCAAGTTCGACCTGGTGTTCGGTCGGGGAACCATCGAAGGGACCGACGTGATTCTGGCCAAACCCATGGCCTTTATGAACCGAAGCGGCCCCCCCCTGAAAAAGCTTGCGGATTATTTCGGAATACCCAGTCAGGATCTGATTGTCATTTACGATGATATCGATCTTGCCTTTGAACGGTTGAAACTTAAGGAAAAAGGGGGACATGGGGGTCACAACGGGTTACGGTCCCTGATTGATGCCTTCGGGACCAATGACTTCCCCCGTCTCCGTTTAGGCATTGGACGTCCCGGAACGTCTGCCGATGTCACCGGACATGTGCTGGGCAGATTCTCTGTAGAAGAAGCGGAAATCTTTACCAGAATGGTGGACGAGGCCGGAAAGGCCGTTGTTGCTGTCCTGAGGGACGGCCTTACAGTGGCTATGAACAATTTTAATTGTTTGCGATAGTAGAGTGTGAACGTTTTCAACTTTTTAACTTTTTTGATGGAGGTAAGAATGGAAAATTTACCGTTGTTGTGTACCTACGCGGGTCTTGCCGGTGTTGCTTTCGCGATTGCCATGGCAATCGTCGTTAAGGCCGCTCCTGCCGGAAACGAGAAAATGAACATGATCGCCGACGCGGTCAAAGCCGGTGCCATCGCCTATCTGAACCGTCAGGCTAAAAGCATGGGCGCTGCGGGTATCGTTCTCGCAGCCATCATTTATTTCGCTCCCGGTTACGGCCTTTATGCCACCGCCGGTTTCGTGATTGGTGCCGTTGCTTCTTTCCTTGCCGGTTACATCGGCATGCGCGTTTCCGTTATCGCTAACGTACGTACGGCCGAAGCCGCCCGTAACGGCCTCAACGCCGGTCTTCGTATGGCGTTCAAAGGCGGTACCGTAACCGGTATGATCGTTGCCGGTCTCGCGCTGACCGTCTGCGCCGGCCTTTACACCTTCCTCGTTGCCAAAGGCATTGATGCCAAAGAGATCAACGTCGCCCTCGTCGCCCTGGGTTTTGGTGGTAGCCTCATCTCCATCTTCGCCCGTCTTGGCGGCGGTATCTTCACCAAAGGCGCAGACGTTGGTGCCGACCTTGTGGGTAAAGTCGAAGCCGGTATTCCCGAAGACGATCCCAGAAACCCCGCAACCATCGCCGACAACGTCGGTGACAACGTCGGTGACTGCGCCGGTATGGCCGCCGACCTGTTCGAAACCTACGCCGTAACGACCGTTGCCGCCATGGTTCTCGGCCAGATCCTTTTCCCCAAAGAAAACATGGCTGTGGTTCTGCCCCTTATTCTTGGCGCCATTTCCATCATCGCTTCCGCCATCGCGACCTTCTTTGTTCGCCTGGGTGAAAACGACGATTACATCATGGGCGCCCTGTACAAAGGTCAGTTCGGTGCTGCCATCATCGCCGCCGGTGCTTTCTTTTTCGCCTTCAAAAAAATCGGCGCCATCGGTGACTACACCGTGGCCCAGCTTTACGCCAGCGCCCTCGTCGGTCTTATCCTGACCGTCGTGATCGTTGTCATCACCGAGTTTTACACCGGTATCTACTCTCCGGTTAAAGGCATTGCCGAAGCGTCTACCACCGGTCACGGCACCAACATGATCGCCGGTCTGGCCGTTTCCATGGTTTCCACCGCCGCTCCGGTTCTGGCTATCTGTGCTTCTATCTACACCGCTCATCACTATGCAGGCCTCTACGGTATCGCCATTGCCGCCGTTTCCATGCTGTCCATGACCGGTATGGTTATCGCCATCGACGCTTACGGCCCCATCACCGACAACGCCGGTGGTATTGCCGAAATGGCTGAAATGGATGAAGCCGTTCGCGCCGTGACCGATCCCCTGGATGCCGTTGGTAACACCACCAAAGCCGTTACCAAAGGTTACGCCATTGGTTCCGCCGCTCTGGCCGCCATGGTTCTGTTCTCAGCCTACACCCAGGAATTCGTTCACATGGGTGCCAACCTCACCTTTGATTTGTCTCAGGTTGAAGTTCTGATCGGTCTGTTCATCGGTGGTCTGCTGCCCTACCTGTTCGGCGCCATGGCCATGAAAGCGGTTGGTAAAGCCGGTCATGCCGTTGTTAAGGAAGTTCGTCGTCAGTTCAAGGAAATCCCCGGTATCATGGAAGGAACCGCGAAACCCGACTATGCAGCCTGTGTTGACATCGTCACCAAGTTCGCCCTTTCCGAAATGATGATCCCCGCGCTTCTCCCCGTTATCGTTCCCGTAATCGTGGGTTTCGTTCTGGGTGCCGAAGCTCTGGGCGGTCTCCTGATCGGTAGTATCGTAACCGGTATTTTCGTGGGTATCTCCATGACCACCGGTGGTGCTGCCTGGGACAACGCGAAGAAATACATTGAAAGCGGAAACTACGGTGGAAAGGGCAGCGATGCTCACAAAGCCGCCGTTACCGGTGACACCGTAGGCGACCCCTACAAAGACACCGCCGGTCCCGCCATCAACCCGATGATCAAGATCCTCAACGTGGTTGCTCTTCTTCTGGTTCCCTTTATCGGATAATCCGTCAAGGAACCCGTAGAATATGAATGCCGAGGGGGTGGCTTTGAGCCACCCCCTTTTTTTATTGAATCAGAACCTAGACTGTGGTATAAAGTCTATATTTGATTTTGTCTGGTTATTACATTAAAATGAGTTCAGCACGACGGCGCGATACGAAAACGACGTCATTATCGTAACGGGATGTCGGTTTTCCGGGGTCAACGCTAATTCACATGGATTGGTGTGTCTGTCGGGCCCTCACAGGTGGTGAAAATGGCACAGGAAGTTAGGAGAGAATTTCAGGTTGGTGACCTTGCGGTTTACCCCGCCCATGGTGTCGGTCGGATCGAGTCCATCGAATCGCGGGAAATCGGCGGCGAAGACATGAACTTCTATATCATGAAAGTCCTTGAAAACGGCATGGTTATCATGATTCCGACCAACAATGTCGAATCCGTCGGCCTGAGATGCCTGATCGGCGAAAGCGACATACCCAAAGTCTACGAAATCATTACCAAGAAGAAAGACTGCTCACTGGACAATCAGACCTGGAACCGGCGATACCGCGAATACATGGATAAAATCAAGACCGGCTCACTGTTCGATGTGGCCGAGGTCTTTCGGGATCTTTTCCTTCTCCGGCTGACCAAAGATCTCTCCTTCGGGGAACGAAAGCTTCTCGATACGGCCCAGAGCCTCCTGCTCAAGGAATTGTGCACGGCCAAGGACATGAATGAAAAAGATATGATGGCTGAAATCGAGTCCCTGTTCGAAAAATCCGGACAAACCGAGGCCCGGGCCAACTGATAAGGCGGGGCGATTCTGAGCGTAAGACCATCTGAGTCTCAGGGCGCTTTCACGATTGTCGCAACCCCCGACGATCATGGAAAGCGCCTTGACTTGTTTGTGGCCGATGCCGTCGGCAAGGGCCAGAGAAGCCGCATGGCTGAACTGATCCGCCGGCATGCCGTTCAGGTCAACGGCATCGATCGCAAACCTTCGTATAAAGTCAAAGCAGGCGATCAGGTCTGTGGCGAGATCCCGCCCCGTGAGCCCCTTCGTTTCGAAGCCGAGAAAATTTCCCTGGATATCCTGTACGACGACCCGGACATCGTGGTGATCAACAAGCCGCCCGGTCTGGTGGTGCATCCCGCTCCGGGGAACTGGACAGGTACGCTGGTTAACGGTCTGTTGCATCATTACCCGGATCTTGAGAGTGCGGAAGAGGACATCCGCCCCGGGATCGTTCACAGGCTCGATCGGGATACGTCCGGGGTGATGGTGGTCGCGAAAAATCAGGAAACCCATGCCACCCTTTCCGCCATGTTCCATGACCGGAAAGTGGTCAAACGATACGTGGCCATTGTTCACGGCGTGGTGCCTGATGATTCGGGCGTCATTGATCTTCCCGTGGGGCGTCACCCCGTCGATCGAAAAAAAATGTGCACGCACAGTCCCCGGGGACGACGGGCCGAGACCCATTACACCGTCGAGAGCCGTTATGTCTGCGCCACACGCCTGCTGTGCGATATCAAAACCGGCAGGACCCATCAGATCCGTGTTCATTGCAAGGCGATCCGGCATCCCATTGTCGGTGATCCGGTTTACGGACCCTCCCCAAATCGCAACCGATCGGCCGGAACCTCTCGGGAAGACGCCCTGCTTTGCTCTGCAAAACGCCAGATGCTCCATGCCGCATTTCTTCGTTTCGACCATCCCCGTGACGGCCGGACCGTGACCTTTACAGCCCCCCTGCCCGGCGACATGCAGGAGCTCCTCGAGCGGCTGGAAAACATAAACGGCGGCATCTGAGGCGAGGCATCCGGGAAAGGTCTCAAGACCCCTCCCTTTTGGGGGAGGAGTCATCTAAAAGAATATGAGGCGTTTAACGCGTTGTCCATCCCGAAACCGTCAAAAACCCCTTGACTTATCGTTTTATGTTTATAATAGTGACTCGAAATCTGTTCTGTCTCGCAGGGCAGGTGGTCCGCTTCCCTAAATCATAACGAACTCGTAAAAAGTTACGTTTCAGACGGCTTCGGAAAACGTTCGAGGTCAAGGCTTGCGAATCCGTAAGGAATGAGGCGTACTTAGGGTACGCCGCAGTGACGAGGGATGAAGCGTAACGCAGAGATCGGACGTTTTACGAAGCCGTCAAATCATAACAACCATTTTTTGTCGCTCTAAGGCACCTGCTTTATTCGACCGTGTGAAGAGGGGGTCATCCGATGACTGTAAGTTGCCTTACGGATTACATGTACATCCTTTTGTTTATGGCGGGAGGGTGTCTTGTTGTCTTTTTGCCTTTTATTATAGCCTATTATATCCGTCCGAAAACCACGGAATATGTCAAGTCCTTTCAGGCCTATGAATGCGGCGTTGAGCCGTTCAAGCAGATGTGGGATTATCGTTTCGGTATTTCCTATTACCTTTATGCACTGATTTTCATGGCCTTCGATGTGGACGTCCTGTACCTGTTCCCGGTTGCGACGGTTTTCAATACGGATGTTGTCGGCGCGGTCCGGGGTATCACCGAGCTGTTTATTTTCATCGGCATTCTGTCGCTGGCCATTATCTATGCCTGGGTCAAAGGAGTGTTCAAGTGGGAGAGGAAAACAAGATCTTAAATCGGGTGGATACCTTCGCATGCAAGCTTCGCGGCGAGTATGAGGCGGGTGCCGTCGAGCATGAGGGAGCCTTGCTCAGCCGGCTGCTCCTGACGGACAAGGTACTCAAAGTGTGCCAGGCCAACTCCCTGTGGCCCATGACCTTCGGTCTGGCCTGCTGTGCCATTGAAATGATGGCCACGGGTATGGCCCGCATCGACATGGCCCGTTACGGTGCGGAGGTGTTTCGCCCGTCGGCCCGTCAGTGTGACCTTCTGATCGTGTCCGGAACGGTCAACAAGAAAATGGCCCCGGCCGTGATCACCCTCTACGAACAGATGCCCGCCCCCAAATGGGTCATTGCCATGGGCAATTGCGCCATTTCCGGTGGGCCGTTCGCCGTCGAGGAAAACTACAATGTGATCGAGGGCGTCGACAAGCTGATTCCCGTCGATGTATACATCCCCGGCTGCCCGCCGCGCCCCGAGGCCCTTATCGAAGGGATCCTGAAACTCCAGGAAAAAATCACGGGCGGACGCTATCCCTGGCCCCAGCGCAAGATGCCCGAGAAACCGGAGGTGATCAAGTTATGAGTCTGTCGAACGATCTTCTCTCTGCAGTGCAGGCCAAGGGCCTCGATGCCCGGGAAACCGATTACCGGGAGCTGGGCTGCCATGTGGAAGCTTCGCTCCGTCCGGAGCAGGTCCGGTCCATGGCCCAGACCCTTCTCGATCAGGGATTTTATCTGGTCTTTGTCACGGCGGTCCATGTCCGGCCCCGCCTTCAGGCCGTCTACCAGTTCGCCCATGCCGAAGGGGCCTGCCGGGTCAACGTCAAGGCGCAGACCCTGGAAGACGGCACCATCCCCTCCATATCCGACATCTACCAGGGCGCGGGCTGGCATGAACGTGAAACCCATGATTTCTATGGTCTGGTCTTCACGGGGAATCCGGATTTGAGAACCCTTCTTTTGTGTGATGAGGACCACGATCTCAAACCCCTGCTTAAATCCGACGAAAAGCTGAAAGATATCGAGGGCATCACGCGCACGGCTGCCCCGAAAAGCGAACCGAACGTTACCACCACCCCGGAGTAGATCGATGGCCATACTAACGAACTTGGATACTCAGGATAAGCATCGTTTTCTGTTGAACATGGGTCCCCAGCATCCGGCGACCCACGGCGTCCTCCGCGTCATCCTCGAGATGGACGGCGAGAATGCCATGGGCATCGATCCCGTGCTCGGGTACGGCCACCGGATGCAGGAAAAAATGGCCGAATCCAAAACCTGGCCGGGCTTCTACCCGAACACCGGCCGCATGGACTATGTGGGGGCCATGCCCTTCAACCACGGGTATGTGGCCCTGATCGAGCGCATGGCCGGGGTCACGGTTCCCGAACGGGCCGAGTACATCCGGGTCATCACCTCGGAGATGAACCGCATCGCCAGCCATCTTCTGGGTATCGGCGCCTATGTCCTCGATCTTGGGGCCTTCACGCCCATTCTCTACGCCTTCGATGACCGCGAGGACATCCTGGACGCCCTGGAGGATATCACCGGATCGCGACTGACCTACTGCTACTACCGGGTGGGCGGCGTGTCCAGGGACATCGACGAGACGTTCATTCGTCGGACCCGAGCCTTCATCGAGCATTTCAGGACCCGTCTGCCCATGTACGAGGATCTGGTGACCAACAACATCATCTTCATCAAACGAACCCGGGATATCGGCATCATCACGGCGGACATGGCCCGTCGTTACGGCGCCACCGGTCCGGTGATCCGCGGGTCGGGCATTGCCTACGACATCCGCAAGAGCGAGCCCTATTCGGTCTACCCGCGGTTTGATTTCGATATTCCCACCGGGACCCGGGGCGACAGCCTGGACCGTTATCTGGTCAGGATGCGTGAGATGGAGCAGAGTCTGCGCATCATCGAACAGGCCCTGGACACCCTGCCCGAGGGACCCTTCTACGAAAAACCCAAGAAAGTCAAACTCCAGCCGGGGGATTGCAGCTTCACCGTGGAATCGGCCCGGGGCGCCCTGACCTACTATCTGGTGGGCGACGGCAGCGACACGCCCTACAAACTGAAAATCAGGGTTCCATCGTTCAGCAACCTGAGCCTTTTGGAAGAAATGTGCGAGGGCATGCTCATCGCGGATCTTGTTTCGGCCATGGGTAGTCTGGACCTGGTCATTCCCGAAATCGACAGGTAGGTTATATGGAACAGATAATCGAATACATCACCACATACAGTCTCCTTCGGATGCTTCTCGCCTTTGTCTGCCTGATCGGAATCATCTTTGCGAACGCCATTGTCATGGGGTATCTGGAACGGAAAATCGCCGCCCGGATTCAACGCCGCTGGGGACCGATGGAAATCGGTGTTCAGGGCTGGCTCCAGATGATTCTCGACGGTGTGAAAATGCTCAGCAAACAGCTGATTGTCCCCAAGGACGCCGATCGCTTCCTTTTCAGGCTGGCGCCGCTTCTCTGCTTCACGCCGGTGGCCATGATCTTCGCCGCCCTGCCGTTCAGCCGGTCCCTGTACGGCATCAACCTGAACCTCGGCCTGATCTACATCATCGCCATGGGTTCGATCAACGTGTTCGCCATCCTGATCGCCGGGTGGAGTTCCAACAACAAGTACTCCCTGTTCGGCGCCATGCGCTCGGTGGCCCAGAACGTCTCCTATGAGATCCCCATCCTTTTGTCCCTTCTGGCCGTGGTTCTGACCACCGCGACCTTTGATCTTCAGAAGATTGTCGAAGCCCAGAGCGGCTGGCTCTGGTTTGTCGTCTACCCCAACCTGTTTGTCGCCTTTGTCATCTACCTGGTGGCCGGATGCGCCGAAACCAACCGGGCGCCCTTTGACCTGCCCGAGGCGGAGAGCGAGCTGACCGCCGGGTTCCATACCGAGTACAGCGGCTTCGGCTTCGGTCTTTTTGCCGTCGCGGAATACGGCAACCTGTTTATCATGGCGTCCATGGCCACGATCATGTTTCTGGGCGGCTGGAACGGCCCCTTCGGGTTGTTGAACGGCCCGTTGACGGGGGCCGTCTGGTTTCTCCTGAAAGTGTTTGTCCTCATGCTGGTCATGATCTGGGTCAGGTGGACCTTTCCCCGGGTTCGCTTCGACCAGCTGATGAATCTGGCGTGGAAATACCTGATCCCCTTTTCGTTGGTCAATCTTTTAATCACAGCATTGGTAGTGAAGATACTATGAACGGATATTTCAGCGAACTCTATACCGGCACGAAGAGCCTTCTCATCGGTCTGGGCGTCACCTTCAAGGCGATGATCCGGCCCGTTGTGACCGTCCAGTACCCCAGGGAAAAGCTTGACGTGACCCCGAACATCCGGGGGCACATCGAGCTGATACCCCGCGTGGATCCTGAAACCGGCGCCAAGCATGACTGCCGGGTCTGCGGCATGTGCGCCAAAAACTGCCCCTGTCAGTGCATCTCCCTGGTCGGCGAGAAGCGGGAGGGGGTCAAAGGCAAGGTGCTGACGTCTTTTCTCGTGGATTTCACCAAATGCAGCCTCTGCGGATTGTGCGTGGAAACATGCAGCCGCTCGGCCCTGGGATTTTCCAATGAATACGAACTCGCCGGGTTTACCCGGGACGAGTTCATTTTTGATCTGATCAAGCGGCTTGAGGACAAACAATGAATGCGTATTACCAGGTTGTCGCGGAAATCTTTTTTGTGGCCTTTATTCTGCTGACGCTGATGGGAAGCTGGCTGGCGGTGAACGCGCGGGTGCTGATGCATTGCGTTCTCGGCCTGGCGGTCTCCCTGCTGGGCGTGGCCGGGATGTACTTCTATCTGGGCAGCATGTTCCTGACCCTGATGCAGATCCTGATTTACATGGGCGCGGTCTGCATCGTCATCGTGTTTGGCATCATGGTGGGTTACACCCCCAAAGAAAGCGCCGACAAGCATGAACTCAGCCGGAACATGCTCCTGGGATTTTCCGCCTCGGGCATCGTCGCCTTTGCCCTGATCGCCGTCGCCATTGGCCGGGCACACTGGACCCGGGCCGTTCAAACCACCGGTGATTTTTCCATCGAATGGCTGGGCAAAAGTCTTCTTCTGGATTACTGCCTGGCCTTTGAACTGATTTCCGTGGTGCTTCTGATCGCCATCGTCGGATCGATCATTCTGGCGCGCGGCGGAAGGGAGGAGGAAGTCTGATGATGCTCAGCCAAAGTTTGAATACCTATCTCATTCTCGCGGTGTTTCTCCTGGTGATCGGAATCTACGGGATGATCCGCCACAAGACCTTTATCGGGATGCTGGTCTCCACCGAACTGGTTCTCAACGGGGCCGGCCTGAATTTTATGGCGTTCAACAAATTTACAGCCCCCGATCCGGCCGTGGGGCAGGTCTTCACCTTGTTCATCATGGGTATTGCCGCCGCGGAAGCGGCCATTGCCGTGAGTTTTATTCTCGCCGTGTACCGACGGTACCGGACGAGTGATCCCGAACACGTCGACGGGCTTCAGGGCTGATACTAAAAGGTTAACGTACTTATTGGGTTTCTATTGAGAAGGTTGATTATTTTATGGATATTTCAAACACACCCAGCTTGATTTTTGTGACGACGGCCATTCCCATGATCACCTCGCTGCTGTTGATGGTGTCCGGGAAACGGCCCAATGTCCGTGAATCCTGGTCAGTGATCGGCGCCGTGCTGACCTTCCTGTCCGTCGTGAATCTTCTGCCGCACGTCCTGTCGGGCATGACCCTCGAGCACACCTTTTTCACGATTTATCCCGGTGTCTGCGTGAAATTCCGTATCGACGGCATGGGGCTTCTTTTTGCGGGCACCTCCTCCTTTCTCTGGATCCTTGCCGCCTTCTACTGCGTGGGCTACATGCGCGGCCTTGACGAACATGCCCAGACACGGTTTTACGTGTGTTACGCCATTTCCGTCGGCGGGGCCATGGGTGCGGCCTTCTCGGGCAACCTTTTTACCCTGTATCTGTTCTATGAAATCGTTTCCATCGCAACCTACCCGCTGGTCATGCATCACCAGGACGCCGAAGGGTACGAAGGGGGCAAAAAATACATCGTCTACCTGTTTTTCACCTCCAAGGCCTTCCTGCTGACCGGCATGGTGCTGTTGTACCTCCAGTGCCATACCCTGGACTTCGACGCCACGGGCATCGTCAGCGGTATTCTGCCCGAAGGGGCCAACCGGACCCTGGTCACCGTCACCTACCTGATGTTTCTGTTCGGCTTCGCCAAATCGGGGATCATGCCCCTGCACAACTGGCTGCCCTCGGCCATGGTGGCCCCCACACCGGTCAGCGCCCTGCTCCATGCGGTGGTGGTGGTCAAGGTCGGTGTCTTCTCCACCGCCCGGGTGATGCTGTCCATTTTCGGGACCCAGCTGCTGGCCGATACGGGGCTGGGCCTGTTCACCGCCTATTTCGTCTCGATCACCATCGTCACGGCCTCGGTGATCGCCCTGACCAAAACCAACCTGAAAGCCCGGCTGGCCTACTCGACGGTCAGCCAGTTGTCGTATATCCTTCTGGGCGTGGCCATGCTCAGCCCCAACAGCGTCACCGGCGGTCTGATCCATATCACCAACCACGCTTTTGCCAAAATCACCCTGTTCTTCTGCGCCGGGTGTATTTTCGTGGCGTCGGGTAAAAAAGACATCACGGAAATGGGCGGTCTGGGCTACCGCATGCCCTTTACCCTGGCGGCCTTTGCCCTGGCGTCTCTGAGCATGATCGGCATCCCGCCGGTCAGCGGTTTCGTGACCAAGTGGTACCTGGCCCTGGGCACCATGGATATACACAACTGGATTCTTTTGACGGTCCTGATGGTCAGCAGTCTTTTAAACGCCGGTTACTTCGTGCCCATCGTCATCCAGGCCTTTTACGGCAAGCCCCTTCCCGAAGACGAAGGGGTGAAAGGCAGCCTCGAAAAACGTCCCCTGATCATGTTCATGGTGGTGCCCCTGATGATCACGGCGGTGTTTTCCGTGCTGTTCGGGTTTTATCCGGACGCCTTCATCCGGATCATCGGGGCGGTGGACGCAAACTTCTTTGGACATATCATGAAAGGAATAGCGGGATCATGATGGGAAAACTGATCACATATCTTCGGGATCGCGCCGGGGCATTGAAATACGTGTTCTTTGCCTATCTGGTTTTCACGATTGTCTTTGACTATTTCGCCGAACGGCATGAACCGCATTTCTTCGGTGATACGATCATCGGATTCTGGTCCGTTTTCGGCGCCTTCGGGTGCCTGGGCATGGCGGTCGTCTGCAAGGGGCTGTATAACAACTGGCTGCACCAGGATGAGGATTATTATGATAAGTAGCGGTATTTTTTTGCATCCGGCTTCGTTGTTCATTGTGGGGGCCCTGTTGTTGCCGATCCTGTCGCGCATTCACATCAGCGCCCAGAAAGTGATTCTGGTGGCCGTTCCCGTCCTGGCCATCATTCAAATCTATCATCTGCCCGACAGTTTCGGCCATGTCGGTTACATGGGGTTCGATCTGATCTTCGGCCGGGTGGATCAGCTGACCCGGGTGTTCCTGAACGTGTTCACCATCATGGCCCTCATCGGCACCGTCTACGGTCTTCATGTCCGTGAAAGCGGACAGCATGTGGCGGGCTGGCTGTACGTGGCCGGTTCCCTTGGCGTGACCCTCTGCGGGGACTACCTGACCCTGTTTATCTTCTGGGAGCTGATGGCCGTGGCCTCGACCTTCCTGGTCTGGTACCGCAAGAAGAAAAAATCCATCGAGGCCGGGTTCCGGTATCTTCTGGTTCACATGGCCGGCGGGCTTGTTCTTCTGGCGGGGATTTTTCTGCGTTACCAGAACGTGGGCATGGAAGGCCTTCAGTTCGAACAAATTCTGGCCGAGGGTGCCACCCTGGCCGATTACCTGATCATGATCGGCTTCATGCTGAACGCGGCCGTTCCGCCCATTCATGCCTGGCTTCCCGACGCCTATCCCGAAGCCACGGTCACCGGCGCGGTGTTCATGTGTGCCTTCACCACCAAAACCGCCGTCTATGTCCTGGCCCGGGCCTTCCCCGGCTTTGAGGTGCTTGCGATCATGGGGGCGATCATGACCCTTTACGGGGTCGGCTACGCGATCATAGAAAACGATGCCCGGCGGATTCTGGCTTACCACATCGTCAGTCAGGTCGGCTACATGGTCTGCGGCGTGGGCATCGGCACGGCCATGGCCATCAACGGGTCCTGTGCCCACGCCTATGCCCATATTCTGTACAAGGCCCTTTTGTTCATGGGTGTCGGCGCGGTCCTCGAAATGACCGGACGATCCAAACTCACCGACCTGGGCGGACTCTACGCCAAGATGCCCCTGGCCCTGATCTTTACGGTCATCGGCGGGATCTCGATCTCGGGCTTCCCCCTGACCAGCGGCTTTATCAGCAAGTCCATGATCATCGCCGCCGCCGGGGAGAACCATCAGGTGGGCATCATGATCATGCTTCTTCTGGCCTCGGTGGGCACCTTTTTGTCCGTGGGCATCAAGCTGCCGTATTTTATCTGGTTCGGCGGCAAGAAAGACAGCGACATCGAGGCCAAGGACGCCCCCTGGAACATGAACCTTGGTATGGCCATGGCGGCCTTCTTCTGCATCGCCCTGGGCTTTCCCGGACAGTTTTTCGGGTTCAACTGGCTGTACGACATGCTGCCCACCGCCGTAAACTGGGATCCCTACAGCACCTATCATCTGTCTGAGACCTTTCAGATACTGGGCTTTACCGGCTTCGGCTTCTACCTGCTGGTCACCTTTTTGAAACCCAAACCCTACATCGCCCTGGATCTGGACTGGTTCTACCGGAAAGGCGCCCGGGTGTTCATGTGGGTGGCGTCCAGGCCGATCCATGCCGCAAACGAGTTTGTCGACAACGTCTGGAAGAACGTGGGCCTTGCCTTCACCATGGCGGTGGCCCGGTTCACCTCCTGGTTCGACAGGGAGGGAATCGACTGGGTGATCGACGGATCGGCCCGGTCCGTGGTCGAAGGCGGCAACCAGCTCCGTCAGATGGAAACCGGAAAGATTCAGCAGTATATCGGGGGGGCGGTCGTGATCATGTTCGTCATCCTGATTGCCGTTGTCCTTAACGTATAAATGGATGTGATCCGGATTTTTCGATCATCACAGAGGAAGAATGGGAAGGTATGGAACGATATTTAATTGAAAATGCGCTGAGTTATCCCATCTTGTCGGTACTGGTCATTGTACCTCTCATCGGGGCGGGGGTCACCTTTTTCCTGAAAAGCGACAGGATCATCAAGGCCTGGGGACTGATCGTCACCGTGCTCACGGCCGCGCTGTCCCTGCCCTTGTTTTTCAACTGGAATTTCCAGACCGCCCGATACCAGTTCGCAGAGCTTTCCCGGGACTGGATTCCGGTGATCCACCTGGATTACGTGGTGGGCGTGGACGGCATCAGCGTGCTTCTGGTCCTTCTGACCACCCTGGTCATGCCCCTTTGCATTCTGTGTTCCTGGACTTACATCACGACCCGGTTCAAGGAATTCGTTCTGGTCACCCTGTTGATGGAAGCCTCGATGATCGGCGTCTTCATCAGCCTGAACACGGTGCTGTTCTTTGTGTTCTGGGAAGCCATGCTGGTTCCCATGTATCTCCTGATCGCCGTCTGGGGCGGTGAGCGGAAAGACTACGCCTCCATCAAGTTCTTCCTGTACACCCTCCTGGGCAGCATCTTTCTTCTGGTTTCCATCGTGGCGCTGTACGTCAAGACCGGGACCTTCTTTATTCCCGAGCTGATGACCCATCATTACGGTTTCGGTTTCCAGATGTGGATTTTCCTGGCCTTTACCCTGGCCTTCGCCATCAAGGTGCCGATGTTCCCCTTTCATACCTGGTTGCCGGCGGCCCACGTGGAAGCCCCGGTGGCGGGCAGCGTGATCCTGGCCAGCATCCTTCTGAAAATGGGCGGATACGGGTTCCTCCGGTTCTGCCTGCCCATGGCACCTGCGGCCACCATGTATTGCGTGCCCTATCTGATTTTCTTTTCCGTGTTGTCCATCGTGGTGGGCGGCTACCTGGCCCTGGGCCAGTCGGACATCAAGAAACTGATCGCCTATTCCAGCGTGGGGCACATGGGTTTTGTCACCCTGGGGATCTTTTTGCTCAGCGACGCGGGCCTCAAGGGCGCCATGATGCAGATGATCAACCACGGCGTCACCACCGGCGCCCTGTTCATCCTGGTGGGGATCATCTACGAGCGGACCCACAGCCGGGAGATCGCCGACAATTCGGCCCTTGGCATGGTGATGCCGGTCTATGTGACCTTTCTGGTGCTGTTCTCCCTGGCATCGTTCGGCTTTCCCGGAACCAACGGGTTTGTCGGGGAATTTCTTGTCCTTCTGGCCACCTTCGAAACCCACAAGGCGGCCGGGGCCTTCGCCATCGTCGGAGCGATCCTGGCGGCGGCCTACATGCTGCGGCTGGTTCAGAAAATGGTCTGGGCCGATTCCGACGGCCACGCCCATCATGGCCACGAGGGCGATCACACCGATGCCCACGGCGGGCATCACGCCCTGTTCGACCTGAACCTTCGGGAGGCCGGCACCCTCGTCTTTCTGCTCTGCTTCGTGTTCTGGATCGGATTGAATCCCAAGCCCCTGCTCGATGTGATGGATGTCAGCGTCACCCACCTGATCGAACAGGTCGCCGAAGGGGCGAAGCACATGCCCGCAGGGGGGCACGGCGACGGCCATCACGCCGCATGGATCGAATGGGGGCAGCAGATCCGGCAATTTTTCGCGGTCCGATGACCGACAACGACAAGGCGGTTTTGGAAAAATGCTTTTTCCACGATTTCATAGAAATGATCGAAGGATAATATGACCATGTCTCTATTTCTACCCGAGTTGGCATTGATTGTGACGGCCCTGGTTTTCTTTTTCATGTCTCTTGGAAAACCCCAGACCTTGTACCTTCAGAGGATGGCGCTGCTCCTTTCGGGGGTTATCGTGTTCATCACCCTGTTCGTGTTCGGCTCCGTCGTCGACCAGCCCGGGCAGACTCTTTTTTTCGATACCTATCGCGTCGATGTCTTCTCCCAGGTGTTCAAGATCATGCTGACCGTTGGTCTGTTTCTCGTGATTTATCTGGGCAGGGGCCTTCGGGGCATCGCCGAGAATCTCCATGCCGAGTACTACCTGTTTCTGACCCTGAGTGTTCTGGGTCTGGTTTTTTTGACTTCGGCGGTGGAGCTTCTGACCATCGTCCTCAGCCTTGAAATTTCCTCCTTCGCCCTTTACGTGATAATTCCTTTCCGGTTTCAGCCGGGGTATCGCAAGCAGATGGAAGCCGGCATCAAGTACGTGCTCTTCGGCGCTCTCGCCTCCGGACTTTCCCTGTACGGGATCAGCTACATTTTCGGTATGGCCCACACCACCTATCTGGACAAGTTGGTCCAGGTCCTTCCCGGATTGATCAAAACCGAGCCGGTGGTGATCATCGGCCTTATTCTGATGATGGGCAGCTTCTTCTACAAACTGGCAATGTTTCCCATGCATTTCTGGGCGCCGGACGTGTATGAGGGCTCAGCCAACGAAACATCCGGCTTCATCGCCACCTTGCCCAAGATCGGTGCGGTGGCCCTTCTCGTCCGCTTTGTCGCCCTTTCCGGGGTGGATCTCAACCAGGTTACCGGAATCCTGGCTGTTTTCGCCGTTCTGTCCATGGTGGTGGGTAATCTGTCCGCGCTGGTTCAGGAGGATCTGAAACGTCTTCTGGCCTATTCGAGTATCGCCCACGCCGGGTACGTCATGGTGGGCATTTTGTGTGTGAACACCTTGGGATTCGCCTCCGCCGTCTACTACATCGGCGGCTACCTGGTGATGAATCTGGCCTGTTTCTACGTGATTTACAACGTGTCCCGCACGGGTGAAAACGTGACCTTCGCCGATCTGAACGGGCTTTACAAAAATTCGCCCATGCTGGCGCTGACCCTGGTCATCGGCGCCTTCGGCATGGCCGGCATCCCGCCGACGGTGGGTTTTTTCGGCAAGTTCTTCATTTTTACGGCGGCCATCGAAAAATCCCTTTACGCCATTGTGATCCTGACGGTGATTAACGCGGGCATTTCCGCCTTTTACTATCTGAAAATGGTCCGGGCCGCCTTTTTGACCAGCGAGGAAGACACCGCGCTGATCCGCCTGGATCTGCCGACCTACGTGCTTGGCCTGATTCTGATCACGGCCATTTTGGGTATCGGTCTGTTTCCCCGGACCTTCATGCATGTCGCCGAACTGGCCGTGGGAACGATTCTTTAGCCGCCGTGAACCTGATGAAGACGGGGGGCACGCCGGTGTCCCCCGTTTCTTGTCCGGGCTCTTGAACGATCACATCAGACGATCGGATACCAACGCTGACAAGGGTGCAAAAACATGATGAAACACGTTTCGTTTTTAGGAAGTTGCTGCGGGCTGCTGATCACGGCCGTTCTTTTCGCCGGATCCGGTCATGCCTGGGCCGATGCACGGGAAACGGCCCGGACCACGCTGTTTAAAGCCGCGGATAACGCGCTTAAGACTGCGGAAGAGGCCAAGGCCGATCTTTACGCGCCGGAGGCCTATGCCGAGGGCATGGAGTATTATCAGGATGCGGACAAGGCCTTTGCCAAAGGCAAGGATCTGGCCGGCATCGAAAACAAGCTTTCCCGCGCCGTGGAACTGTTCACCAAGGCCGCGGAAACCGCCGGGCATGCGGCCGTGTTTTTCGAAAAAGCCAAAACGGCCCGGGACGACGCGGAACGGGTCAACGCCCTCAAGTTCGATTACGAGACCTGGAAAGATGCCGATGACACCTTCAAGAAAGCCGTCGCCCGCTATGAGGACGGCGATCTGGAGAGGGCCCGCCGGGACGCCGATGCCGCCGAAACCCTTTTCCGGAAAACCGAACTGGAAACCATCAAGATCAGTGTTCTGGACGGTGCACGCAAAGGCGTGGAGGCCCTGACGGATCTTGGCAACAGCAACCATGCCCTGAAAATCACCGCATTGGCCAAAAAACTGGTGGAGAAGGCCGAGAAGGAGCTGGACCGGCAGCGTTACGGCAACGAAAATGCGCAGACGCTGGCAGACCAGGCCGACTATGAGATCCGTCACGCCCGGTATGTCCATCAGCGGGTCCGCAAGATGAAGGAGGCCGACTATAGCTTTGAGGACGTGATTCTCGACGGAGAGCGGTCTCTGACCCGGATTTGTGACGAGCTGGGTGTCACGCCACGTTTCGACAAGGGTCTGGACGAGGTCGACCGGGTGATTGTCGATGAGGTCAAGAAACTGAAATTCAAGATTGTTCACCATGAAAAGAACACCCAGGCCCTCCAGGCAAAAATTGCGGATCTGGAAGAGCGGATCACCCGCATGATGAATGACGAGGAGGAACTCAAACGCCAGCGAAAACTGGCCGAGGATGCCCTGAAAAAGCAGAAGATGAAACAGGCCCTCAAGGAAAAGAAAATTCAGAGTATCCGTTCGGCCTTTGGGCGTGACGAAGGCAAGGTGCTGATGGACGGGAACAACATCATCATCCGTCTTTACGGCCTGAATTTTCCCAGCGGAAAATCCGAGATCGAACCCAAGTATTTCGGCCTTCTGACCAAGGTCAAGAAGACCTTTTCCATGTTCAAGGACTGCGAGGTGGTCATTGAAGGCCATACGGATTCTTTGGGCAGCGACGCCGTCAACCAGAGGCTTTCCGAAGAGCGGGCCGAAGCGGTCAAGCATTATTTCCTGGCCAACACCGGCATTGCCGAGAGCCGTCTGAACGCCATCGGCTACGGCGAAACCAGACCGGTGGCCACCAACGAGACCGAAGCCGGTCAGGCCATGAACCGTCGTATCGACGTGGTGATCATACCATCGGATGAATAGGAAACCCTTTGGGCCCCCGGACCCGTGGTCGGGCCGGGGGCCTTCTTGTCGTTTCGGGGCCCTTCGATGTTTTCCAGGCTGAAACACCTTCTGAAAAACCGTAAAACCGACTCCGACAAATCGGGCGAGCCGGAAACGGCGCCTTGCGAAACGCCGCCGCCGTCCCCCCCTGAACCCCGGCCTGCCCCATCTGCACCTCAGGCCGGACGTTTGAACCGGCAGGGCCTGCCGGTTTTCTCCCCGGACCAGGATCTGGCTTCTCTGTTTGGAGCCGATGATCCGTCTGACCGGGATGCCTTCGAAAAAAAAGACGCCGACCGCTCCGAAGCTCCCTCTCCACGTCAAACGAGAACGCCGCCCAAACCCATGCGAATGACCCGGCAGGGTTTTCCCGTTCTGGACGATGCCGATGTGGAGGCCCTGTTGATGCAGCGGGCCGACTCCCATGACGGGGAAGAGGGGAGCCGCCGTTCATCGGCTGAACCGCCGCCGACCCCCTCCTCTTTGCGTCGTGACCGCCACGGCATTCCCGTTTTGAAGCCCGGCGACCGTCTGTTCAGGGATGACGCCCGGCCGGAGGAGTCCTTCGAAGAACTGCTCAATGAGTCATTGGGAAACAAAAGCGTCGAGGTCCTTCTGCGTGAAAAGAAAGACGACGTCCGGCCTCCCCGGCCCGTCAGTCTCAAGAAAAAGCTCAAAGCCTACCCCTTGCCCCAGAGTCAACTGGACCTGCACGGCTACACCGCCCTCAAGGCCGGCCTGCGCACCGAATCCTACCTGAAAAGCGCCTACCACGGCAATACCCACACGGTGATCATCATCGTCGGCAAAGGCCTTCATTCGGAAGAGGGGGCCGTTCTGCCCGATGTGGTCGAACAGAAACTTTTCGATCTGAAAAAGGAAAAACTGATCCTGGCCTACGAGTGGGACAACAAGAAAAAATCGAAAAGCGGCGCCGTCACCGTCTACCTCGACAACCTGCGGTTTGACTGAACAGGGTCTTGAAAAAAAACACATTGCCCCGGAAGGCGCCCTCATTGCCGTGACGACACAACGGCAGGAGGCCGCCGTGTGATAAAGGGCGTCATGGTCCGGCTTTGGATCGGGATATCCGATGAAACGGTTTTTTTTGATCATCATTATGAATTTTACTCAAACGGATGAGTTCTGGTATCAAGGGTGTCGTGCCCGCCCTAATGATATTAGGGGCATAGAGTTTGATTTCAGATGGTTATTCCTTTCTTTCCGGGGCATCAGGGAAAGACCGCATTCACAACCAATGATGAAAAAAGGATTTGAACGATGACGTTCCATGTTAAAAAACGACCAACCCGGATCAGCGTATTTCTGATGGCGCTGCTTGTTTGTCTGGCTGTCACGGACGTTTACGCGTCTGAAAAAAGTCTTCCCGCCTTTTCAATGGCCTATGTGTTCACGACCCACCATAATCCCCTGTTCGCCGCTGCGATAACGGGAGAGGCCGCGAAAGCATCAGGGTACTACCTGGCTCCCGTGGTCCCCCGGGAAAAATACCGGCTGATGGACCGGGACGGCCGCCCACTGGCCGTCATCAATCTGCTTGTGTCCAAAAGCGGTTCCGAAACGACCACATTGTTTGCCATGAAACGGGTGGATCTGGCGCTGTCATCGTCGACGGCGTTCATGAGCGCCATCGACAAGGGCATCGGGATTAAAATCCTATGTCCCCTTCATGTTGACGGCATGGGTATGGTCTTTCCTTACGGCAGTCAGGTTCAGGGTTTTGATGCGGTGGCCGCCGCCGTCAAGGCATCGAACACCCCGTTTACCATTGGCTACCACTCGCCCACCAGCGCTCCCCGGATCGTCTTTGAGGGCGCCCTTCATGCTGCGGGGTTCAAGATCACGGACAACCCCAACGATGCGTCCGCCGATATCCTGATGGTTGATCTTAAAACCACGGCCAACCTCATCCCTGCCCTGCTCAGTAAACAGGTCGATTGCTGGGTCGGCCCGTCGCCCCATCCGGAGGTGGCCGAATCAAAGAAGGTCGGGCACATCGCGCTGGATTCAAGGGATCTCCCTCCGGCCGGTCACTGGTGTGATTTTCCCTGCTGCGTCCTTGGAGCCAGTGACGACGTGATCGCCAACCATCCGTCCGTCGCCAAAGCCGTGACCGGATTGATGGCCTGGGCTGCGGCCTGGTGCAATGAACACAAGGCCGAAACGGCGACGATCGCCTCGCAATGGATCGGTATCGCTCCGGAAGCGGTGGAGAAATCCAGTATTGTCTATACGACGGCACCGACGGCGAACTGGCTGAAAGGGGAGGGCGCGTTTCTTGCCATGCTCAACAGCATGGGCAAACTCAACGGCGCGCTCAAGGGGGCGACCATCGAAAGCGCCTCACCCCTGCTGTTTGATTTTTCATTTATCACAACGCCCAATGGCAAGTGATCCTTTTCATGCCGGGAGGGATTGACCGTGAACGGGTGGTTTAATTCGACGGAGGTATGCTCGTGAAACAGCGCAGTCTGTCCATGACCTTGCCGTTTGTCGCGCCGATCGGCCTTGCTTTGGTCTGGATGATCATTGCGAATCGGATTGCCAATCAGGTCATCATGCCAAGCCTTGAACAGATCGGGGACATTCTGGTCCGCCCGACCCAGGGCCTGATCGGTATGGGGTCGCTTCTGGATAACGTGACGGTCAGCCTGATACGCGTCATGCTGGGCTATGGTCTTGCCGTGCTGGTTGCCGTTCCCCTCGGGGTGCTGATGGGGCACGTGGGCCTTGTGCACCGTTTGTTCAACGGATGTTTGAATCTGTTCAGGCCCATTCCTCCCCTGGCCTGGGTCCCTCTGGTGATGGCCTGGTTCGGTGTTTCCAGCCTGGCCACCCTGATGGGCATCGAGGCCGGCAGGCCCTATATTTTTTTCAACAACATCAAATTTTCAATGCTGTTCATCATTTTTATCGGTGCCTTCTACCCCGTCTTGACCTCTACCATTCACGGGGTTCGCAGTGTCCCCGCGGTCCTGATCGATTCGGCCCGGGTTCTTGGGGCCGGAGAGAGGCAGATTTTTCGTCATGTTCTCATACCGGCCGCCATGCCTTCGATTCTGACCGGTATGCGAATCGGCCTTGGAATTGCGTGGATGTGTCTGGTTTCCGCTGAAATGCTGCCCGGTTCCCTGGCCGGTGTGGGCTATCTGATTACCCATGCGTTCACACTGGCGTCCACGGATATCGTCATTGCCGGTATGATTTCCATCGGACTGGTCGGGGCGTCGATGGACATGGTGTTCCGTTGGGTTGAATCACGGCGATTTACGTGGAAAAGACACGTTCATGGTTCCTGAGGTCAAGGAAATTATCGGGATACGACACCTCTCCAAAACCTTTTTAAGCAAAGGCGGAGAGGTGGTCCATGCCGTGGATGCGATCGATCTGAGCATTCCTGAAAACGCGTTTACCTGCATTGTGGGAGCATCGGGCTGCGGGAAATCCACGCTTCTACGCATGACGGCGGGGCTTGAGAAGCCCACGGAGGGAACGGTTTTCTACCGGTCGACACCAGTGACAAAACCCTGCGGTGAAATCGGTTTGGTGTTTCAGGACTATTCCCTGTTTCCCTGGATGACGGTGCTCGATAATGTCGGCATCGGTCCGTCGTTCGCCGGGATTTCCAGGCAGAAACGAAATGTCCGGGCGTTGAAGTACCTTGACATGGTCGATATGCTCGATTTCAAAGGGGCTTACCCCCATGAACTGTCGGGCGGCATGCGGCAGCGGGTGGCCATCGCCCGGGCGCTTGCCAATGAGCCCGACGTTCTTCTGATGGATGAGCCCTTTGGCGCCCTGGATGCCCATACGCGCATGATTCAGCAGCAGGAGCTTTTGAGGGTATGGCAGCGCACAGGAAAAACCATCGTTCTGGTCACCCACAGTGTGGATGAAGCCGTGTATCTTGCCGATGACATCGTGATCATGGCCGGCAGGCCCGGTCGAATCCGTCGCATCATCGACGTCCCCACCCCCCGTCCCCGGCATCGGGCCGACCAGGGCTTTGGAGTCCTGGTCGATTCGATTTTCAAGGAGTTGTGCAGTCCCTGACGGAGGTCCTGTCGGGTTTCTCCACCTTTGACGGCTTCTTAAAAAGCTTCGCAGGCCTCGAACGGCCACATATTCGAAAGGAAGAGTGTTAAATCTCTTTGTTGCCAAGCTCCCGGGGTATGGGACCAAGGCAACTGCATGTCGCATTCGTTCACGTGCACGGTAGGCCGAGACCTGTTCGACCGCCATCGTGAACGTGCGCGTGCTCGTGACCGTAAACGTGAACGGCATGAATCCGTCAGGCAGGAGAGGCCCATGTGTTTTATAGACCATTCATGCGATGGGTTGGTTATTGCTTTGGTTTTGTCGATGTGTCTATAAGGTGATGGGCTATCCACAGGTCTATTAACCACCCGTTCGCTTCGCTCACTGAAGAACACGAAGAACCACGAAGAAAAACCCACTATTTAAGGTCTTCTTCGTGCTCTTCGCGTCCTTCAGTGAGCAACGCGAACGGGTGGTTTAACAATAGGATGATCACCTCAACTTGATGGACGTGCATAACCAAATAATTATATTGTAAATTCAGTATGATAATTTATGTTTTACCCTGACGCTTCCTTAGGAGTCCGATATCTGCGTTACGCCTCATTCTACGGGATTCGCAAGCCTTGATCTCGAACATTTTACGAAACCGTCTGAAATTCGACTTTTTACGAGACCATCACCTTTAAATCCGCATCTGGATATCCGTGATATGGGCCGTGGTGCCGGTCCGGATGTGTGCGGCGTTGGCTTCATCGGTGTCGATGTGCATGGCCAGCTTGAATTTGGGGCTGACCCGGACCAGGACGTCGCCGAAGATCAGCTCTCGGTCGCCGTGGATCTGGACCCGGACCACGTCCCGGTCGTGGAGGCCATAGGCCATGGCGTCCTCGGGGGTCATGTGGATGTGGCGCAGGGCGCAGATCACACCCTTGTCGATGGTGACCTGACCGGCAGGCCCTTCGAGGGTCAGACCCGGGGTGTTCACCAGATTTCCAGAGGCCCTTATCGGGGGCTGGATGCCCAGCAGAAATTGCTCGGTCATGGATATTTCCACCTGGGTTTCATCGCGGACCGGCCCCAGCACCCGCACCCGCTCCACCCGGCCCTTGGGTCCGATGAGGTTCACCTGCTCCTCGCAGGCAAACTGGCCCGGCTGAGACAACTCGGATTTGGGGGTGAGGGTGTGTCCTTTGCCGAACAGGGCCTCCACATGCTCCTGGCTGAGGTGGAGATGGTGGGCGGACACCTCGACGGTGATGGGGGCGTGCTTGCGTTTGAGCACGTGGGTCAGGCTGTGGTATTTCATGGCCTTGAGCGAATCCCGGGCGATCATGCGTTCCTCGTCGGTGGGGATCACCATCACCGAAATCCGTGAATCATCGGCCGAGATGATCATGGGTTCGGTGGGTTCGACGGCCTTTCGGTTCTTGTCCTGGTCAAGGACGATGCCCATGCATTCGAGACCCTCGCAGGCCTGGCTCCGGATGTTGTGGTCGCTCTCCCCCAGCCAGCCGGTGAACACCAGGGTGTCGATGCCCTTCATGGCCGCCACGTAGGATCCGATGTATTTGCGGATCCGGTAGCAGAAGGCCTTGAAGGCCAGAATCGCCCGGTGGTCTCCCTGCTCGGCCGCTTCCATGATCAGCGGGATGCTGTTGGAAATGCCCGACAGCCCCTTGAGCCCGCTTTCACGGTTGAGCAGCGTGTCCAGCTGGTCCACGGTGAGGCCCCGATCCCTCAAGATTTTCAGAATGACCGACGGGTCGATGTCGCCGCAGCGGGTGCCCATCATCAGCCCCTCGGTGGGGGACAGGCCCATGGTGGTGTCCACCGATCGGCCGTGGTCCACGGCACAGAGCGAGGCGGTGTTTTCCAGATGGCAGGTGACGATCTCAAGGGTGTTGTAGGGCCGCTTGAGGACCTCTGCCGCCTTGAGGGACGCATAGGCATGAGACATGCCGTGGAATCCGTAACGCCTGATCTTGTCCTGCTCGTAGAATTCGTAGGGAATCCCGTACAGATAAGCGTAGGGCGGCATGGTGTGGTGGAAGGCCGTGTCGAACACCGCCACATGAAGGGCGTCGATGAAATAATTCATGCCCTTTCTGATCCCCATCAGGTTGAAGGGGTTGTGCTGGGGGGCCAGAGACGAAAGCGCCTCGATTGTTTCGATGACCCCGGGATTGATCACGGCGGGGGTGTCGAATTCGCTGCCGCCGTGCACCACCCGGTGGCCGACCAGGGCCACGTCGTAGGGGGAACCGATGGCACCGGTCTTCTTGTCGGTCAGCTGTTTGAACATCAGGTCGAAGGCGCCTTCGTGATCCATGTCGCCCAGGTCAGCGCTCGTTTCACCCCCATGGTAGGTGTAGAGATGGCGGGCCCTGCCCGATCCCAGGTGAAGGATCTTGCCGACCACGTTGAGCGACTCGTCCGCGGTGTTGTACAGGTTGTATTTGAGGGAGGTGGCCCCGCAGTTGATGACCATGATCTTGATGGGTTCGTTGGACTGGAGCTTGAACCCGTAACGGTCTTTTCGTTTACCCCAGGCTTTGGCCGCTTTTTCGCGGCCTTCCTCATCGATGGTGAAGGTGTGGAGAAGCTTGCTCATCATCCGCGTGATCACGCGGACCGTGGGCAGATCGGTGAGAATCAGCTCGGCGAACACGGCCTGGGGGATGACAAGCACGCGGCATCGGGTCTCGCCGATGATGTCCGAGGGATTCAGCTCTCCGGTCATCATGGGGATGAGGCCGATGATGTCGCCGGGCCCCATGTTCAAGAGGGCGTTCTGCTCGCCCATGTTGTCGGTCACAGACGCCACGGCCCGGCCGTCCAGGATGACGCCGAGAAAATCGGCCTCTTCGCCGAATTCCACGATGGCTTCTTTCTCTTCGAAGGTTTTTTCAAAGGAATCCTTGAGGACGTCTGCCAGGCGGGCGTCGGGAAACTGTGAAAACAATTCCGTTTTTTGTCTGAGAAAATCGTTGAGGGCGGTCTGGTTCATGGGTCCTGTCTCCTGTCGGGGTTGAGGCCGCGACACATGCTCTTAGGGTCATGATGACGCTGATCGGAAACGCGATGGATGATTCAAGGATACTGGTCCCGCCATAATAGCAGGTGCCCGGCGGAAAGACAAGCCATTCGGTGCGGGCCTTCGGGGCAATCGCATGTACTGTTCGTTCACGTGCATGTTCACGTTCACGAGCACGAGCACGGCAGGCCGAGACCGGCTCGACCGTCTCAGCCCACGCCGGTTGATGCATCTGACGGTTGCGTTCACGTGTTGCCGGCAACCATCGTGAACGTGCTCGTGCTCGTAAACGTGAACGGCACCGTGTGACACGCGAAGACCTGTTCGGCTTTTCTCCGCCTTTGTGTCTCTGTGAGAGTGATTAAACCTTCGTCTCTGAAGGGGAAGGTTCGTGTGATCTCTCACAAAGACACGGAGGCACAAAGAGGGTGTCGTGCGCTCACGCGTTGTATTTCTTGCCGGCACGGATGAGGCCCATAAGTCGACAGGCTCAATCCGTTGAGATTCTCGCGAAGGCCGTTTTCAACAAAAGTGTTTTTTTAAATTTTAAAAATAACATTTTTGTCATCAAAAGCATTTTGGATACAATTCGATTTATGGCATATCATTTTGATTTTAAATGATAAATTTTAAAAAAACCCGATGGCATGTGCGTTGCAATATTATGAGGGCAACATGACGGTGGGTGTTTGACCCTTTTGAACCTTTAGCGATTGGGAGGACGAAATGAGGCTTAGAACGTTGACGACAACCGGGATAATGACCCTGTTACCCGTTTCACAGGCCCTGGCCGACGAGACGGCGATCAGTACCGGCGATACGGCCTGGATTCTCGTGGCCACGGCGCTGGTCATGATGATGACTCCGGCCGGCCTGGCCCTGTTTTACGGGGGCATGTCCCGTTACAAGAACCTTTTGAATACCTTTGCCATGACCTTTATCGCCTATTGTCTGGTGAGCGTGGTCTGGGTGGTCTGGGGATACTCCCTGGCCTTCGGTCCGGATACCGCGGGTTTTATCGGTAATCTCGACAAGGTCTTTCTGGCGGGCATCGGCATCGACGCCGTCCGGGGCACCATTCCCGAACTGGTGTTCGTGATGTTCCAGATGACCTTCGCCTGTATCACCGTCGCCCTGGTGCTGGGGTCGGTGGTCGACCGGATGAAGTTTTCGTCCTGGATCGTCTTTACCCTCCTGTGGATCACCGTGGTGTATGTGCCGATCTGCCACTGGGTCTGGGGCGGGGGATGGATGCAGGCCGACGGTGCCCTGGATTTCGCCGGAGGCAACGTGGTTCACATCAATGCCGGTGTTGCCGGCCTGGTACTCTGTCTGGTGCTGGGAAAACGCGAGGGTTTCGGTCGTGAAGCCATGTTCCCGTCCAGCGTGACGCTGACGGCCCTGGGCGCGGCCCTGTTGTGGTTCGGCTGGTTCGGCTTCAACGCGGGCAGTCAGCTGGCCGCCGACGGCGTGGCCGCCTCCGCCTTCATGGTGACCAACAGCTCCGCCGCCATGGCCGCCCTGTCCTGGATGGTGGCCGAATGGATCTACAGCGGGAAACCCACCGTTTTGGGTATCGCGTCGGGCGCTGTGGCCGGTCTGGTTGCCATTACCCCGGCGTCGGGCTATGTGACCCTGCCCGCGTCTCTGATTATCGGCCTGGTGGCCGGCGCCGTCGGTTTTTTCAGCGTGGCGGTGCTCAAACATAAAATCGGTTACGACGATTCGCTGGACGCCTTTGGTGTTCACGGCATCTGCGGCATCTGGGGCGCCCTGGCCACCGGTCTGTTCGCCTGTCCGGCCATTACCGCCGGCGCCACCGGCCTGTTTTACGGCAACCCCAAGCAGCTGTGGATCCAGTTCGTGTCCATCGTGGCCACGGCGCTCTATTCGGCGGTGGGCACCCTGATCGTCATCGGTGTGACCCGACTGATCACCTCCGGTATCCGGGTGGAAAAAGAAGCCGAGGTCATGGGTCTGGACAACGCCATTCACGGCGAGCGGGCCTTTGAAATTCTCTGATTACGGCAAGAACAACGTGACCGGGGCGACGGCGACGGCGCCTGCGTCCCGAAAGGAAAGGGCATCATGAAAAAAATTGAAGCGATCATCAAGCCGTTTAAACTTGACGCCGTCAAGGAAGCGCTGAACGCCCAGGGGATCCAGGGCATGACCATCTGTGAAGTCAAAGGCTTCGGCCGTCAGAAAGGCCACAAGGAAATATACCGGGGTGCGGAATATGTGGTGGACTTCATTCCCAAGGTCCGCATCGACATCGTGGTCGATGACGCCCTGGTGGATTCCCTCATCACCGCCATCGTCGATGCCGCGGGTACGGGCAACATCGGTGACGGGAAAATCTTCGTTCTTCCCGTGGAACAGGCCGTTCGAATCAGAACCGGAGAACGCGGCCGCGATGCGGTCTGACGCGCGATGATTCCCGGTGAAGCCGTCCTGCCGGACGGCTTCACCGGTTTTTTAACAGGGCCCCGCAGGCGTGTTTCCCATGGGTCAGAAGGTGTAATTCAAGTTCAGCCCGTACCCCCAGAGAATCCCTTCATCGCCCAGGGACACAGACACCGTGTCGGCGGGAAGGCCGGTGGCTCCATGAATGATTTCGCCGTATACGGCGTTCATTTCCTCGCTGGTGCCGCTGATTTTCCGGACGGAGGTGCTTCGGACATGCTGGACGACGCCGTCCAGGCTCCAATGGTCTGAAAGGGCCCAGCCAAAACCGATGTTGAACACGTTGCGGTCCGTGTCGGGCCAGCCCATGTCAAAGGTGGAATCGGGGACGGGGGTCGGGTCGTAGGTGTAGCCTGAGCGAAAAACAAGGCTGTCAACGACCTGCCAGCTTACGCCGATTTTATACTGGCATTCATCGGTCCAGTTACGGTTGTGGCGAAAGGCGCCGCCCGGGGCCAGGGGCGATGTTTCCACCTGTACATCGTTGATGCTCCAGCGGGTCCACAGCAGGTCGCATTCGATCGACAGGCGCCTGCCGACGAAGACGCGGGCGCCGGCCTGGATGCATTCCGGATGGTCATACTCCATGGTGACCGGCCCGGCCGCGGCGCCGTTGATGATCACATCCCCCTTGAAATCGGCGTCGGTCCGGCTTCTGTAGGTCAGTCCCAGGGACAGTGCGTCAACGGGACGGTACATCAGTCCCACATTGAACGAGTAGTTGAACGAATCGTCGGCCTGAAGCTCAAGCTTTGTCGCCGGTGTGGTCGGGTAGGTTTTCCCGGCTTCCGACACCGACCGGCCCAGGCTGAGACTGAACCCCGCCGAGAGGTTGTCGGTCAGTCGGTATCCGAAGCCCGGTGTGATCACTTCACGATAATAGGTGGATTGCCAGGCATAAAGGGCGCCGGGGTTACGGGTGTAGTCGGAATCCCATTCGATGTTCAGGCCGTAGGGAATGTAGGCGGACATGCCGAAACCGAGCCTGTCCGTCAAGGGGACGGCGAAGCCGATGGCGGGATTGAGTACCGGCTCCCCGTTGGACTGAACGTTTTTGGGCCATGGGTTCAGTTCGCTGCCGGGCGCCGCCGCGGATGTGATGCTGAAATCCGTGACCTTGACCTTGGCGTCAAAGACCGTGATCCCCGATGACACGGTGGTTTTTTTGATCAGTGTCAGTCCTGCGGGGTTGTAATACACCGCAAACGGGTCGTCCGCATAGGCGGCCACCGCTTCTCCCTGAGCCGATGCCCCGGCTCCGATTCCAAAGGTCTGAACAAGTCCTGCATGCGCCGTCGATGCCGCGACGGTGATCCCCGCGACGATCAATAGAATTTTTTTCAATGTCGAACCCCCCCGTTCTGATTGAAATGCCCGGGATATGATTCCCTGGCGGGTTGTCATGATGGTGTGAGACCAGGCGGGCAGGGCGCCGTCGGCGGCGATAATGCCGCATTGCAACAATCCCCCTGTCCGTCAAAAAAAGGGGGACCCTATGTCAGGGGTCTTTGCACCGTCAACAAAAAAATGCCGTTTTTGGAACCTTTTGTGATTATTGGACAGTTGAAAAGGTATAAGTAATTGGAAAGAATGATAAATAAAAAGTCTTTTGGTTATTGTGTCAAACAGGGAAACCCCGGGTTAACGCCGGTTTTTTATGTGTGAGACGGTTCACGGCGCGTGCTTGTGTCCGTCGGCCGATAATATCGATCACCGGCTCAAAGCGGATTTGACACGACCATCGGTCCGTGGCATGGTGGGCGAACGGTCGGGGATATCGCCTCGGCCTCCATGAACCCATGACGTGAGTTTTCGATATGAGCACCTATGAACAGATCACCGAAGCCCGGCGTCTTCTGGAACTTCCCGAATCGGCCACACGGCAGACCATTCGCGCCCATTACCTTCGGCTTCTTGAAACATGGCATCCGGACAAGGGGGCCGACAATCAGGCGGACCGCCACGAGATGACCGTGCGGATCACGGCGGCCTACGAGCTTATCACGGCATACTGCGACAGCTACGCCTATTCCTTTTCCGAAGAGGCGGTCAGGCGTCATCTTTCTCCCGAAGAGTGGTGGGCCGACCGGTTCGGCCGGGACCCGCTGTGGGGCAAACCCTGACGGTTCTTACGTCGGCCGGAGTGAGAAAGGCAGGGCAGATGATGCAGGGAACCGTCGGGGACTATATCAAGGCCCTTAAACGATACGAGGTGCTTGCGCCGTTTGTGGTCGACCATCGGGAAATTCCCGGGCGGGAGGCGGTTTATGCCGAGCCCTCGCCGCCTTTTCCGGAGAAGATCGTCCGGCTGCTTGAAACCCTTGGGATCTCCCGTTTGTACGCCCATCAGGTCCGGGCCGTGGACCTGATCCGGCAGGGCCGTCACACGGTGGTGGCCACCCCCACGGCCAGCGGCAAGACGCTGATCTACAATCTGCCGGTCATTGAAACCGTTCTTGACAACCCGGAGGCCAGGGCCCTTTATCTGTTTCCCCTCAAGGCTCTGGCCCGGGACCAGCTCAAGGGCTTGCAGGCCCTTTTTGATGCCGTCGACAGTCCCTTGCCCATGCGGGCTGCGGTCTACGACGGGGACACGACGTCCCACCAGCGGACGAAAATCCGTAACAGGCCGCCCAACGTGGTCCTCAGCAACCCCGAGATGCTGCATCTGTCCATTCTGCCTTTTCACGCCCGCTGGGCCGAATTCATCAAAAACCTGGCCTATGTGGTCATCGACGAGGTCCATACCTGCCGGGGCGTCATGGGCTCCCACATGGCCTGGGTGCTCCGGCGTCTGCTTCGGATCTGCGCGGCCTACGGCGCCCGCCCCGTCTTTGTCTTCTGTTCGGCCACCATCGGCAATCCCGGCCGTCTGGCCTCGGCCCTGACCGGTCTTGATGTCGTCGCGGTGAAGGAAAGCAGCGCCCCGTCCTCGGGCAAGCATTTTCTGATGCTCAACACGCCGGAAGGGGCGGCCCAGACCGCCATCGCCCTGCTTCATGCGGCCCTGTCCCGGGATTTCCGGACCATCGTGTATTGTCAGTCCCGAAAAATGACCGAGTTGATCGCCCTGTGGGCCGCCCAGCGGGCCGGCGCCTTCAAGGACAGGATTTCCGCTTACCGGGCCGGATTTCTTCCCGAGGAACGGCGGGACATCGAAGCCGGGCTGTCGGACGGGAGCCTTCTGGCGGTGATTACCACCAGCGCCCTTGAAATGGGCATCGATATCGGCAGCCTGGACCTGTGCATTCTGGTCGGTTATCCGGGCACCGTCATGGCCACCTGGCAGCGGGCCGGACGGGTGGGGCGGTCCGGGCGGGACTCGGCCGTGGTGCTGATCGGTCACGAAGACGCCCTGGACCAGTACATGATGAACCATCCCGATGAATTCTTCACGATGGCCCCGGAAACCGCCGTGATCAATCCGGAAAATCCGGTGATCATGAAACGCCATCTGGTCTGCGCCGCCGCCGACCTGCCCCTGTCGGACGGTGAACCCTTTGTGAGTGATCCGGCGGTCACGCGGGCCGTTTCCGACCTGGAACGAAACGGCGGCCTGCTGCGGAGCGAAGACGGCGACCTGTTGTTTTCGCCGGGGAAATATCCCCAGCGCACGGTGTCGCTCCGGGGCACCGGCGAGGCCATGGACATCGTGGACCGAATCTCCGGCGACATCATCGGCAGCGTGGACCGTTACCGCGCCTTTCACGAGGCCTATCCGGGGGCGGTTTACATCCACCGGGGCACCCATTACCTGATCGAGGATCTGGACCTTGACAAGAACACGGCCTATGCCGAAAAGAAGTCGGTGCATTATTTCACCCGGGCCCGGTCGGGCAAGGTCACGGAGATTCTGGAAACCCTTGCCTCACGAAATGTCTGGGGAACCCGCATGGCCCTGTGCCGGCTCAAGGTCACGGAAACGGTGACGGGTTACGAGAAAAAACTGATCAAGGGGCAGCGTCTGCTGGGCGTCTTTCCCCTGTCCCTGCCCCCCCTCGTCATGGAAACCGAGGGCATCGTCATCGGCATTCCCAATGCCGTCCGGAAAGACTGCGAAACGCGCGAGATGCATTTCATGGGAGGGATTCACGCCGTGGAGCATGCGGCCATCGGCATCCTGCCCCTGATGGTGATGACCGATCGCAACGATCTGGGCGGGATTTCCATTCCCTTCCACCCCCAGGCGGGTACCGGGGCTGTGTTCGTCTACGACGGGTTTCCCGGAGGGGTGGGGTTGTCCCGCCAGGCCTTTGACCGGGGCGAGGCCCTGCTCGAGCGAACCCTTCAGGTGATCACGTCCTGCGCCTGCGACACCGGATGCCCCGCCTGCGTCCATTCCCCCAAATGCGGCTCCGGCAACCGCCCCATCGACAAGGCGGCCGCCGTCCATATCCTGTCGGCGATCAAAGAGGGCGGGGAGGCGTTTTTGTTCACGGAGGCGATGCCGGCGACGACGCCCATCCCCCCGGTCAACGCCGCTCCGGCCGTCGTCAGATCGCCCGGCCGCTTCGGTGTGCTGGACCTTGAAACCCGGCGTTCGGCCCAGGAGGTGGGGGGCTGGGGCAACGCGGCCCGCATGGGCATCAGCTGCGTGGTGGTCTACGATTCGAAGACCGATCGTTTCGAGGAATACCTGGGCGAGGATCTTCCCAGGCTCGTCGAGCATCTGAAAACCCTGGATCTTGTCGTGGGGTTCAACATCAGCCGGTTCGACTATGCCGTTCTCCGGGGCGGCAGTCCTTTTGATTTTCACGGCCTGCCCACCCTGGACATGCTGACCGAGGTGCATAAACGGCTGGGCTACCGCCTGTCGTTGGACCATCTGGGCGAAAACACCCTGGGTGTCCGCAAGAGCGCCGACGGTCTGATGGCCCTGGCCTGGTGGAAGGAAGGCAAAATTCGCGAAATCGTCGATTACTGTCGCCAGGACGTCCGCGTGACCCGGGACCTTTACCTGTTCGGTCGCGACAAGGGGTATCTTCTGTTCAAAAACAAGGCCGGCATGAAAGTCCGGGTGCCGGTGGCCTGGTAGGGGGCGCACGCGCCGTTTTTGTTTTTTACGACGCCGTCAACATTGGGGTTGTCAAGCCAAACAGGGCTATGATATAAATAACTACTTTTCTAACAAACCGGGCTCGTTTCTGATTCCGGCCATCCGTTGCGGCCTGTCGCCCGTTCCGGTCAGACGATTCTGCCGGAGCCCGGAAGTGTGCTTTTATCCATCGTATCGCTTATCGGTTACCATGGACTGTTTCTTGTCACAGATCATCCGTGTTTCGCGTTGCGTCGCTGCCCGTGGGCCGGTCGTCGGATCACGGCCCGACCATCCATGATGGAGCGGGACGTGTCCCGCTCGTCCGCACGATCCGTCCGGTGTGCGGATGTTGCGCTGAAAAGGATCTGCTGCGATGCCTTGATCGCCGAAGAACCAGTCTGAATCGTTGTATGAAATGCCCCTAAACGGATCATGGGCGTCAGCCTCATGATCGACCAAGACTCAGAAAACCAGGAGGACCACGATGAAAAACATGAAGTTGGGAATGAAAATCGCGCTTGGATTCGGAATCTTAATTCTCATCGCCATTGTCCTGGGCGCCGTGGCGGTCTGGAACATGACCACCGTGGAGAGGAATTCGACGATTCTTTCCCGGGAATACGTGCCGGAAGTGGCCGTGGCCAATGAGCTGCGGGGGGCCGTCAACCGGCTGATGTACGAAATGCGCGGTTACGGCATGACCGAGGAGAAGCATTTCTACGACAAGGCCCTCAAGGAGGCCGCCGAGATCGAGGCCATCATCAAATCCGGTCGCGAGCTTGAAAACCGGGCCGCCCATCTGGTCAAGCTCAAGGGTCAGCTCGACGAGGCGACCAAACTCTTCAATGATTATATGGCCCAGTCCACACGGACCCAGACCGTCACCGAGGCCATGGCGAAAAACAGGACCCAGCTCGACGAGGCGGCCGCCGATTACATGAAGCAGTGCGAGGACTTCCTGGCCGAGCAGAACGCCAGCCTCAAGCGGGAGATGGCCGATCTGCAGAACCAGAAATCCCAGAGTCTCAGTGAACGCCACGACAAGATCACCCTGGTCAACGACATCATCGACCTGGGCAACGCAACACGGATCGCCGTCTTCAAATCCATGGCCCTGCGGGACCCGGCCCTGATCAACCGGGCCCAGCGGAATTTCGAGGAAATGGACCGCAAATTCGACGATCTCAAAAAAATCACCCATCGGGACGTCAACCTCAAGCAGATCGACCGGACCCGGGAGGCTGCCATGCAGTACAAGGCCGCCATGACCGATTTTCTGGCCAACTGGCAGGCACTGCAGGATCTCAACAGCCAGCGGACCATCACGGGCGGTGATCTGATCGCCAGCACCCGTGAAACGGCCGATGCCGGCATGAAGGCCACCGACACCATCGCCGCCGATGCCGTCAGTGCCCTGTCAGCCGCCACCACCATGATGATCGCAGGGCTCATCATCGCCGTCATCGTCGGCATCCTGGTGGCCTTTTTTATCACCCGAAGCATCACGGGACCCATCAACCGGGTGATCGCCGGTCTGTCCGAAGCCTCCGACCAGGTGGCCTCGGCGTCGGGCCAGGTGTCCATGGCCAGCCAGACCCTGGCCGAAGGGGCCTCCGAACAGGCGGCCTCCATCGAGGAAACCTCCTCGTCATTGGAAGAAATGTCCTCCATGACCAAGCAGAACGCGGACAACGCGTCAGAAGCCAACAATCTGATGAAGAACGCCAACGAGACCGTGGACAAGGCCAACGGCTCCATGACCGAACTGACCGGGTCCATGGCCGAGATCACCCGGGCCAGTGAGGAAACGTCCAAGATCATCAAGACCATCGATGAAATCGCCTTCCAGACCAACCTGCTGGCCCTGAACGCGGCGGTGGAGGCGGCCCGGGCCGGTGAGGCGGGTGCCGGGTTCGCCGTGGTGGCCGACGAGGTAAGGAACCTGGCCCTGCGGGCCGCCGAAGCGGCGAAAAACACGGCGGCGCTGATCGAGGGCACCGTGAAGAAGATCAACGAGGGCTCGACTCTGGTCAATTCCACCAACGAAGCCTTTGCCGAAGTGGCCGTCAGCGCGAGGAAGGTGGGCGAACTGGTCAGCGAAATCGCGGCGGCTTCCAACGAGCAGGCCGAGGGCATCGAGCAGATCAACAAGGCCACGGTGGAAATGGACAAGGTTATTCAGCAGAATGCCGCCAACGCCGAAGAATCGGCCTCGGCTTCCGAAGAAATGAGCGCCCAGGCCAACCAGCTGATGGAATACGTGGGCGAACTGGTGGCCATGGTCGGCGGAACCGAAAGCCATTCCAGGCGAAAAGCGCCGGCCCTTTCCGTCAAACGGACCGGTCGGAACAAGGCCCTTGCCCTTCCGGAAAAAACCAAGACCAAGACGGCGGCCAAGGATCCCCATCCGTCTCAGGTGATTCCCATGGACGATGATTTCACGGATTTCTGATTGCTCAGGGAAAGTGAAAGGGGAGGGGCCCGGGACAGGTCGTCCGGGGCCCTCCCCCCTTTAATGACGGGGTCACGGCTGATCACGGAAACACAGATCTTACGGAGGTACAACCATGGACAATGACGCAACGGTCATGGGACAGGCCATACAGGCCATGAACAGGCGCGAAGGCAAATACCTGACCTTTTCTCTGGCCAACGAGGAATACGGCATCGGAATTTTGAAGATCAAGGAAATCATCGGGATGCTTCCCATCACCACCGTTCCCCAGACCCCGGATTTCGTCAAGGGGGTGATCAACCTTCGGGGCAAGGTGATTCCCGTGATCGATCTTAGGCTGCGGTTCGGCATGCAAGGCATCGAGTACACCGAGCGGACCTGCATCATCGTGGTGGAGATCGCCGGACGGGCCGCAACGGTCCAGATCGGCATCGTGGTCGATTCCGTGTCCGAGGTGCTCAACGTCAAGGGTGACGACATCGAGGACACCCCGGCCTTCGGAACCCGGCTGGACACGGATTACATCATGGGGATGGCCAAACTCGACGGCGGTGTCAAGATTCTTCTGGACATCGACAGGGTCCTGAACGCCGAGGAGATTTCAGCCATCGAGCAGGTGGCCTGATAACTGAACAGGACAATGCTCCCAGGGCGTAACGCCCCTCGGCCGTCCGGGAGCAGGGGGTGACCATGGGCTGGCGCGACCTGTCCTTCGGAAAAAAGACCGCCGTGGGCTACGGAACGGTGCTCGTTCTGCTTTCGGCCCTGGCCCTTGCGAGTATCCAGGGCATCCGCGGCATGGTTCGTGACGCAGACCAGGTGATTCGCGGCAATCGCCTGGATGGAGATCTGGCCCGGATGGAGGTCGATCACCTGAACTGGGCGGCCCGGCTCAACGCCCTTCTGACCGATGATACGGTGACCCGTCTCACGGTCACCACCGACGACCATCATTGCGCCTTTGGCCTTTTCCTTTTCGGTGAGGGCAGGGCCCGGGCCGAGGCCCTGGTGCCCTCCCTGGCCCCTCTGTTCAGCGCCGTCGAAAAACCCCACAAGGATCTCCACGACAGTGCGGTCGCCATCGAAACGGTGTTTCAGCAGGCTGATCACACCCTGCCTGTGGTGCTGGCCGACCGCATCATCGATCATCTGGGATGGGCTCTCACGGTGCAGGAAGCCGTCAGCGCCGGCAAACCGTCCCTGGGGGTGGAAACGGACCCGGCCCGCTGCGGCCTGGGACGGTGGATGACCTCGCCGGAGGCGCAGATCGCCCTGGAGCAGGGGAGTACGGCGTATAAGGAAAACTGGCTTTCCCTGATCGATGTCCACACGGCCCTCCATGAGAGCGCGGCGCAGATCGAAGCGGCGCTTGCCGAGAATACCCAGACGGGTCGCCTGCTTGCCCGGAACGTTTACTCTGACGCCACCCTGCCCATTCTGACCGCCACCCTGGATCTGATGACCGTACTCAAGGTCGAATCGGAAAAACGGCTTCGGGGCATGACCGAGGCCGCGGCCGTTTATTCGTCTCAAACCCTTCCGGCCCTGTCCCGGGTCCAGGCCCTTCTGGCGGATCTCCGGGGTGAAGCGCGTCGCCGTATCATGACCGATCAGGCCATGCTGGACCGGGCGCTTTTTACCCGGCGCATCGTGACGGTACTGGGGCTTGCGGCCTTTGTCTTCGGTCTGTTTCTGGCCTACGGTATTTCACGGGAGATGCTGACCGTTCTGAGGGACATCAGCGGCCGTCTGGACGAAGGCGCCGGGCAGGTGACCGCCGCATCGGGTGAGGTGGAAAGGGCGGGTCAGGCCCTGGCCGAAGGCACGGCCGAACAGGCGGCGTCCATGGAACAGACCGCCTCGTTTATCGAAGACATGTCGATGACCATAAGGCAGAATGCCGATCATGCCGGCAAGGCGGATCGTCTGATGCGGGAGTCCCACAGCCTGGCCGAGCGGGCCGGACAATCCATGGCCGGGCTGACCGCGTCCATGAACGATCTGGCCGAGGTCGGCAGGGAAATCTCGAACATCGTCAAAACCATCGACCAGATCGCTTTTCAGACCAACCTGCTGGCCTTGAACGCTGCGGTGGAGGCGGCCCGGGCCGGGGAGGCCGGGGCCGGGTTCGCCGTGGTGGCCGGAGAAGTCCGGAATCTTGCCGTGCGGGCGGCCGATGCCGCCAAAACCACGGCCGGGCTCATCGAGGACACCGTGACGAAGATCAACCAGGGACGTCGTCTGGTTGCGGATACCAATGGGGAGTTCGCGGAGGTGGCGCGCTCCGTCAGCACCGTGGCCGGCCTGGTCAACGACATCGCTGCCGCCTCGGGACGTCAGGCAGAAGGGATTGTTGAGCTTTCCTCGTCCATGGCGTCCATGGATACCGTTATCCAGGCCAACGCGGCCCATGCGGAAGAGTCCGCCGGTGCCGCCGAGCAGATGAACGCCCAGGCCCAGGCCATGAAACAGGTGGCCGACCGCCTTGTGGCCCTGGTCGAGGGTCGGTCAAAAACCCGTCCGGACGACTGATCCCGATCGCAAAAACAGCCAATCGGGGGGGCTTCGGGCCGTCCCGGCCGGCCGTCATCTGATGTTTCGTTGTAAAGGAGATCGTTTCCCATGAAAAAATATATCTACAGTTTTGGATGCGGTGAATCCGAAGGGGGCGCCTCCCAGATGAAACTTTTGGGCGGCAAGGGCGCAAATCTGTCGGAAATGGCGATTCTTGGGATTCCCGTCCCGCCGGGATTCACCATCACCACCGAGTGCTGCAACCACTATCTGCAGTCCGGCGGCCTGTTTCCCAACGGGTTTGACAAAGAGCTGGACCAGGCCCTGGCCGGTGTCGAGACGGCCATGGGCCACCTGTTCGATGATCCGGAAAACCCCCTGCTGGTGTCCTGCCGGTCCGGCGCGCGGCAATCCATGCCCGGCATGATGGAGACGGTCCTCAATGTGGGGCTGTGCAGCCGGACCATCGACGGCCTGATCCGCCAGACCGGCAACGAGCGCTTTGTCTACGATTCCTACCGCCGTCTGATCATGATGTACGCCGATGTGGTGATGGAAAAGGCCGAGGGCCTGGACCCGGACGAGGGACACGGCATCCGCGATCGCCTGGAGGCCATCTTGTCCGAATGGAAAAGAGACAGGGGCTACGCCGTCGATACGGACATTCCGGCCGAAGACCTCAAACAGATCTGCGAGGCGTTCAAGGCCTGTGTGCGTGAGACCCTGAAGACGGAGTTTCCCGATTCGGCGCGCCTGCAGCTGATGGGGGCCATCGGGGCCGTGTTCAAGAGCTGGAACGGCAAACGGGCCCTGGCCTACCGGCGCATCGAGAACATTCCCGACGACTGGGGCACGGGCCTGACGGTCCAGGCCATGGTCTTCGGCAACATGGGCGACGATTCGGCCACGGGGGTGGCCTTCACCCGGAATCCCGCCACGGGTGAGAACGAGTTTTTCGGGGAATGGCTGGTCAACGCCCAGGGTGAGGACGTGGTGGCCGGCATACGGACCCCCTATCCGATCAACGAAGCCACCAAAACCCATCAGAACAAGGACCTGCCGTCGCTGGAGAGCCTGATGCCCGAGGTGTACCGGGAACTGACGGACATCCGGCGCAAGCTCGAAGTCCATTTCCATGACATGCAGGACATCGAGTTCACCATCGAAAAGGGGCGCCTTTACATGCTTCAGTGCCGGGTGGGCAAACGCACCGGAACCGCGGCTCTGAACATGGCCATGGACATGCTTCAGGAGGGGCTGATCAACGAGGTGACCGCCATCACCCGGGTCAAGCCCCACCAGCTGAACGAACTGCTGCACCCGGTGGTGGACCCCGAGGATGAAAAAACCGCCGAGGTGCTGGCCCGGGGACTGCCCGCCGGACCCGGCGGCGCGTACGGCCATATCGTGTTTACCCCCGATGACGCCATAAGGTGGGCCGCCGCGGGAAAACCCGTGATTCTGGTGCGGGAGGAAACCAGTCCCGAGGACATCGAGGGCATGCGGTCGGCCCAGGGGATTCTGACGGCCCGGGGGGGCATGACCAGCCATGCGGCCCTGGTGGCCCGGGGCTGGGGGAAATGCTGCGTGGTCGGGGCCGGTGACCTTGATATCAATGCCGTGACCCGCAAGATGAAAATCGGAGAGAAGGTCTTCGGCGAGGGGGACATCCTTACCCTGAACGGCACCCGGGGACTGGTGTACGAAGACAAACTTTCCATGAAAGACGCCACGGAAAATCCCCGGTTCAAGGATTTCATGAGGCGTGTGGACCGGTACCGGACCATGGGGGTCAGGGCCAACGCCGACACGCCCGAAGACGCCCGTCTGGCTCTTCAGCACGGGGCCGAGGGCATCGGCCTGTTTCGGACCGAACACATGTTTTACGGGGCCAATTCCGATGAACCGTTGTTTTTGCTGCGCAAGATGATTTTAAGCGCCTCGGGGCGGGAACGTCGGCGGTCCCTGGCCGAACTCTTTCCCTTTGTCAAGCGCGAGATCCGGAAAACTCTGGAGGTGATGGACGGCCTGCCCGTGACCATCCGCACCCTTGACCCGCCCCTGCATGAATTTGTCCCACACACCCGGGGTCAGCAGCTGGAGCTGGCCAAGGCTCTGGATATCGACCAGAATGAGGTCCGCAGACGCTGTGATGAACTGATGGAATCCAATCCGATGATGGGTCACCGGGGGGTCCGTCTGGGCATCAGCTATCCCGAGGTGACGGACATGCAGATTAGGGCCGTGTTCGAAGCCGCCGCCGAACTGGCGCGGGAAGGACGGCGGCCCCAGCCGGAAATCATGATTCCGGTGACCAGCGAGGTCAACGAGCTGGGCTTTGTCCGAAAACGGGTTCACGCCGTGTACGAGGAGGTGGTGGCCCGGTACAAGGTCGAAGGCATCGTCTACAAATTCGGCACCATGATCGAAACGCCCCGGGCGGCCATCCAGGCCGGGAAAATGGCCCGGGTCGCCGAATTTTTTTCCTTCGGCACCAACGATCTGACCCAGATGACCTACGGGATCAGCCGGGATGATTTCAGCGGTTTTCTCAGCCATTACATCGACCGGCAGATTTTCGGCCATGATCCCTTTCAGACCATCGACCGGGAGGGGGTGGGATTTCTGATCCAGACCGCCGTGACCAAAGGACGGGAAAGCCGGGCCGACCTGAAAATCGGCATCTGCGGCGAACAGGGCGGCGATCCCGCATCGGTTCGTTTCTGCTTCGAGTGCGGCCTGGATTACGTGAGCTGCTCCCCCTACCGGATTCCCATCGCCCGCCTTGCTGCGGCCCATGCCTATATCGATTCGGAGAAGTCGGACCTTTCCTTGTGATGCACGGTCCTGTCTGACGGTTTCAGGCTGCGGCGTGTTCGAAACGCCGCAGCCTTTTTTGTCCGTTCGATTTCGATGATCAGTACTGTTCGAAATCCTCGTCGTTCAGATCCATGGCCTTATGTTCATCCAGGCTCAGGGCGATCCCGCGGATGTGTTTTTTTTCCGGTTGGTCGTCCCGTGGGGCGGGTATTTTTTTTCTGCCGCTTGATTCGGCCTTGGGCTTCATGCCGACGGCACGCCGTTTTCCGGTCTGTTCCGGCCGGTCGTCGTCGAGTTTAAAGAACGAGATGATGTTGCGCAGCTGCTCGGCCTGGGCCGACAGTTCTTCGGCCGTGGACGACATTTCCTCGGAGGCCGAGGAATTCTGCTGAATGACGCTGTTCAGCTGGTCGATGGCGCTGTTGATCTGGCTTGCCCCCGAATCCTGTTCGCTGGAGGCGGCGTTGATTTCCTGAACCAGTTCGGCGGTGCGGGCGATGTCGGGCACGATCTTCGTCAGCATCTGACCGGCTTCCTCGGCAATGCCCACGCTCGTCATCGACAGCTGGCTGATCTCTCCGGCCGCGGTCTGGCTTCGTTCGGCCAGTTTGCGGACGGCCCCGGCCACCACGGCGAAGCCCTTGCCGTGTTCCCCGGCCCGGGCCGCCTCGATGGCGGCGTTCAAGGCCAGCATGTTGGTCTGGCGGGAGATCTCCTCGATGATGCTGATTTTTTCGGCGATCTGTTTCATGGCCGCCACGGTCCGGGCCACGGCCTCGCCGCCCTTCTGGGCGTCCTTGGAGGTCTGGACGGCGATGGCTTCGGTCTGCTGGGCGTTTTCGGCGTTCTGCCGGATGTTGGCGCTCATTTCCTCCATGGACGAGGATACCTCCTCGATGGATGAGGCCTGCTCCGAGGCGCCGGCGGCGATCTGCCCCGAGGTGCTGCTCATCTGCTGGCTGCCCGCGGCCACGTAACCGGAGGCCTGGTTCACTTCGGTCATCACCTGTTTCAGGCTGTGGATCATGCCGTTTAAGGCCGCCATCAGGGTGTCGTTGTCGGAGCGTTCCTTCACGTCGACCATCAGATCGCCTTCGGACATGCGGATGGCCACCTGGGTGATTTCATGCATGGAGTCGATCAGGCGGTTCATGCTCATCTTGATCTTGTCGAAATCCCCCTTGTAATCGTCGGTGATTCTATCGGGAATCACGCCGACGGACAGATCGGTCATGTAACGGACGGACAGGTTCATGGGCTTGACAAAGGCCTCGATGAGGCCGTTGAGGCCGGTGATCAGGTCCAGCCACCCTCTGTCCAGCCCTTTCCCGTCTGCCCGGGTATCCAGCTTTCCGTTCAGGATGCCGGCGGTGAGGTCTTTGATTTCAGAGGCCAGGGTGTTGATTTTTTCCTGCATGTCCCGGAAGGCCAGGGCCAGCATGCCGATTTCGTCCTTCTGGTCGATGTCGATGGATTTGGTCAGATCGCCGCCGGCGATGTCCCGGGCGATGCCCACGATTTTTTGGACCGGCAGCGAGATGCTTCGGGTCATGAACCATGCGACCAGCATGCCGATGATGACGGCGATGACCCCGATAATTTTGGCCAGGGCGCCGTCAAAGGCAACGGCATCTTTTGCTTCCGCGGCGGTTTTTTCGGCCCGCCGGGCGGCGTCCGCGGCAAGTTCGGCCACTTCCGGCTCGATGTTGTGGACGGCGCTGCGCATGGTTTGCATCAGGGCGTCGACCGTCTGCTGTTCGGCGACCAGGGCATCGAAGGCCTCGGTGTACCGGTCGAGCTGCCGGACCAGGTCCGCCTTACTGTCATCCGCTATGCCGGAGCCGTTCAGGCTTTGGACCAGGGCCTTGACGGCGCCCCGGGTCTGGTCGACGTATTTTTTCTCACCCCGCAGCAGGTAGTCTTTCTCATGACGCCTGATCATCAGAAGGTCCGCCCTGATGCCGGGAACATAGTATTCGTTGAGGCCGGTTTCGATGGTCCGGGCGGCGGCCTGCATGTCGCCATAGGCTGCGGCCGCGCCACCCGCAAGACGGTCCAGGGCGTTTGTGTAGGTCCGGAGGGCCTCTGAAAAGGACGTCTTCACCTCGGGCGCGAGGCCGGATGCCGGCAGTTCCTGAACGAACCGGTCAAGGGCCTGCCTCAATTGGTTCAGATCCGCCGCATTGGGTTTCATGACGTAATTTTTTTCGAAACGCCGGATCTGGAGCAGGTCCACGAAAAGGGTTTCGACCTCGTAGTGTTTGAGCCTGGCTTCGAGGTCGTGGACGGCTGCTCTGAAACGGCCCTGGAGACCGGCCGTGTGATCGAGCCCCATGGTTTCATGGGCGGCGGTCAGGTCCGTGAAATGCTCGAGATACTCCCTGGCGAAACCCTGGATTTTCGTTCCGTGCGCAAGGGCTTCGGAAATGCCCGCGGATGTGGCCGTGTCCATGACGGTCTGGTTGGCGGCAAGCAGGGCGGCGATCTCTTTTTCCACATCCGCTTTGTATGTGATGTCTTTGCGCAGCAGGAAATCCTTTTCAGACCGCCTGGCCTGGAGCATGAACTGCTGAATCTCTCCCGCTTTCTGCCGGATGGTGATTTCCGTGGCCATCATGTGATCGAAGCGGTCCACGGTCCGGGAAAGGGTCAGGGCATAAAGGCCCAGAGCGACGACCATGACGGCTAAAACGCAGCCGATACCGACAAACAGACGAACGCCGATTCTCAGGTTCTTGATCATGATGCTTGTCTCCTTGTGTACGGGTAGGAAGAACGTTTGTATGCGGGTCTTTTCGGCCGCATTATTTATTCATCCGGCCATGAACGACCGGCTCAGAGGTTGTTTTTCAACAGGGTCCTGGCTTCGACGTTGTCCGGCTCCAGGGTGAGCACCTGCTTGAGGTAATCTTCGACCACGAAGGTTTTTTTCTGGTAGAAATAAATTTTGGCGATGGCCAGCTTGGCTCCCACGTGGTCGGGCGAGCCCTCGTCCACTTCCTTGTAGCAGGCCAGGGCCGAGGCGGTGTCGCCGCAGCGTTCGTGAAGGCCGGCCAGGGTGAACAGCAGATCGAAGCGGGTGGGGTTGTCCTTGAGAATTCCTTCGATCAGACCCATGGCGTAGCGGTATTCGCCTGTCGCAATGCAGCATTCCACGACCTTTTCCGTCTGCATCAGGCTTTTGCCCGAATAGCGGATCACCTTTTCGAAGATTGCCATGGCCTCGGTGCCCATGCCCTGTTTGAGCAGGACCTCGCCCAGGTCCACCCCCTTGGAGATGTTCCGGGGACTGATGGTGATGGCCTGGTCGTAGTATTTGATGGCTCCGGCCAGATCGTTCTTTTTCAGGCAGAGTTCACCTAAAATATATCGGCTGACGGCGTCATGGCTGTTGACGGAGACGGCTTTCTGAAGGCATTTTTCGGCCACGTCGTCGTTGCCCATGGCCGAATACAGCTGGCCGAGTTTCCGTAAAATGCGCGAGGAGGTCGGTCGCCCCTTGAGAGCTTCCTTGGCCTCGGCGATGGCGGAAGAAAGGTCCCCGGCTTCTTCGAAATCCCGGGCTTTGAGCATGTGAACCGTGGCCGGGGCCGGCTGGTTGGCCAGGGCGATGACGCTCCGGATTTTTTCGTCCAGGGACTGGGTGGTCAAGGGCTTGAGAAGGTACCCGTCGATATCGGATTCGGCGGCTTCGGCCACGATTTCCTTTTCCGCCTCCGCCGTGATCATGATCACCGGCATGTCCCGGTGCTCCTTGCTGCCCCGGATGAGTTCGAGAAGCTCGATGCCTTTCATGACCGGCATGTTCCAGTCGATGATGGCCATGTCCACCGGAACGTCGTTGAGCAATCGCCAGCCCTCCCGTCCGTTTTCGGCCAGGCGGACGGTTTTTCCGATGTTGAGCATTTTGAGCATGCCCCGGATGGATTTCCGCATGCTTTCCATATCGTCGACGATCATAATCGACAAGGATTCCAGTTGCATCATGGTGAGATCTCCTTTGTAAATCGCGCGTAGTGTCGCTTTAGCTCCTCAAGCAGGGAGGGCAGGATGTCGAAGGCGTTCTGCCGTGCCGCCGTTTCGAAGCGACGGGCCGTCCGGGTCAGGGCCGCGGCGTTGACGTTGGCCGCTGATCCTTTGAGGGCGTGGGCCAACGATTCCATGGCGTCGGTGTCCCGGGCCTCGACGGCGTCTTCGATGCCGTTCATCAGGCCCTTCGATTCCTCAAGAAAGGATTCGAGCACCACGCGAACCAGTTCCCGGTCCTGGCCGAAGCGACTGAGCATGGCGTCTCTGTCGAAGACCGCCTCGCCGACCGCCGCAGGTTCTTTCGGCGGCTCGTTAGGGATATCATCGGTGTCGCGGGCGGCGCCGGCCAGGTCCGGCCGGGTGTGGCGGCTGAGCACCCGTCTCAGGTCGTCGGGGTTGACCGGCTTGGTGATGTAATCGTCCATACCCGCTTCGATGCACTGATCCCGGACCCCCGACAGGGCGTTGGCCGTCATGGCGACGATGACGGGCCGGTTTTCGTATCCGGAGGCGGCCCGGATGGCCCGGGTGGCTTCGAACCCGTCCATGACGGGCATCTGGCAGTCCATCAGGATCAGGTCGTAGGGTCTGGTCCCGCAGGCCTCGACCGCCTCCCTGCCGTTGCGGGCGCTGTCCGCCCGGTATCCCATGCGGGCCAGAAGTTCCCGGGCCACGATCAGGTTGGTGTCGTTGTCTTCCACGATCAGCAGGGAAAGATTCCGTTTTCGGCTTTCCGCCAGACTGTGCCGGGTGATCAGCGAGAAGGCGGCGGACCCGTCCCGGTCCTTCCGGGTGGTCAGGGCCCTCAGGCAGTCGATGAGCAGGGCGGCGTGGACGGGTTTGCTCAGGTAGGCGGAAAAACCGGCCTCCTCGAACCGTCGGGCGTCGCCTTTTTCCCCGTTGGCGGTGATCAGTACCAGGTCGGTTTCCCGGATGGCGGCCTGCTGTTTGACGGCCAGACCCATGCGCTCGATACAGGCTCCCTGTTTCTGAAGGTCCAGGAGGGCGGCGTGGAAGGGCCGGTTTTCGGCCGCCGCCTGTTCGAGCCTTCCGGGCACCTTGTTCAGGGCGTCGGCGGATTCGATAAAAAGCCCCAAGCCGTCCAGTTGACGGGTCAGGCTTTCGATCACCGTCCGGTTTTCGCTGACGATCAGAATGCGCCGCCCCCGCAGCGAGCCGCCGATGGAAAGATCGGCCCGGCTGTCGGGCTGCCGGGGCTCAAAGGGCAGGGTGACCTCGAAGGTGCTGCCGATAAATTCCTCGCTTTCGACCCGGATAGAGCCGTTCATCATCTGGACCAGCAGGCGGCAGATGGACAGCCCCAGGCCGGTGCCGCCGTACATGCGGGTGGTGGAGGTGTCGGCCTGGGTGAAGGTGTCGAACAACCCGTCGATTTTTTCAGGGGGAATACCGATGCCCGTATCGGACACCCGGAAGCGGAGCACCGGCTTCTCCGGATCATCGGAGACGGAGGACACGGACACCGACACCGTGCCGATATCGGTGAATTTGACGGCGTTTGACGTGAGATTGGTCAGGATCTGGCGCACCCGCCCCGGATCGCCCCGGAGCAGGGTCGGGGTCCCGGCCTCCACGGTGAAAGTGTAACCGATGCCCTTTTGCTCTGCCTGTATGGTGAACATGGCGTTCATGTCCGACAGGGCCACGGTAAGATCGAAATCGAGGATTTCGAGGTCGAGTTTGCCCGCCTCGATTTTGGAAAAATCCAGAATGTCGTTGAGAATGGTCAGAAGGCCCTGGGCGCTGTTGAACACGATGCGGGCGTAGTGCTCCTGGTTTTGGTCGAGGCGGGTTTCCAGAAGCAGATGCATCATTCCGATGATTCCGTTCATGGGGGTCCGGATTTCGTGGCTCATGTTGGCCAGGAATTCGCTTTTGAATTCACTGGCTTTCTCCGCCTTGAACGACAGGTCACGGAAGGTTTTTTCCGAGTCCGACACCCGGGCCAGAAGATCGGTCTGGCGTTTCTGGAAGGCAAAGACCAGGCCCACGGTCACGGTCAGAAGGGACAACAGGTGAAGGGCGAAGAACCGGTGGTCGAAAAACGGCGCCGCTGCGTCGGCGGGACGATGAAATCCATGAAAAAAAAAGACGATCAGTGCGGCCAAAAGGCCGTAAACCAGGCAGGCACGGGCATGGACGGCAAAGCCCGCCCCCACCGGAAGAAGAATCAGCCAGATGAGGACGGGGCTCTTTCCGCCCCCGGTTCCGGCGGCCGTGACCAGGATCGATGCGGTAAACACCAGGGCCAGCATGTGGGCGGCCGCGACGGACCGCCGGGTCGTTTTGAGAAAGATCAGGCAGGCCAGGGCCGCCACACCGCAGAGGGCCGAAAATCCGGAGAGAACAGGGTTGCCCAAAACCAGGTACACGAGGACGAAAACCGGCTGGGACAGACAGAAAAACAGCGTCAGCACCGTCACGGACCGCAGCCGGTTGACGGCCGCAAGATCCTCGTCACGAAGCGACGCATCGTCGTCGGGAAGGCCGGCCGGGAGGCCGATGATTTTTTCGGCAAAACGTCTGATGTGCATGGGCCTCACAGGGTCATGGGTCTTTGAACGTGAGTTCGACGGTATACGATTCGATGCTTCCTGAAACGTTTGGAAAAATAACCAGAAAGGGGACCGGGTCCCCCGTTCGGACCTCGGGCAGCACCTGCGCGATGCGATCAAGATCGCCCTTGCCGAATCGGGCGACCTGCCGGTCATCGGCCCGGTGGCCGGGCATCACCTCGACGTCGGCCACGGGCTTGCGCGATGCATCGAGCAGGGCGGCCCGGATTCGGATTCCCTCGGGCGGATAGGCTTTTCGTATCGTCAGCATGCCGCGAATCACGAACATCGTTCCCAGGCTGTCACCGGTCACCGCGGTGCCCGAGATGGTCTCACGGACCAGGGCGGCCGGAGGCGGAGCGGCCGGGGGCGTTTCGGACGACGGAGACCGATGCGTGACGAAGGGAAGGTCCAGGCCCAGCCGTTCCATCCAGGTCGGCTCGCTTGAGGTCTGGGGCGCGGGATGGCGAAAAACCATCAACGATGCCCCCAGGACCAGAAGGGCGAGGCCCAGAAAAACCGGGATCGTCGGGAACCTCCTCCGTTTGGGTTCGGCGGGCCTGGGCCGTGTCTCGACCGGCCTTATCGCCTGCCGGTGCTGCACGGCGGCAGGGGCCGGTGCATCGGCGACGGGCGCCGGGGCCTCAGGTTTCTGCTCCCGGATGGTGGGAGCCCTGACCGCTTCCCGCGACGGTGCGGGCATCTCCTCGTCGTCGGGGGCGTCCAGTGAAAACAGTTCGGCGTTGATCTGGTTGGTATCCATCCAGTCGGACGGCAGATCGCTGCCGTCGGCCTGGAATCCGCCGGCGGCTTTTTCCATACACTTGACGACGGAGAAAATGAATTCCCGGGTCATGTCATGGCCGTCCAGAAACCGCAGGCCGGTGCGATGGGGTCCGAACAGAAAGGCCCCGCCGCTGAAATCGTCCTGATGCACCACCTTGGCCCGGACGGTCATGCGCTGATGCTTGTACTCATTGGTCAGGGCCATGGCGTCCCAGGAGACAGGGTCACGGGTCTCGATCAGGGCACCGTCCAGACTCATGTTCAGAACCATCGCCTGGACGGGAGGGCCGGATAGGCTGCCTTCGGGACGGATGACAATCATCTGGCCGGCGTCGATTCGTGGCGTTTCGCGTAAGTCGTTCATCCATTCCGCCTTGATTTGCATTTTATGGTTTATCGGTTGATCCGGGTCCTTGCTTGACTTTTTTTTGAGATTCGCGGGCCTTCGGCAGAAAGCCGGACAGGGTTCCCGACCGGACCAGGGTCATCTCTCCCGGCTGAACCCGGCAGATGCCCAGGGCCTGCTGAAGGGTGGACAGGGCCCGGGGCGTTCGGACGCCGGCGTAGGCCACGGCGATCCGGATACGGGGTTTGTCCGGTCTGTCTTCAAAATGTTCGGGGACCAGGCAGGCGGCCTGGACCACGGTGTCTCCGAAAATGAAAAAGTGGATCGGCTCCCGGTCGGGCGGACGGTTCGTCTGCGCCTCGTAATACGCCGACAGGATTTCAAGGATCGCCCGGTCGTGGGCGGCCGGCTCCGTCCATCCCGATTCCCGGATGCCCCGGTAGGTTTTTTTCAATGCCGTGTGGGGGATGGTGTCGGTTATGAAAAGCATGGGCCCGTGGTCGGCGCCGATCCTTCTTGCCCGGGACAGAATATTGGCGGCACCCCGGTTGCCGCCAAGCCGTCGGTCCATCAGGACGGGGGCGGTGCGGGACAGATCGATGAAGGGCACCGTGTCCGGCCTGACCGTCTGTGGGTTTTCCCGGATCAGAAAGCCCAGGACGCCGGTATGCTCGGGAATCGTCAGATGCCGGACCAGGCGGAGATCCTTTTTCCCTGAGGCGCCCTCGGCGGGTCGGATGAAATACCGGTTCATGTAGGTCCCCCGGCGGACATGAACCTCGGGCACCCGGAGCAGGATGGTCTGGCCGGGGAAGATCCGGTCGGGATCGGTGATCGTCGGGTTTTCATAGAGGAAAAAAGGCATCTCCCGTTTGGGAACCAGAGCCGAGAGCATATCGCCGTGCATGACCATGTGGCGGACGTGGACGTGGGGCTGGGAGGGGTCCGGTTGTTGGGGAATGACGGCAGGAGGCGCCGCGGGGGCCGCAGGGGGAGAAACGGCAAGGACGTCGGGTTTTTTCTCCGCCTGATCCGCGCCGGCGGCTGCGGGAAGGCCCGGGGCCGGACTGTCCGCCGGGACCGCCGCCTGCGGCATCGCCATGACAGGCGCCGACGGCGGGGGAATCAGGGCCGGGTCGATCCGGGTTTCGAATCGGGTCCGGTAGGTCCGGTCCAGATCGCTTAAAATGGCGTTGGCTTCCTCGTAATTGGCCCGGATACGTTCGAGATACCGTGCCGATTCGGCCATGGACGCCTCCATGTCCCGTCTTATCGTGTAGCCCTTGAAGTTGTAACCGGACACGAAGGCCAGAACAATCAGGAAAAAACTGTTGGCGATAAACAGGGTCTGCCGCGACGGCCGGACGGCGGCCAGGGACAGGGAGGGGCGATTGTCGGGGTGCATGCTCATATCGGGCTCCTTGCGACGGTGAACAGACGATGCCCGGGCTGTCACCGGAAAATCATCGAAAAACAGGCGGCGGGGAGAGGCATCCGGCCCATGCCTCCTTCTGCGGCCCGCCTTGACGCCTGGGGTCAAACGGATGGAATGGCCTGAAAATATTTGAATATATTATCAATGGGCCGGATAAATGTAAACCCCTATTTTGAACGACGGGCGGGGGACGAACGCGGAATCGGTGAGGCGGGCCTTCTCGTTCCCTTAAACGTGATCCTTTTGTTTGACGGACGGGGCGTGACCTGTTAAACATGAAGAAGATGTGCCGTTAAGGACAGACACCCCGCGACAAGGAAAGGATTCAGGCCCCATGCAACGATCTGCCGACGACCCCGGACGTGACGGCGAAGAGCCCATGCTGCGCGATTCCGAGGAGAAATTCTACAAGGCCTTCCATTCCAGTTCGGTGATCATGGTGCTGTTTACCGTGCTTGAGGGCCGCATCATCGATGCCAATGAATCGGCCTGCCGCCTGACCGGCTATGGGGCCCATGAGCTGATCGGCAGCACCATCATCGACCTCGATCTGTATCCCGAAAGGTCCCAGCGGAAAAAAATCCAGACCCTGATCCGCGACACCGGCCACATCGAGAATGTTGAACTGATCGTGAAGAACAAGGCCGGGGAAACGCGCTATGCGATGTTTTCCATGGATGCCCTGATGATCGACGATGAGCTTTGCGTCCTGGCCGTGGGCAGCGACTTCACCGAACGCAAGCAGGCCGAACAGGCCCTTCAGGCGGCCTATGCCGAACAGGGGCGCCAGAAGGATATCATCGAGAAAAAAAGCCGGGAACTCGAAGCGGCCAAGAAACGCATCGAACAGGAGGCCCGGCTGGTCGAGGAGTCCAGCCGGCACAAATCCGAATTTCTCGCCGGCATGAGCCACGAACTCCGGACGCCCCTGAACAGCATCATCCTTCTGTCCGAGCTTCTGGCCCGGAACAGCTCCGGCCGTCTGTCGGACAAGGAAGCGGAATACGCGGCCGTTATCCGGGACGCCGGACGGGACCTTCTTGAACTGATCAACGATCTGCTCGATCTGTCACGGCTCGAAGCCGGTCGCATGGAGGTCCACCTGACCCGGGTGAGCATCGAGTATTTCTGTCGTAAAATCAGCGGGTATTTTCGTGAAATGGCCGAAGTCAAGGGACTCGCCTTCGATATCCGGCCCCAGACGGGCCTGACGGGAACCTTTGTGACCGATATCCAGAAACTCGAACAGATTGTGCGGAACCTGGTGGCCAATGCCGTCAAGTTCACCCACCGCGGCTATGTGCGTCTGCACATCAGGCGTCCCGATCCGTCGGAGGACCTGTCGATGATCGGCCTGGCCGGACTTGCGCACGAAAAGACCCTGGCCTTTGTGGTGGAAGACAGCGGTATCGGCATCGATCGGGCAAAATGGGGCATGATTTTTGAGCAGTACCGCCAGGCCGAACCCCATACCGCGTCGCAGTACGGCGGGACGGGGCTGGGCCTGCCGGTGTCCCGGGTTCTGGCCCAGCTGCTGGGCGGGGATATCCTGGTCGAAAGCAGTCCGGGGCGGGGAAGCGTCTTCACGCTTTACCTTCCCGATCATTCGTTTGACAAGTCCTCAAAGCAGCCGGTCGATGCGCCGGCACCGCCCGGGGTTCCGGCCGGTGTCCCCTCGGCGGATACGGGACGGTTCCTCCGGGGAAAGGTCCTGGTCCTCGCCGATGACGACATGCGCACCGTGTATGCCCTGATTCAGCACCTCCAGCCCTTTGGCCCCGAGATCATCGTGGCCGGTGACGGGGCGAAGTGCCTCAAACGCCTGGACGAACGGAGACATGTCGACCTTCTGATTCTGGACATCGCCATGCCCGAATGCGACGGCCTTTCCGTGCTTGGACAGATTCGCGGACATCCTCGTCTGTCGGGCCTTCCGGTGATCGTCATCAGCGCCCGGGCCATGGCCGCAGACCGCGAGGCCGCCGAGGCCGCCGGAGCCTCGGCGTTTCTGAGCAAACCCCTTGATCTTCACGCCCTTCTGGCCGCCGCGGCCCGGCTGCTCGGAACAGGCGAACCTCACGAATAAGGGGCAGCCGGTCTCAGAACGTGAAAACCTTTCCCGCGCCGCCGGTTAGGACCTTGGGCCCCAGGGCCCTCTCAAGGTACGCTGTCGCCGCATCTCCCGTGCAGTGACAGGGGATGACGGCGGCGACGGCCGGATCGTTCAGAGCGGCGGCGGTCTGTTCCAGACGCCCTTCGTCGGCGTTCACCAGGTGAAAACCGCCGATGACCGCCCGGATCCTTGGCTCGTCCGTAAGCGCCCTCACCCGGTTCAGCGTGTTGATCAGTCCGCTGTGGCAGCATCCGCAACAGACCACCAGTCCCAGGTCGGTGTTGATCCACAAAGCCAGATCGTCGTCAATGGGGTCCGGCCTGTGGCCCGCGGGATCGAGAAAGAAGGGCCCGCCGGTGTCCTCGAACCCGGTGAGCCGGGGAATGGGGCCGGTGAGTCCGATACGGTCCGTGAGGGTCATGGGCCGGTGGACCCAGTGAAGGTATTCCCGGGGCAGCCGGTCGATCGTCACCATGGAGGGGCGGGGCATGTGAATGGGCGCGGCGACGCCCTCCCTGATGCTGTACCGGGGCCGGACGATGCCCGGATGGCCGTAAAGATGGACGGGATGATCCTGATGGACGGCGTGGGGCAGGCCGCCGGTATGGTCGTAGTGACCGTGGCTGAGCACCACCAGATCGGCGCGGTCGGCATCGATCCCAAGGCGTTTGGCGTTGGCGTAAAAGGCGTGGGTCTGGCCGGTGTCGAACAGGATGTTTCGGCCGTCGGCTTCAATCCACATGGAAAATCCGTGTTCGGCCCGGCAGCCGTTTTCCGAGTGGTTGTCGACAAGGAGGGTGAGGGTGACGGAGGCAGATGTCATGACGCCGCCTTCCGCCCGCCCGCCTCGATCAGGGGCCTGACGATGTCCTGCATGGCGGACGTCGTGGGGCTTTCGGCATGGCCTGCGACAAAGGCCTGACCGGTGTCGCCGCTCAGGGCCACAGCGGGATCCATGGGAATGGCGCCCAGAAAAGGCACGTGCATGCTTTCGGCCAGGGCCCGTCCTCCCCCGGACGGCAGGATATGGGTGACGGTCCCGCAGGCGGGGCAGACAAACCCGCTCATGTTTTCGACCACGCCCAGAACCGGAACGTTAAGGGTGTTGCAGAAGGTGACGGATTTTCGGACATCCACCGAGGCGACCTTCTGGGGGGTGGTCACAATGACCGCTCCGTCCAGGGTGTCTAATATCTGGCAGATGGACAGGGGCTCGTCACCGGTGCCGGGGGGAGAGTCCACGATCAGATAGTCCAGATCGCCCCAGGACACATCCCTCAGGAACTGACGGATCACGCCCATTTTCCGGGGGCCCCTCCAGATCACGGCCTCATCCTGGTTTTCGAGCAGAAAACCGATGGACATGACCTTGAGCCCGTTGACCTCGATGGGCAAAAGCCCTTCATGGTCCGCTTCGACGGACCGGGAGGCGATGCCCAGCATGGTCGGAATGCTGGGGCCGTGAATATCGATGTCCAGAAGGCCCACCCGATAACCCGCCATGGAAAGGGCCGTGGCCAGGTTGACCGACACGGTGCTTTTGCCGACCCCGCCCTTTCCCGAGAGAACGACGATTTTGTGTTTGATGCGGCAAAGCCGGGACTGGAGTTTCTGCCGATCGGCGAACTCCTCGTCGCTTTCGTCATGACGCTGGGTCTGTGCCGGGCAGGTTTTGCTGGTGCAGCTGCGGCAGGTGGTCTTTTTGCTTTCGTTTTTTGTGACATCCGCCTGACTCATGGTTGTCGTGCCTCCGTGTGAATTGCGGTCCATCTGATTGCTCAGGGCGCGTTCCTTGATTTTCAAGGCCCGTGACCCCGGGATTCCATTCAAACAGAAAAAACGATGGCGCGATGCATCGTTTCCTCTGTTTGAACGGCTCACGGTGTTGTCGTGTCCGGTCGGGGGGATGACGGCGCCGGTGTGGTCGACGCCGTCACGACGTTGGGTCAGGATTCATCCGGTTCGGTCCCCATGGCCGCCAGCTGCTGCTCAATGGTGCGAAGCCTGGATTTCAACTCCCGGGCCTGCTGTTTCAGATTCAGCGTGTCCGCAGCCGGGTTTGCCTGGACGCCCCCGCCGGTGAACCCGCCGAAACCCCGTCCCCTGCCCGGCCCAAAACCGCCGTAGCGTCGGCCGTATCCGGCGTTACGACCGGCGGCGCCAACGCCCCGGCCCAGACCCCGTCCGGGAGCCCCGTTTGCGAATCCGGGGGCGCCCGTTCCGGCGCAGTAACCTGCACCGCGTCCTGTCATGGATCCCATTCCGTTGGGTCCTGTGCGATCTCCTCGTGGCATGATATGTCCTCCTTGTGTGTTGTTTGTTTGATTTTAAACGGCCCCCGTTTTCCGACGGGGGGGCTTCTATCCGTTAAGGGTCATTGCCGTCGCATGACCGCTTTGCATGCCGGGCAGGTTCGTTCCACGCAGGGCATACCCGGAATATGGGTTTCGGTATGCCCGCATGTCGGGCAGACGCATCGGCCCGACGGTCCCGATGCCGGGGGGCGGCCCCGGCCCTGCCGCCGTCCCACGGCTTTTTCCGAGGTCTGCCGGAAAGGGTGTCCCCCCCGGGTGCGACGCCCCCGGTCCGGACAGCCCGGCATTGCAAACATCTTGCGCCTGAGCCCCCCCCGGAGAGAGGCTCCGATGACCGCATCCAGGCTTCCGGTCACGAAGGAAACGATCGCGATGCCGTTGGCCTCGACCAACTCGGCCAGGGATCGTGAAATCGCTCCGCAGACCAGGGTGTCAACGCCCAGCTCAGCGAGTTTGCCGACCTTGGCCCAAGGCGATTCGTCGGGCAGAGGGCTGTGGGATTCGCGGACAACACGCCTTCCCTCGGATTCGACGATATGAATCTGACGGGCGGTATCGAAGACCGGTGCGATTCGGTTGTCCCAATAGGCGAAAGCTGTTTTCACGACCCTGTCCTTTCCTTGCGTTACCCTTTTATAGAGCAAGGGGGATGCCAGAGCGGCCCGGATGGGATATTTTATTTCAAGATATTGTTATTGATGAATAAAATGAATTATCGACAGGATGTTTGATGGCCAAATAGTTGCATATGCGCTACTGTATGGGTGGCGCACTGGTTCACAAATGCTACTGTCTTCGGGCGCTGCGGCCGTCCTTGTCGGGCAGGGGCAGGCCCAGCTTCTTCATGCGGCGAAAGAGGGTGGTCTTGTGAATACCCAGATCACGGGCGGCGGCCAGGCGGTTGCCGCGGTTGCGATCAAGGGCCGATCGGATGGCCTGGGCATCCAGGATATCGTGGGCCTTTTTCATGGTGGACCCGCCGTTTGATGAAGCGCCATGGGCCGTCAGTTCGCCGGGAAGGTGGGCGATGCCGATCAGGCCGGCGTTGCAGAGGATGAACGATCGTTCGATGATGTTTTCAAGCTCCCGGATGTTGCCCGGCCAGTGGTGGGCCATCAGGAGGGACAGGGCTTCGGCGTCGAATCCTTCGACGGCTTTGCCGTGCAGGCGGTTGAAACGGGCCGTGAACTGTTCGGCCAGGAGGGGAATATCCTCCTTGCGCCGCCTCAAGGGCGGCAGTTCCACCCGGACCACATTGACCCGGTAGTAGAGGTCTTCCCGGAACAGGCCCCGGCGGACCTGATCGGCCAGATCCTTGTTGGTGGCCACGATGATCCGGGCGTCGGCGGTCTCCGGCCGGGTCGCGCCCAGGGGGTCGTAGACCTTCTCCTGAAGCACCCGCAGCAGTTTGACCTGCAGAGCCGGGCTGATTTCTCCGATTTCGTCGAGCAAAAGGGTTCCGCCCCGGGCCAGGGCGAAACGTCCGGGTTTGTCTTTGGTCGCCCCGGTGAAGGCGCCTGCCTTGTAGCCGAACAGTTCCGATTCAAGCAGGGAATCGGGCAGGGCACCGCAGTTGACCGCAATGAAGGGTCCTTTGTTCACCCGGCTGAGGCTGTGGATGGTCCGGGCCATCAGTTCCTTGCCGGTTCCGGTTTCGCCGGAAATCAGGACGGTGCTCGGGCTGGCGGCAATGGCGGGAAGGACCTCGAACAGACGCTGCATCAGGGGGCTTCGGCTGGTCAGGTCCCCCAGGCGGACCCGTCCTTCCAGTTCCAAACGCAGGGCCTCGACCTCGGAGAGGTCCCGAAAGGTTTCGGCCCCGCCGATGACCCGGCCTCCGCTGTCTTTGAGTACCGCCGTGGAGACGCTGATCGGGACCCGGTTCCCCCCGGCGTCGATGAAAAAACCCGATTTGCCGATGATGGGCCGACCGGTTGCAAGGGTTTGCTGCAATGCGCAATCGGCCCCGCACATGCTTGACCGGAACACGTCCGAGCAGCGCCTGCCGATGGCCTCGCTGCGGCAGATTCCGGTGATCTCTTCGGCGGCCCGGTTGAAGGAGGTGATGCGCCATTCGGCGTCGACGGTAAAGACCCCGTCCGAAATACTTTCGAGGATGGATTCGGTGGGATGCCGGTCATTCTTTTTGTTGTCGTCGGCCATGATCGCCCTAAGGTCTGCCGTTTTTTTACTTCCAATAAGACAAGCCGTATGCGCCAAGGATACTGTCCAGTTCGCCTGAGGCCTTCAATCGCCTGATTCCGGCGCTGAGCATGCCGGCATAGCGTGACGATTTTTCGATACGGGGAGAAAAGGCAATGTACACAAAATGGCCTTTCCCGGCAATGCCCGCCGTGACGATCTGATCGGAGACGCCCATGACGCGTGCTTTTTCACGAAAGACATTCATGTCTTCGACAAGCACATCGAAGCGGTCAAGGAGCAGCTTGTTGATGTTTATCTCAAGGGGGTCCTCGCCATAGGAATACTGGACAAGGTGCCTGTTGGCCGAGAAAAAAGCATCGAGGGGTTCGCCATAGGAATAATCCTTGATCAGGCCGACCCTGACCGTCAGCAGGGACTCGGGGCCGCGATACCGAAAGGGATGCCCTTTTTTCACGAAAAAGGCGTTCCGGTAAAGACCGAACGCCTCATCCGGAAAAATGAAATCGGGGGCATCCTCCCTGAGAGCGCCGATGACGGCGTTGTATTTTCCTTCCCGGGTGTCCAGAATCGCCCGGCTCCAGGGAATGACGGTATAGACAACCGTGTGTCCTTCGGTTTCGAACACCCGTTTGGCGATGTCAATGCCGTAGCCCGGTTTGTTCGAAGCGGGGTTGCCGTTATAGGGCGACCATTCATCGGCGACAATCGTGATCGTGTCAGCCGGGGCTGTCGCGGCGAGGCCCAGGACCAGGCAGGCCCACATCATCACCAACCCCTTTGCGACACGCTCTTTTCCGCATTTCATGACACGCTCTCCTCCATGCAGCGCACTTCTGACCCCTGGCGGCATCGAAAAACGCGGCAGTCCCTGTTCCTTTAAAAATAAACCCAACCTTATCACGCCTCCCTCCCCGCCGGCAAGCCCCTCCAAAAAGGACAGACAAACCGAGTTTTTACGAGTTCATCAAAAATGGCGTTGACATGATTATGTATGGGATAAACTATTATCTGGTTATGCATTCCCCTAAAGTTGGAG